>JAPOUS010000165.1 GCA_026708525.1 Cellvibrionales bacterium
ATTACGTTAGTTGAAACGCACGCTATTGTAGTAGTGAGGCACATTAATTAAAAGACAAGCACAGCCGATTTGTATCATTTTCACGAAGATAGCGTTGTTCTGCCGTTACTGATTGAATAAATTGAATACCTAAGCCACCTATATCTCCGTAGGTTTCACTTTCCATCCCTAAAGGATTAAATGCCGATGATTGATCAACCACTTCCAAAATCACAGATTCTAGGCTCTTAAGCCAAATAAATTCTATTTTATCCTTTAAGTCATGATCGGCATGCTGAATCCAATTCATAAGTATTTCTTCAGCAACAAGTTGCATGCCATAGAGTTTATTGCCTACATCAAAAACCCTTGCAAGCTCGGCTGTATCAGCTAAACATCGCTTAACTTCATCCATTTGAGCATCATAACGATAATGGTAGGTTTCAAACGATTCACTGGTAACAGGTATTAAAAATTGATAGATTGGCTCAATTCCTAAGACCATAATAGCCATATCATCAGCCCGAACCGTCTTGTTTGAGAAACCTCGAACTGACTTAAGCACATTCTCACCAATAATATTCGCGCGCTCGGCTTTAGACTTATCCAATACTTTGGCTAATCGGTCATCGCCATAAATTTCATCCTCTGCACTGAACGCCTCACTGATACCGTCGGTATAAAGGATTAATTTATCCCCTTCAAGCAGGGTATAAGTATTGAGCGCAAAACGCTCAATGTCTCTTAACCCCAATGCCGGTGAAATGACGCCGTTAAGATCAGCAACACTCTCAGCTTTTACAATCATAGGCAAATCATGGCCTGCGGAAATATAATCCAACTGCCAAGTATCCAGCGACAGCTCCCCGCAGACCAGGGTAACGAACATAGATTCATCATTACGCATCAGCAGTTCATTATTCATAGCATGCAAAATATCACCGATAGCCTGGTGTTGATGTATCTCAAAGCGAAAAATACTTAACACTCGTGTCATAAACAATGCTGCCGAGACACCTTTATCCGACACATCACCCAATATGAATATTAAGCGGTTATTCTCCAGTAACTCAAAATGATAAAAGTCCCCACCAATGGCGCGAGCGGATTTAACTTCAGCCCATATCGACAGCTGATTAACCGTTTGACTTACATGCCCCCCGCCTATGAGCAAGGCTTTTTGTATCACACTGGCTGCATACATTTCACCTTCCAGCCGGTGGCGTTTGGCAGTTTCTCGGTTAAGCTGCTCCGTGTGCGTTGCTAAGGCCGTCTGCATAGCGCGAAAAGCCGTTACCATTTCACCCACTTCATCATTGTATTTAACGGCAGGTAATTGTTGCTGGAAATTTCCCTCACCAATAGCTATTGCTGCATGCGAAAGATCATGTAATGGAGCCATTGCGCGTTTACAGAGATACCAAAGAATCAATAAACCTACCAATAACAACAAAGCACTTAACACTACATACTGGAGTGCAAAGGCTTCAATGCCATGATAAATATTCTCCAAGTGATAGACATATAATAAGCCTGCCCCTTCATCGCTGATTTTCGTATAGAGGTAATAACAACGTTGTTGGCCACAAAGACAAGGCAATTGCATCTGAAAGGGCTTTTTCTCAGCAATAGCTTGCTCCAGTTTCTCTTTGGCTTCTTTCGGGATGCTGTTTAATTCATCGTTAAATGAGTATTCTCGCCTATTTGTCGAGTCAATTAACACCTCATTGTTGTTACTAACCAAGCGAACAACCGGATCACCTTCCGTGGGGGTTTTTACGGTAATCATGGGTAATAGCTTACTTAACTCAAGGTCAGCCACTAAATACGCCAAAATCACTTTATTCCCCATCACCACGGTTTCAATTGGAATAATATAACTGAATATTTTTACACCGTTCACAAGGGATGCATGCAAGGGAGACCAGCCCATTTTTCGATTTTTACGCTGCATATCTTCCACTAATTTATAGGTTGGATGCTTGATATAGTCCGGCTCTAGGGTGGTTAGGTCAAAATATTGCAGCTTATCCCCCACTTGAAAATAATGATCAGCAAAATAACAATTCGCAGGCCAACTGATCGGCTTATCATGATCTTCCGGCTCACACATTGGCACTTTTGTTATCGCCCGATACTCTTTCGTCATGATAAAACTTGCGCCACTGATTTCAGGGTTAGATAAAATCATGTGTGCTAATAAGGACTGTAAATCTTTATGTGATTCCTGAAAGGTTTGTAACGAGTCAGCCACTGAGTTAATCGCCTCTTCAATCGAGCGCTTTTGAGTGGCAATACGATTAACCATCAAAGCAGCACCCGCTTTGGCATCTAAATAGGCTTCATTAATCCGATAATCAATGACAGAACGCACATTAACTAAGGCAATAAGAATAATGCCCGCCAGTATTGGAGGGAACACCATCCACACTAATCGTTTATGCAGAGGCCAGTGCTTAAATAACGTCATGCGTAGAGAGTGAGTGAGATGATTGAAGCTCTGTTTGTATTTTTGTTAGATAGGCATCCATTTCAACGTCATCAGCAAAAAATTGCATGGTTGGTAATGCCTGAATTATCTCAAAGACTTTTTTAACTTGCGGCTGCCGGTTAGCAACTTTAACCTCTCCCCCGCGTGCTTGCATCAGTTTAGTGATTTGGAAAATGGCGCGAAAACCTGCCGAACTAATATAATCTAGCCCTTTTAGGTTTAACACAATAAATCGTACAGATGTCAGTTTATTTTCTGTGAGTGCTTGATCGAACTGCTCTACCGTCACTGAGCTTAGTTGACCAATCAAATCAATGGTTAATAACTGATCATCATATTCATACTTTGATTTGACCTTGAGATGCATATGAAATTACAGTTCGAGCAAAGATCATTGGAAACGTATCTGATCAAAAAGTTGCAAATGATTCAGCTTACGCATTATCTGAAATCATCAAATCTCTGATCAAACTCAAGGGAATGCCACCCTATTCAGCTCCACAGAAATCGAAGCAATTCATGGAAATTTTACGGCGCTAAAAAGTTGCGCTCGCCAGCCGTTGACTATTTATAAATAATTGCCCTCTTAGGTTGCAAGCTATAGGCAGATCTCTTTTTTTGCGTCATAATCACAGCTTTCTGGGGGCCATATGACAAATATTGTTGCAGACGCCGAACTAACAAAATTCATCAAAGATTTGGTTGAGCCATTAATGCATTGCAAGCAACTCGGTTTGACCGTTATTGCGGCAGAAAAAGGTAAGCTTCTAATGGCATTACCCTACAGTAAACACATCGTTGGCAACCCTGACACCGGCATTATTCACGGCGGTGCGTTAACGACGCTATTAGATACGGCAAGCGGTTTTTCTGCTATAGCATCCCTTGAGACCTTCGAAATTGCTCCCACCCTTGATTTACGCATTGACTATATGCGACCTGCAACCAAAGACAAAACCGTATTAGCGCATGCCGAAGCTTATCGCATTACTCCACATGTCATCTTTGCCAGTGCGTTTGCTTTTCATGAGGAGGATGAAGACCGCCCTATTGCCCGATGCACAGCTAGCTTTATGCGGATGAAAGGTGCCCTTGGAGGAGGGAAACATGGCTAATTCATTTAAAACCGCGCTAGAAGGTAAGGATAAGAATGCTCTGATTCAGGCTATTCCTTACGCCAAAATGATTGGCATGCAAACCTTCGAAAACACAGCATCCGACTATTTACTTCGCCCTCTCGAAAGCAATTTAGGTAACCCAACCTTACCGGCGTTACATGGTGGATGTATAGGAGGGTTTATGGAAAATGCTGCCATTGTCGAAGCAATATTTACCCTTGAATTGGCCGCCATTCCTCGCATTATTGATTTTTCATTAGATTATCTGCGGCCTGGGCGCTTACAAGAGACTTACGCTAGATGCCACATCGTGCGGCAAGGTAAAAAGGTTGTGAACGTAGCCATTACCGCCTGGCAAACCGATATTGAATCTCCCATCGCAAAAGCAAGGGCGCATCTTCTGTTATGAACCAATACCCCAACGATCGCAATGGAACCCAATCAAACAAGGATGACCAACAAAAAAACGCACGCACCCAAGGTTGGAACACCAGCGGTAGCCGATCCGACTTTGACGCCAGCCATTCGATGATTATTGGTTACTTATTGTGGCTATTTGGCTTCACCGGCTCTCACCGGTTTTATTTCGGTAAACCCATCTCTGGCACCATTTGGTTTTTTACGTTAGGCCTATTGGGAATTGGCTGGCTTATCGATATTTTTCTTATCCCCTCAATGGCAAAAGAAGCGGATCAACGCTTTGAAGATGGCGACATCAATTACACCCTGGCCTGGGTATTACTCACCTTTTTAGGTATCTTTGGTGCACACCGTTTTTACATAGGGCATTATATTTCAGGTGCGGTGATGCTCATTATCACGCTTTCGACCATGAGTTTGGGCTGGTTGGTACTGCCTATCCCATTTTTTATCGGCATACCCATCTTAATTGGCTTTTTGATCTATGATTTTTGGACGCTAAATACTCAGATTGCCGATAAACATCGATATTCACTCTAGGGAACCTCTGATTAAGTCCAAATGATATCAGCCGGATTCCAAAATGCTTTA
>JAPOUS010000190.1 GCA_026708525.1 Cellvibrionales bacterium
AACTTGATAAAGAAATTAATGATGTAGAACTCAGCAGGGATAATTTTATCTCTCGATTGAATTCGATAAGTCACGAAATTGCCTCATTAGAAAATGAATTAGAGGGATTACAATTTCAATTAAATTTTTATAAAGAAAATTATGAAAAAGAAGAAAAGCTATTAAAGAAAGGTTTGATTTCGGAAGTTACCTTTAAGAATACACACACTGCATACAATCTAAAGGCAGCTGAAGTCGCAGCGCTTAAATCAAGCATCTCAAAAATTAAATATTTGAAAATGGCTGAAAATACGGCTGTAAAAAAAGAAGACAATAGATTAAATGAATTACGTGCAACGCGTGAAATGCAAATTAAACAACAGCAATTGAAATTAGAACTTGCTGCCAGTCGTATACAGTCAGTTAAATCGAGTTTGGAAAAATCAAAAATTGATTATTCTCGAACCAATATTATCGCCAAACGTTCAGGGCAGGTGACCAATCGTAGAATTTCTGAAGGTGACTATGTGGAAATTGGCCAACCTATTGCGAGCATTGTTTCATGTTCTGAGAATTATTGGGTGCGAGCAAACTTTAAAGAAACGCAGGTTGAGCGAATGAAAGTGGGTGACAAGGCTGTGTTTACTATAGATACCTATCCAGGGGTTGAATTTGAAGGTGTCGTTGAAGGGATATCATCGGGTAGTGGCTCAACCTTTAGCGTTATTCCGCCAGAGAATGCTACAGGGAATTTCACAAAAGTCGTTAAGCGCATACCTGTAAAAATTAAAGTACACAATGCAAATGATCATGTGATGCGGATAGGTACTTCTGCCTACGTTACAGTGCATTTCGATGATACGGCCAATATTTAAATAAAAAAGAGAATAAGACATGAAACACACAAAACTAGCTAACACAATGGTTCCACGTGTAGGTCTGGGCTGTATGGGGATGAGTGAATTTTATGGTAATACCGATGAAGACACGTCCCTGTTGACACTAAAACAAGCCTTTGACTTAGGTTATCGTCATTTCGATACCGCTGATATGTACGGTTATGGGCATAACGAGAAACTCTTAGGAAAATTTATTAAAGACAATAATGACCTTAGGGACGATATTTTTCTTTGCACCAAGGGCGGTATTATTCGTGACCCTGATAATAAATATAATATTACGGTTAATGGCAGTAGAGATTACATTAAAAAAGCCTGTGAAGACTCATTAAAGCGCTTAGAGACGGATTATATTGATCTTTATTATTTACATAGACCGGATCCTAACATTGCTATCGAAGAAACCGTCTCTGCAATGAAAGAGTTGGTTGACGAAGGGAAAATTAAAGCAATTGGATTAAGTGAAGTTTCGAGTGAGCAAATTCGTGCGGCTTCATCCGTGCATACTATTAGCGCAGTACAAAGTGAATTGTCTTTATGGTCAAGAGAAGCAGAAGAAAGTGTTTTACCTTGTTGTGAAGAATTAGATATCGCTTTTGTTGCGTTTAGCCCATTAGGTCGAGGATTTCTTTCTGGTGCCATTGATCAAAGTTTCCTTAACGCTACTTCAGAAGATGTAGATTTTAGAAAGCGAATCCCTCGTTTTAGTGATGAAAACATAGAAAATAACTTGGCTGTATTAAATAAGCTTGAAGCCATCTCAGAGCGTAATGGCTTAACCTTATCTGAAGTCTCTTTAGCTTGGGTACTAGCAAAATCAAAAAACATTCACATTATCCCTGGCTCTAAAACACCCAAATACTTACCGACTAATTTCAATTCACAGAATATCGAACTCAGCCAAGCAGATATCAATGAAATAGAGTCTTTATTTACACCTGATGCCATTCAAGGAACGCGATACCCACAGGCAATTTTAGAAAAATCGAGTTAACGAAACGGCTTGAACAAGCATCTATTCATAGGGAAATAATTATGACTGGTAATACGTATATAATCATCGGAAACGATTATGAAAGTTTCTCCGATAATGTAAATATTCTGACCTCAACGGAGATGTTTGTTCGTATGAATAAACAGCATGATTGGCCAAGAAAAATCGACAGCATACATTTTGGTCAAGGCGTCAATACACATGATAGAGAGATCCTTACTAAAGAACTTTTGAATCGAAATGTGGATGTTGCGACCCAATTTGAATCACCACCTCTTGAGCTAACTCATAAGGTGTCTGATGAAAACGTATTAATATCCGCACCAGAGAAGTTAGAAGATCATCACTACCGGTTCGATTTAATTATTACTGATAAAGTCGATCGACTCTCTGATCATGTGACAGGTAAACATGTTGGTGCCATGCTATTAATGGAGGCGGCGAGGCAAGCTACCATCGTTGCATTAGAGAGCAATTACCCAGATGAATCTTATGGCTTAACGGTAAGACATTTCGATTCATCATTTTCTCACTTCCTGTTTCCATTGCCTTCGAATTTAGACGTGAAGATTCTTGAAAAAGAAAGCGATAACGATAAATATTTTGATGTGATTGTTGAAACCTACTTTTATCAAGGTGGAATCAACGTATCGAAAGTTGTACTCGATTTATGCTTGTCTAAAAAGCAAGATTTACGTTTATTGGAAGGTAAAAAAGCCAACCAATCAATCAATGGCTATTTTGATTACACGTTATATAGATCATCTCAACCTAAAGTTGCTGTTTGAGGAGATGAGTATGGTCGATTCATCTTCGGTGTTGATTGTCGGTGCAGGCCCTGTGGGTTTAACACTTGCTAATGCCTTAGCTGCTTACGGCGTTCCGTTTCGGATTATAGATAGTAAGCCTTGTACTACTAATCAAAGTAAAGGCTTGGCGGTGAATATCAGTAGTTTATATGGATTAGAACTATTAGGGCTCCATGGGCAGATAGGGAAATCTGGCGTTGAGATAGAAAAATTCAATGTGCATTGGAATAATAAAATTTTTACTCGCATTGACTTTGGTAGCTTAGATTTTTCGACACGAAGCCTGATCACTCAGCCTCAATGGAAAACAGAAAGTGAACTGGAATCAGCGCTTCTCAATAAAGACATTGATGTCTTTTGGTCACATCGTCTGACAAAATTAACCAAGCGCGAGGATGGATCATTGGAAGCAGAAATCACCAATGATGAATCCGTTGTTAAAGCAAATTTTGATTATGTTGTTGGCTGTGATGGCAAACGGAGCGTTGTCAGGGAGCACCTTGGTGCAACATTGACTGGCAGGGATTATGATTTCTATATGTCATTAGGTGACTTTTATCTGGATTTGGATATCAGTCAGACTGACGTCCATTATTATGTCTATGACGATACGCTTTTTATCCTGGTTCCAATCAGTAGTGACGGCCTCTGGCGTGTTGTCACAAGTCATCAGGGCAATATCCCCAATCATGAGTTTGATAAGAAAGCAACTGAAAAAATATTGGCAAGACTCTTTGGTGATTCTTTCAAGCTTAATGAATCTCAGTGGACATCTAAGGCACAACTCTACCTGAGAACATCTGACAAATTACAAAAAGAGAACGTATTCATCGCCGGAGATGCAGCGCATTTGTTTAGCCCGATAGGCGGTACTGGTATGAATACTGGTATACAAGATGCACTCAACTTAGCATGGAAGCTGGCTTTAGTTTTTCATGATGTCAGCGAGACCAGTTTATTAGACGCCTACGAAGCAGAGCGTATACCTGCAATAGAACAAGCAGCGGCAATTGCTGATCTTTCAACGCAATTAATAACGCGAGAAAAGAAAGAACATCCTCTGCTAGAAAGTATGGCGTTGACACTCTCTAACCGTAAGTTTATTAAAAAAGAATTGCCCGTAATGCATTCGGGCTTAGGGACAACTATCAAGCCTGCTGGTATATCCAACGCACAATCTGAGCGGGCACCTGTGGGTAAGATAAGTAAATTATTTGCACAAATTTATAGGGAAAATTTAACGTTATCCAAGCAGCCTTGGAAAAATTGCATTGCTATTTTAATTAATACCCATCACTGCTCAAGCGAAATATCTAACGATTTATATCAGATCTTAAGCGAGTTACATCAATGGCCATTTGTAGAGATCATTTACTACAGATTTGAAGCGCCTACGTCTTCTAAACGCACGACGACATATTGTCATGATAAAATAATAGTACATAGTGAGCTGGGTATCGATGAGCCTGAAAGGCAGTACACTCTTCAAGTAGTCAGACCTGATGGTTTTTGCCAATCGGTTTGGATGCTTGACGAAGCTTGGGCGATGCGAGATTCGTTGGTTAACGATTTTCACCTGTCGAGCAAATATAACTTTACTGAAATACCTTTAGAAACAATGACCGTAGCATAATAATTTGAGGTGAAAAATGGTAGTTAAGCACGCCACGATTGATGATTTGAATATAAATTATGTAGACTCTGAAGGATCAGGGCCAACGATCTTTCTTTTTCATGGTAACTCAAGTTCTGCTGAGAGTTTCACGTGTTTATTTCATAGTGAACTGGCTAAAAAATATCGCTTAATTGCGATTAATTTTCCAGGTCATATGGGAAGCCAATTGCCAGAAAATTTATCAACCTTATCTATCCCTTATTTAGGTAAATTTACACGTAAGGTTATTGATTATTTCAATG
>JAPOUS010000083.1 GCA_026708525.1 Cellvibrionales bacterium
TGATTACAAAACTATTTATCGTAATGGCGCTGTACAGATCAAAGAAATTAGTAATGATGATCTTGTAAATTATATTTATAAAGTACACGGAGCTCTATATGGCTATTCCTTTAGAGATATACCTGAAGACCATGGTATTTCTCCAACATTACCAGGCATTAAAAGCAAATTTATTAGTGCTTTTAATACCATGAACATTAAGCTTTTGGATGAACAGATAAATGTTATCGCAAAACATTACATATCTTTTGAAAATGAAGATGAAAATCTGGTTATAATCGGAGTGAAAAATTTAAATAGGATAGTTGAAAATGACCTAGTTGTTGATAATAAAATTCTCAATTCGCTCACGATAAATCTCATATCAAATATTCTAAAGAAGGCATTCGGCGGTAGGCTAGAAGACGATGTTACTGATTATTTGATGCGTAATCAAAATGGATTATATAGAACTCAAGGAACAGGTCAACTGACTAGGCCAATAGGCTTTAGAAATTTTGTATTGGGGATCTAGCATGGGCCTTCATAAGCGCCCAACGTTACCCGGCTTTAGCTGTCTTTTCAAATATAGGCTGACAGCGCATCAACCATATTCATGAACCCCTAACGCTGCTAATGCATCAATTAATTCGGGTAACTGCAGTGGCTTTTTAAGCACTGCATCCATGCCGCTTTCATAGCAACGTTGTATATTGCTCTCTAAAACATGCGCAGTAAGCGCAATAATGGGGATCGGCGATGTTTCGCTACTTGTTTTTTCAAGATCTCGAATAGCGTCAGCCGCTTGATAGCCATTTTTAACCGGCATCTCCAAATCCATGAGTACAGCCGAGAAGCTGTTTTCATTTGCCTGATATAATTCAAGCGCTCTTTCGCCATCTGCTGCTAGCACCATACCCAAACCAAGGTGGGAAAGCATCGCCGCAATCACCTGTTGATTCACCTGATTATCTTCAGCAACCAAGATGGGCTTCGTGTATGGCGTTTGCTCAACACCAGGAGCTATTGCTTTCAATGCTGCATCTGGCATTGAGTTTTTCATGACTTCAGCTTGACTTCGATGCTCCGAAAGTAATTCAAAGTTCGCGGTAAACCAGAATTCAGCGCCGCTGTTTTCGTCCGAGTTAATGCCTATTTGCCCATGCATCAGATCCGCAAGCTGCTTAGAAATTGCCAACCCCAAACCTGTCCCACCATAGCTACGGCTCGTTGATCTATGCGCTTGGGTAAAGGCCTGAAATACCTGACGCTGCTTATGGTGACCAATTCCAATACCTGAATCTTTAACACTAAACAGCAGCTCTACCCCTTGAGAAGTTGAACTGTTTAGTTGAATGGTCAGTTCAACAAATCCCTGCTCAGTAAACTTAAAGGCATTGCTTAATAAGTTATTTAGAATTTGCTGTAATCGAATCGGGTCTCCGTTCAACTGAGTAGGGCAATCCTCTTCAATGCGAAATTTAAAATTTAATCCTTTTTCTTTAGCGATTGGCATAAATAAGGTGTGGGTATCATTAATCATAGATTGAAGATCAAAGGGACGATACGCCAATTGCATTTTACCCGCTTCAATCTTAGAGAAATCTAAAATATCATTAATCACAGCCAATAGTGTCTTACCCGAATTCATAATGACTTGAGTATAACGCTTTTGCTCAGGGTTAAGCGGCGAATTTTCAAGCATTTGCGCCATACCCAAGACGCCATTCATCGGCGTGCGAATTTCATGACTCATTGTTGCCAAAAACTCTGATTTATCGCGGCTTGCCGCGCGTGCTATTGCTACATTTTTTGCAAGTTCGGCAGCGTGTGCCTTTTCTGCACTGACTTTTTTAGCCGTTGCCAAACAAATGATCGCAGCCTGCAAAATAATCCCCGACCCGACACCATGCCGTATCAAAGCGTTATAGGGCAAAACCCCTTCTGCACCTAAGGCTGAATACAAACAAGAAAAAAAGAAAAACAACTTAGCAACAATGAACAGCCCCGCATGCGGAGAGCCTTGATAATATTTAAGTACTGAGGTGCTCAATAGCAAGATAAACATCAATAAGGTGCAAGTAATTAATGGCACCATCAATGCCTCAAACCCACCTAAAAAACCATACCCCCATATAAAACCTGAAAATCCAAAGCCAAAGAACCAGTAAATTTTATTTAAGAATGGATGACACCGATGAATCTCAAAAAATGTATTTACCATCAGCAAATTACTTACACTGTTTGCCGCCAGTAACGCCACTAATAAAAACTTGTGCCACTCGGGCTTTTCTGGGAAAAGATACTGAAAAAATCCACTCACCGAAATAATGACCAAGGTAGTCAGAATAAGATACGCAATAAAGCAATAAGATTCTTTACTTGCAATCGCTAGCGGTAAAAAAATCGCCATAAACAAGCATAAACCTAAGCCCATGCCGATAAAGAGCAAATTTACAATGGTTGATGCAGCGACTGACTTTGAAAACTCCAACTCTGAGCTAATGGTTGGCGCTATCAAGGGTATGTGTGAGGTTTTGATGCGAAAATAAATTGTCTGCTCGCTATTCGCCTCAAGCGTTATTGGCATGGCCAAAAAACGGTAGTTTATCGGCCTATCTTTGATGGCATAATTTAAGCCTGCTTGCAGCTGAATAGTATTGCCATTATTTTGGTAATAAAGTGTTAACTCATCAATCAACAATTCATCAAAGTTCACTACTAACGAGCGATCCTCTGATAATGCATTTTTAAGGGTCACTCGATACCAAACTGCTTGCCTTATCACAGGGATGCTATTGCTGGTAACAGACTTAAACAACACATTATCTTGGTGATTGTAAAGATCATCTATCGTTAATGCATCATCCGCATCAACCATATATTCGAGATAAGGCGTTAAACTGACAACCTCTTGATCAACGTTATTTGCAAGGTGGAGCACGTTTGAAGCAGAAAATACCGAAATAGAACAAAAAACTAACAAAAAGCTAATCAAAAAAAGGGAAAAACGGGGAACGGTAAAAACTGACATGAATCCTTCACTAGCCGCAACTGATAAAAACGCACCAAATCAGTGAGGCTTTTCTTTGCATGCTATCATGAAATGCACTAAATACCAGCCATTAACCTCTGAAGAAATGTTTTATGGATCACAATGTTCATCTTCATTCCCATGCAATGCATGGGAATGGCGTAAAAAAATGTAAAGATAAGAATTTAAGGGGCAGATACGGGTAAATCTGAGTAGTGGCTTCGAAGAATATCATCGATATTTTTAGGGAAAGATAAGAATTTGCTGCCTTCGATTTCATACTCAACCACGATTTCTTTTCCTGTGATGGCATCTGGGGCTTGTGCGGGTGAATCTTGAATCAAAATACCTACCGCTTTCACCAGCCCAGTCTCAGGGTGTGAAGGAGCTTCGATATATACTTCCCGTTCACCATATCCGTACCAATTCATTAAAATGGTAAAACCGCCTGAAGGGCTTGGATTCTCTACTGACAAACCATAATGCTGGTACAATCTGAAGCTTAAGGTCTTATCGTTTGCTTTAATCGATTCAATGTCGGCAGTTTTTAAAGGCCCTGCATAGAATAGCGGCGTACCAAAATCAAACACATGAATATAATTTGGCATGTAATCAGAATAACCCGGCATACCTTTGGCTAGACTTGCTTGAATACGAATACTGGTCGTTTCTTGTGGCTCAAATTCAATCATCATATTCACATCCTTCAACCCGAATACACTCACTACGGTTTCGTAACGGCGCCCTGGGTCTAGCTCGCGAAGATTGGATGTAGAAATATCATTAGTATCTTCAAAGTCGATTTTTAAATGCGTCAACTTATATAAACGATCATTCTCGTCCCAAACCCGCTTAACGGTGATTGAATTCGTTTCTGTAGAATCGAACCCTAATTCATGAAGGAGTGGGCTGTAATGTACAAACACATCCGAAGCACTTTGAGTTAACGTATCCGAAAGAGCAAATGTTGACAAAAATAAAGAGAACCCGGCAAGTAGATTCGTTAGTTTTATACTATTTTTCATCGTATTTTATATTTCCTTTTATTATGAATTAAACCACTGTATACACAGAGTGAAACTACTATACGAAACTAAACCAAGATAACAACAAGCAGTCTGTAAAATACTTTATTTTGCCACCTAATTCCTATTAACAATTAACTTTATTATAATTTCTAACGTTAATTTTCTGGTACAAATACGCCGCCCCCAGCATCGCCAAACCAATCAAAATAAAAACAAGAATTTTCTGAATCAAGGAAAAACCTTGCATATCCACCAACAAGATTTTTAAACTCGACAGTGCATACAAACCAACCGAAAGCCAGATAAGCCCTGCCCCACTGCGTTTCGCGTGCTGAAACAGCACAAATGTTGCCTGTAAGACCAGTGCAACAGAAACCATTGGCTGAAACACCATCTGAGGAAGTACAAGTTTTAAAAGCCCCATATAAGTCGTCATGGCCAATAGGTGGTGCCCCCAAATAACAGCAGACTGATTTAAAAAAGTACTTGTCCAGATAAGCCGACTCGCACGCGATCGTTTATAAACCAGCGGATATAAAAGCAAC
>JAPOUS010000260.1 GCA_026708525.1 Cellvibrionales bacterium
TACTAGGCCGGAAACCCGTTTAATCATCAATAAAATTGTCTGCCTTGATATGAAAGTGTTAAGTGTAAATTTTTTTAAGCCTTATTGGCTCTGTTGTTTCGAAAAAAAATCATCATGCAGGTTGAGCTTCCCACGATGTTTGCTTGGTTAATACAGCCCAAATAATGCGAGCCATTTTATGTGCCAGTGCAACACAGGCTTTATGTTTTCCTCGCCTTGCTTCAATCTGTTTTATCCATTGATCAAGCTTGCCATTTTTCCCGTTGGCTCTATGCAGATAAGCTCTTGCACCATGAATGAGCTGTGTTCTTAAATAACGGTCTCCACGTTTAGTGATACCACTCATCACTGATTTCTGCCCGCTGGCATGCTGTTTGGGTGTTAACCCCATCCACACACCAAAGTCTCTTGCGGTTTTAAAGTGCCTGGCATCACCTACGGCGGAAAAAATAGCTGTCGCATTAATCACACCAATACCTGGAATGCTCATCAATCTTTTACAGCTTTCTTCTTGGTTGGCATAGGCTGTCAGTCGGTTATTGGTTTGCTTGATCCGTTCCTCCACATCGCAATATTCTTCAAATAGCGAGGCCAGTTCTTCTTTGAACATAATGGTAGTTTTGGGCGAGTCAAGGGCTTCATGAATTAAGGCTTTTAAGCCCTTGCTGCCCCTTGATGTTACAATGCCATATTCACTGAGTAATCCACGAATTTGGTTACTTAACCCTGTTTTAGCTTTTACTCGACGATCTCGAATACGATGCATGCTTTGCACATCTTGCTGATTAATGCTTTTAACCTTAACAAAGGTAATATTAGGCCTGCTAGATGCTTCACCAATAGCTATAGCATCATTGGCATCATTCTTATTGACCATGACGAAGGGCTTCACATGCTGGGCTGGAATGAGCTTCACCTCATGACCGTAACGCTCAAATAAACGACCGAAATAATTAGCTGAGTAACAAGCCTCCATGACTATTACACCGTGTCAAATCGATTGTCGGGTATGGATGAAAGATCTCGTTCCCATACTCTGCGTGGGAACGCCTATGGCTTAAGTGACTATTTATCCGATATGCATTCCCACGCTGGAGCGTGGGAACGAGGTTTGTAACCAGACAATTGGATTGACGTGGTGCACTATGGTTGTTGGATGATATTGCGCTATGGTTTCTTCAAATTTTTTGCGAGTGTATTGTTTATTGCTTTCAACTTCATTTAATTCATTAAATAAATACACAGACCTGAAAAACTGATTTTGCTAAATCTACTGCTATTAACTTACAATGCTTCATGTGGACGCTCCTCCAACTAATATCTTGAAATTTTAGTTTGGCGCATTGTGACGCCGATTGGGAGCGTCCATTTCATCATCTCTACTAATTGATTTTGAGGTTCTGCACTGAATTTCAAGGTTTTCAGCAAGGCGAAGGTTGCCGTTAATATTAGACACCTTAACAAAGCCTTCAACATCACTAAAAGCCTTGAAATTAGTGCCCGAAGGGGCAGTCATAAAAAATTTGCCCTCCCCCTTTGGTGACCTTACGGCATCATAGCTCACTTCATAAATCGTAAATTGATTTACTAACTGCAACCTTAACTAACAAAGGAAGCAGTCATGACCAAAGATCAATTATTATCAGAAGCGATTTCCCATTTTTCCCGCTGGCGTTCTACTCGCTTAAAGCAACGAGAACCTACACCTAAAGCACTTAAACTCAGAGCAGTAAGTTTACTTGACCATTTCAGAAAGGGTCAAGTATGCGAGATTTTGAGCCTTAGTCCAAGCGCGTTATCACAGTGGCAGAGAGAGCTTGAAGAGTCAGAGTCTTCAGCGTTTGTCCAATTACCTGCCCTGATTGATGATCAGCCAGATAATCAGAGTGTCAGCACTTTAGGTCTTCGTCTGGTATTGACTCAGCCAGACGGAACAAGGTTAGAGTTATCGGGTGATTTATCTTGTGACTTTATTCTATCACTCATACGAGGACTGAATCGATGATTCAGCTTCGTTCAGATACGCCAATACAGGTGGCAATTAAACCTGCTGACTTTCGCAAAGGCATTGATGGTTTTGCTGCAATTTGTCGACAGCAGTTAGCCTCTGAGCCGCATTCTGGTACGCTGTTTGTGTTTATCAATCGTAACCGAACCATGATCCGTGCATTGCAATATGACGGCACAGGCTTTTGGTTGATGACCAAACGCCTATCGAAGGGCTGCTTTCACGATTGGCCGCAATCATCCGAACCCATGGAAATGATGCAGGCAAAATCATTGCGTTCATTATTGTCTTTTGATGATGTGGTAAAAACTTCAGATAAAATAACGAATAGCGTTGTCTAATAGTCGTATTGAGTGAGGATGTGCGATGAGCAAGCAGCAAACCATTGATATTGATCAGGCCGAATTGGATGCATTAATCAAGCGTCTTGAAGAAGCGCGAGATTATGATCTAACGCTATCATTCAGAGATTGCCAATTAATCATTGATGTGCTGCTTACTTTTGGCAACCTGCATGAACAACTTGCTGATAACGACATTACGCTTAAAAAGCTTCGCAAGCTGGCTGGGATTGTAAAGTCTTCTGAGAAGCTTAAAGATGTTATCAGCGGCAAAGCAAAGCAAGCTAAAAAAACCATTAAGCAATCATCTCGCAAATCAAACAAACCTAAAGCGCCACCGATAAAACCTGAGATTGTGCATCATAAGCTCGAAGCCGTTAAAAAAGGCGATACCTGCCCCGACTGCTTAAAAGGTAAGCTCTACAAATACGAGCCTGCAAGCTTTGTTCGCATTCGTGGGCAAAGTCCACTACAACCCGAAAAGCATGTGATGGAGCGCTTACGTTGTAATGCCTGCGGCCAGTTTTTTATTGCCGACTTGCCTGAGTCGGTGACGCGTGATGGCGAACCTTCGCAAAAATACGGTCACAGTGCTCGCAGTCTCATGGCTATTAGTAAATTCCATACCGGCGTTCCTTATTATCGCCAAGGCAGCGTGCAAGACCTGTTAGGTGTGCCATTAACCGCGTCCACGGTATTCGATCAGGTTGAGCATGTGGCGAATGTAATACACCCTGTATTCAATACATTCAAAAAACAAGCCGCCAATGCACATCAATACTATATTGACGAAACCAGCAAGCGCATTCTTGATCAGACCTTTATAGAAAAGAAAGCACGCAACAGCGATAAAATGATTAAACGCACTGGCGTATATGCCTCTGGGCTGATTGCCATTGATAAGCAGGGCAACGTGATTACCCTGTTCCAAACCAATATTGGTCATGCTGGGGAATTTATTGATGAAATACTTGCAGATAGATCTGATACTGCTGACGCGCCTTCAGTCATGAGTGATGCGTTATCGCGGAACAAGCCTACTGAGCTTAAAGACTTTAATTATAGTCTTTGCAATGCGCATGGTCGGCGTGAGTTTGTGAGTGTCATTGATCATTTCCCCGATGAGGTAACACATATTCTAGAGTGGTATCAAAAGATTTGGTCGTTAGATCAACGCATTAAGCGACAAAACCTGAGTGATGAGAAGCGCCTTGAGCTGCATAAAAGGTACTCAATGCTCATCATGCAACAGCTTTATGATGACTTTGTTCAGTGCCTAGAAGAAGAGCTTGTTGAGCAAAATAGTGGCTTAGGCAAGGCTATGCAATACTTTATTAATCACTTTGAGGGGTTAACACAGTTCTGTAAAGTCAAAGGCGCACCCATTGATAACAACCTCATGGAGCAGGCTCTAAAGTGGATGGTACGCGATAGAAAAAATGCCATGTTCCATAAAACCATATCAGGTGCAGCTATTGCTGATGTCATTACCTCTATCATCGCCACAGCTGCGAATGCTTGCGTGAATGTATTTGAGTATCTCAATACGCTACAGCGATATGCCAAAGAAGTGAAAGACTGCCCAGAAAAATTCATGCCTTGGAATTATGAAGAGGCGCTTATAACCTTGTCTCGCTAGCGTGCCGTTAGGTCACTAAGTAGTTACAAATTTTTCTTGATTAGAATGGCCTTGGATACCCATATTTTATGATATTTCTAATGTTTCGATATTTTTATTGCTTTTGTTTATTTATTCTTATGCCAGTTTGATCATCAGAAATAATTTATTTCAATAATAATCAGCCTGAGTTTTTTGAAGATGATCCTTGTTCTATCTGCTATGATTCCGAAACTTCGAAGAGGTATTGTGTATCAACAAAATGTAAACATAAATTCCATGTTTCATGCTTAATGTTAGCTTATTCGTCGACCTCTCAAAAATGTCCTAAGTGTAGGGGAGAAACTGACCCCCTACCTTTGCAAAATCAACTTAAGGAAAAATTTAATAGGCTAGGATTTAACGAGTTTTACCTTCCTGCGGCCGTATCTAAAGCTTCAAGCTTTGTAAAAAATGGAGTAAATGAAACGTTTATAAATGTAAATTCTAATTACCCCTCGCAAGATAGTAGTTTAAAAGAAATTTTTCAGCTTGATTTGAATATGTTATGTGAAAAAGTATATAGGGCATCTCTAATAATTGATTTTGAGGTTCTGCGCTAAATTTCAAGGTTTTCAGT
>JAPOUS010000253.1 GCA_026708525.1 Cellvibrionales bacterium
CTGAGATTACACTTATAAATTAAAGTTTCCTGTACTACATTACGGGTCCATCATATGTGGCTTTGAATCACTCAGAGCTGTTATATGAATTTGTGTCAGTCAGAGATGAAAAAAACATGAAGTGAAGATAGGTAAAACGGTTACCTTTCCTAAAGGGAGTATTGTCGCTATCGATCGTGGTTAGATCGATTATGAGTGGTTTAATCAGAGGCTCACAAGCAATAATTGCCTAAGTAATCGCAGCGTTAACGATTTTTCGCTCCCATGCAGGATCATGGAAGCGAGACGTGTAACTGTGAGAGCTTATCGGAAGTTAATAGCTACTTACGAATCCCTTCAATTAATAACTCAAGATCCACATGTGTGGATTTTGGTCCAAGGTTGTAGGTGATGCCATAATCGGTCAATTTAATGCGTGTAGTGCCTTCAAAGCCGACGCGGTAGCCACCCCAAGGATCAGCCCCTTCGCCAATTTTTTTTACATCAATCTTGATGGTCTTTGTGATGCCGTGCAGGGTAAACTCTCCCGTTAGGGTGCCAGTCTCAGTATCTTTTGGTGTGTATTTAGTGCTCACAAATTTAGCGGTTGGGTATTTGTGGACGTCTAAAAAGCCTTTGCCTTTAAGGTGTTTGTCTCGCTCGGCGTGGTTCGAATCAATGCTGTTGGTTTGAATGAGCACTTCAATTTTAGATTTTTCAGGCGCCTTTGCATCATAATCAAAGCTGCCTTCAAATGTATTAAAGCGACCTGTTAGCCAGCTATAGCCTAAATGCTGAATTTTAAAATTTATAAAAGCGTGAGCCCCTTGCGTATCGATCACATAGCTAGCCGCTTGGCTAAGTTGGGTGAATAACACTAGTGGTAAAGCTGCTAACCAGAGTTTTAATGATTTCATAAGGTTTCCTTTAGTTGCTTTTTAGTTATTTTGGTTGCGTTGTTATTTATTCAGTTAGGTTTGATTTAGAGGTTACTTGGGTTTTATCATTCGCATCAATCCATTGTCTTTATTAATGAATTGGTGTTTTAATGCAGCTAATCCATGCAAGCTGGCTAATATGATCAATGTCCATGCTAAGATCTCATGAATGCTACCTGCGATGTCTTCTTGCTGGGCAAAGTGTATCGGTAATGCCGGTATTTCAATAAGTGTAAAAACAGCGATACTGCGTCCATCGGCTGTCGAAATTAAATAACCAGATAGCATCAAAAAAAACAACAGCAAATATAAACTATGATGGGTGGCTGTGGCTACCACCTGTTCCCATTTTGGGCCTTTTAATGGTTTGGGTGATTGGTTGATGGCCTTCCAAGTCAATCTAAGTATAAAAAGCAAAAATAATGTCATACCGATACTTTTGTGTAGATCTAGTGCACCTTTATACCAAGGGTCATAATAGGTTAAATCCACCATATATATACCAAGAGCAAAAAGACCGAAAATGATACATGCCATGATCCAATGTAATAGGATGGCAATAAGCCCATAGCGGCTGTCAGTGTTCTTTATCATGGTGTTTTCCTTTCGAATATAGGTAGTATTCTACTGTTTCTATCTGATTAAACGAGAGGAGATTTCAAAAAATATCGTTCTAAAAATAGAACGTGGTTGGGGGTGGCATGATAGTCGCTATATCGATCAATACCATGCATTGTGCAAGTAATTTCAGTCTTAACGACTTTAAACTTCCGCGCATGTGCATGGATGCGGGACAAGTATCGACAATAACTTATAGGAAGATCGCTATTTTATTGAACCAGAACTTGGGAGAGGAATAGAACTTTAATTCAATCTAGTATTCCATATGTTATTCATGTTAAGTCATTAATAAGTGAATTACATTGAGCATAAATTTCTTTTTAAAGCGTTTGATTAAAATATCGGTTGTATTTATTTTTCCGTTTTTGCACGCAGACGCTGTTCAAGTAACTCATGCGAAATATAGCCGGCTTTTAGCATATCAAAATAAGCACGGAGTTTTTGTCTGTAAGGTTTTTGATGCTTATCATAGTTTCCCAAGGTTTAACGATGGTTTTTTTAAATTTGCCTTACGAACAAAATTAAAATTACGTAATCTGTTTATTTTACGAAATTCTCAAGAACACAGTATGATTGGCCCTCTGGAGTATTTTGGAACCCTCACTCGAGCCGATAAATATGCCTACCAGATATCGATTGGCGATTTGTACCCGATTATTTATCGATATCCAAGGCATGAAGCAAAAGAAACAAAACGTCCGCCTGTTGATCCAAAAGTTATAACGCAAGTAGACGCTAAATGGCTAAGTGGGTTAGATAAAAACCTGGCGTCTACTTTAGCAAAATACCCTAAGCCTGAAAAAGCACCGTCAAGTTTGGTGCAGGCTTCAGGTATCTTTGAGATGAATCTTAAAGAAATCAATCTTCAAGCATTTGATGCAACAGCTGTTGATTTAACTCCCTTTGGAGCCAGTCTGGTTCAAAATGACCAGCCTTTTATTATGCTAAACCAAAAAGAAGATCCGCTTGAAGCTGTCACTTACCTGTTTGGAGAAAAGTATGCAAAAGCACAGATTGAAAAACCCGTGGGACTGTTTCTGGAAACGCACGGCTTTTCGCAGACCATAACACCTCTTTTAAAAGGCTGTGCAGGCTATGTTGTCTTGGCTAGGCGTCATGGGAATACCACAATGTATGATTTAATCGCCGTTCAGATTCCTTTTGGCTTCACTTTGGTGGTTTTTAAAGGGGCTATTCATGGCGATACTACCCTTAAAGGCAAGTATTTGATGTGTATGACAGCTAATCATAAAACAATGGCCACAGCAGATGTCGTTTTTTTAAAAAACAGGAATACACACGATAATGTGAGTATTAACTTAGTGGGTGAGGATGATCAAAGTGTCAGCGACCCCTTGACATTTTCTCAAGAATCCGTGTATTTCAATAATAGTCATCAAGGGATAAAACAGGGTTTTTACGATAAAGTTAATGGTGATGCTAAAATGCGTCGCGGCCTATTGCCCTTTTCTCGTTTTATTTTGGTGGATAAAGCATCGGTAAAAATTATTACTGAGTGTTTATTGCATCGTGCTAAAAAGGCAATAAAGGGATGATTAATGGTCTCTCTACGCGCTGCTTTTGGCTGCTGTTGAATGATTGACTAAGGAAGTCTATGCAATTAACGATAACGCTAGTTTTTTTGTTCAAACTCTTCTGATGCCAATTTCAGGGCATTCAGTGATCTTGTAGGTTTTGTTAAGGTGTCTAGGGAACCTTCGCCTTACTGTAAACCTTAAAATTCAGCGTAGAACCTTAAAACCAATTATTAGAGGCACCTGTCCGGTTGTTGATAAAATTTTATTATTATTCACATTAGCGGATCTAATCAATAAACACACAAAAATGCTTAATCTTTTGATTGAGGGTTGGTATAGTTTTTCATTTTTTCTGGGAGATTCTCGTGGAAACAATGAAGACGCGCGCCGCAGTGGCATGGAAAGCAGGTAGCCCCCTTAGTATTGAAACGGTTGATCTTGAATTGCCTAGGGCGGGTGAAGTACTGATCCGTATGATTGCAACTGGCGTGTGTCATACCGATGCTTTTACACTCAGCGGCGAAGATCCTGAAGGCATCTTCCCTTGTATTTTAGGCCATGAAGGTGGCGGTATTGTTGAAGCGGTAGGTGAAGGTGTCCATAGTGTTTCTGTTGGTGACCATGTTATTCCGCTTTATACACCCGAATGTGGTGAGTGTAAGTTTTGTTTATCGGGCAAAACCAACTTATGCCAGGCTATTCGGGAAACTCAGGGTAAAGGTGTGATGCCCGATGGAACGACACGATTTTCAAAAGACGGTAAGCCAATATACCATTATATGGGCACATCAACCTTTGCAGAGCATACCGTGCTTCCCGAAATTTCCATAGCCAAGATCAATAAAGCAGCACCTTTAGATAAAGTGTGTTTGTTGGGGTGTGGTGTGCCGACAGGCATTGGTGCGGTACTCAATACCGCCAAAGTCGAACCAGGGGCGACGGTTGCTATTTTTGGTTTAGGTGGCGTGGGTTTGTCAGCTGTACAAGGTGCGGTGCTTGCAAAAGCATCAAGAATTTTAGTGGTAGATATCAATGAAGATAAATTTGCCATGGCAAAAATGTTAGGCGCGACGGATTGTATTAACCCCAAAGACTACGATAAACCTATTCAGGACGTTATTGTTGAACTCACTGATGGTGGGGTGGATTATTCATTTGAATGCATTGGTAAAGTGGAGACCATGCGATCGGCGCTTGAATGCTGCCATAAGGGCTGGGGTGAATCGACTATTATTGGTGTTGCAGGTTCTGGCCAAGAAATCAGCACACGGCCCTTTCAGTTGGTAACAGGCAGAGTGTGGCGAGGCAGTGCCTTTGGAGGGGTTAAAGGTCGCACTGAGTTACCAGGCTATGTTGAGCGTTACCTTGCAGGTGATATCAAAATTGATGAAATGGTAACCTAAGAATTACGGCTTGAAGAAATCAATAAAGCATT
>JAPOUS010000034.1 GCA_026708525.1 Cellvibrionales bacterium
CAACCCAGAAGCACAATAGCGATTGACAGTCGTTCCTGACACTCGGTATGATAAATTTGATAATACTGCGATGTTTCTTCCTAGGTTCATTCCTTGTGATCCCTCAGGAAAAGCGCATCCAATAATGCAATCATCAAGTTCGTGTGCAAAAATTTTCGGGTTTCTTTCAAGTATATGGTTAATGCATTTAGTTGAAAGATCATCGGGGCGAGTATCTTTTAATTTACCGCGAAAAGATTTAGTTATACCTGATCTAACGCTATCAACGATGACGGCTTTATTCATATTTATGACCTTAGCAGACAGCATCGGATGTGATTAATGTTTTTTGTGCTGATTTAGCCAATGAATGACTCATGTCAACGCCTTGATCAAAACGACTAATCCATGAGAATTGCGCCCAATAGCTCTCAGCAATCTCAATCCACGTCTTCAGCTCTTCAGGGCTTGAACGGAACTTTGCCATGCTCATCAATAGCCAACTGAATACAGCTTGGCTGTCTTGGCAGTTGTCACAATGCCCAGATGTACAACAAAGGTTTATTGTTTCTAGATCAGCTGCCCAAGCATTGAATCCTGGCAAAACTGGGTTCCCATTATTGACTCTAGCTTGATTATCTGGGTGATCAACACTAACGCTCGGGCAGACATCATAAGAGAACTGATCCCAGTGTGTTTTGCCAGTAACAATAGATCTAATATAGTATGGGTGACTTAGTACAGTGTCCGGATAGAGACTTTTAACACGTAGAGCTTCTTCTAAAAGCGCATCACGGTTTTTTTGGTAAAGGGGTTCTTTAGCATCATATTTACTGTAAAAGTTGAACGATACCCGATTACCATTCTTTTGGATTTTCTCTACAGTCTCCTCAATATAATCAATGCCATCCTCAGTAATGGCAAAAATGAAGCAGGCACGATGATCATTTTTGTAATTTTGTAAAGCTTTATCAAAGAGCCCCTTAAATGTCGACTTATTTGGTTTAATTGCCCTCAACTCATCATCAAGTTTTCCACCTCCAAACAAGCTGATAAGTACAGCAACGTCTTCAAAACCCTTAAAAGGCATTTTTGAAAGCCCGTTAGTTGACACGGTAACATTATCCATTATCTCGGTGAAAAGCTTAACCCTCTTCGGAAACAACGTAGGTTCACCACCAATCACTAATGCGGTGTTAATACCTCTTTGTCTTTCCTTTAATAGAAAAGCTTCTAATTTTTCAAGGCTCGTTACTTCCTTGGACTGTTTGTCGAAATCGTACTCAAAGAACCAGCATCCCTTACAACGAATATTACAGGCATTTGTAATAAGGTACTCGGACACTCGAACACTTTTTGATATATCCCGGAGGCGTGAATACCGACGCAAATAGTCGGTATCACCATCCAGTAGTTTTAATAGCGCTAAATCTGACTTTCTCATATTTAAAATTCCTTCTTTGTATCTCAATACTGGATGAAAATAGAATTAAAGAAATTTTCTATTTTTGAGATCGTCAGGTATGTTAAGCCCAAGTTCTTCTAACTTTGGACGTGTGATTGCGATAAAACGCTCTCTTGCTTCTTCGTTTGAATACTGGCGTAATCCCCATTTTAGATATAGGCTAGAACGCTTTGATTCTGATTTTCCAAACATATCTAGCGTTGTTGGCCACCAGCGCTCAAGAGCATCTTGAATCTCTTTCTTCCCGTCCTCGGTCTGACACATTTCACGAGTGATTCTAAAACCATGAGCAACATGAACTTTTTCTTCTTTTATAATACTCGGGCACATCTGTGCGATTGGAAGGTAGCTGCTTTGCTCCATTTCGAAAAGCATTTCTAGCACTGCGGCTTCACCTAGAAATGAAAACAGCGCTCGTTCTGCCCAATTGTCAATATGTTGAACGGCTTCTGTTGCAAACAAATTTCTCTCTTCAAGTTTTTGATCTAACATATAACTGGTATCAATGCCGATATCAGAAAGAACTTTCGCACCTTTAATGTAGTGATCAACCTCTTCTTCGGCACGTTCACAGCAGACCTTTTTCTCATATGCACTATTTGTCATAGGGTAAAAGATATGAATGTAATCATCTGCACCAGAAAGTTCACCCTCTGTATGCACCATCATTTGACGAATAACCAAATCTTGGTATTCTTCTGGCATATTAAAAAACTCTTCAGGCCCTTTGACTGAGACTTCAGAAGTTCTTTTTTCTATAACCGTTGACATTAGTTTCTCCTTTTCATCTATGGTAGATGTTACTACTTTTTGTTTTAGGGTTAAGACCATCAGTTTTCGATAGCAGTATTAATCGATAGTTGATGAGTGGGTGGATTCTTTTCTCCTGCCGGTATTTCGATTGGCAAATAATTTTCTCTTGGGGCTAATGGACAGGTAGCTGCTTCAGTAAATGCACATGGAGGCGAAATAGCACGGTTGAAGTCAATAACTAAATGTGACGTCCTATGCTTTGTGAATTCAAAGGGGATGAACAAAAATCGCCCGCCGCTGTATGTAGAATGCCCGTTTGTTTTATCTTTAAAGATAAGGAAAAGCTGATTTGACTGTCCTTGTCTTATGGTTTCAAGTCGATGGTTGATTTTGTTAAATTCAAACGTAATATAACCAGGGGATTTCAAATGGTATTTTCCACCTAACGCCAAGTTTACAGGAATTAATTGAGGTTTTTCATACTGTATAAATACAGCTGGAATCTTCATTGATGGGTTTTCTGGATACCAATTGATTTTTGGAAACGTAGATATTTTAGGGTTATTTTTGTCTTTTACTCTAATCGCGAAAAGATCATTCCGCCTGAGAAGCTCAATAGATACGGAATCAATACATAAAAGACTAGGCGATGCACTTTCATCACAGTGCATTTGCTCTTTATAAAATGCCTGACCATTCAATGTGGCACCATCTGACTCATTACTAACATAAACGCTTTGATCAGCTCGTAGGTCAAAGGTAAACTTGAAAGAAACGAGGGATGAAATTTGGATAGTACAGTCGTTTTTTGAGCCCACAGAATTATCACCCGGGCTTAACCAGTATAGTCCTATGACACTTAGCCATCCATTGGGCTCGCGAAGTTTTGCTTCACGTTCTTGCTGAAAATATTTGAGAGAACTTAAATTATTCATTAGAAGCACTCCCAATCTTAGTAGTCACAGTCGCTGCCGTTCTATGGCTGCTCTTATTACCTACGGCCAAATATATCAGTGCTAAAATAGGGATGACCGATAACGCTGACCCTACAATAGCAATGCCTGCTATTTGATACTTAACCAGTATCAATCCGCCAATGATGCTGACTATACCTGCTGCAATATTTACAAGAACATCATTTAGCCCTTGAATCTTTCCGGCATTCTCTCCTTTAGAGAAATCCATAAGAATAACGCTTGAAGAAATAAAGCAGAAATTCCATCCCATACCTAGTAAGAATAATGCGACCGTTACTACTAATATTTTTGTATCCAAAATGATTAAGCCATAAGACAAAATCAACGTTATCGCTCCAATGATAATGACAAATGTTCTTCCTATTTTATCGGTTAGCCAGCCAGAAATTACAGAGGTTCCATACATACCTATGAAAAATATGGATAAAAGAATGGATATGGTTTCTGTTGAGAAATTGAGTGACTGCATATATATAGGAGCAACTGCCATAAGAAGTACGCGAGAAGCTTGTGCGGCAACAACACAAATCATAATAATCGAAATATTCAGACTAAAGATTTTCTTACTTTTATCCATATCAACCGAAGGCATGGCCGAATGTTGCAATAAAGGTTCGTTCAGTAATTCTGAAGGAATACCATATTTCAATAAGAAAAATCCTAAACAGTAGGCTGCCCCAGTAATTAAAAAAGGTGTGATTAATTCAATTTCTATTGATTGACTTACTGATGATGTCAAACTTGCAATCAATGGAGCTGCAATAGCTCCAACAGTAGCACCCGACATAACAATAGATAATGCTTTGCCACGTTGCTGTATATTTGTCATTTCGATGGCAGCAAAACGACTTAAAAAAATTGCACAAGTTGCAGCACCGATACAAATAAACCCTAGGAGCATAGGCCATTTAATAGAAAATAAGATAGATGCCACACAGAGAAGTGAGCCGGTGAGACCGATAACCGATGCAAATAAAAGCTTCCTTCCATAGCCGCGCTTGTCTTTCCATGTTGCTAACGGAAGTGATATTAATGCTGAAATACCTAACACTAATGCAACAGGAACTCCCGTCCACGCTTGATCGCCACTAGACAAATGAACGAGAGCGATTGCTCCCATAGTAATGACAATACCAGTTCCAGCAGATGCAATTGCTTGAAAGACAGATAATGATAAATACACATAGCCTGGAACAGTTTTCGATGTAATTAAAGCCTGGCACGCTTCGTTCTTTTCAATGCCTTCAGGGCTGATTTTTCGTAATAGATTTACGATGAATCGTATACCTGTAAGTATTAGAAGGTAATTCAATAATGATTGGTAATGATTTTGATT
>JAPOUS010000035.1 GCA_026708525.1 Cellvibrionales bacterium
TGTGTTTACTATGTTGCTGATAAATAAGATAAAAAAACAATTCCATCTTGATGGTTTGAATAAAAAGCAGCAAAGCTATCTGCTAAGTGCCCTTTTTGCTGTGATGCTCATTATCCATTTGTTGATGAGTGATCTGGTGATAGCGGGTAAGACTTTTGCAGAGCCTTTAGAGCAAAAAGAAAAAGCGGAGATGTATATTCCTCGGGTGCAGGTGCAACGGGTTGAGCCAGAATCCATAGCACAGCCAATTAAATTGTACGGCCGAACGGCACCTAACCGCGTTGCGACAGTAAAGGCGCAAATCCCCAGTTGGGTAAAGGCGTTGCCAGTTAAAGAAGGCAGTGAGGTTGTGAAAGGCGACTCACTTATCCAATTTGATGCACAAGCGGTAAAAGAGCAAATTCAATCTGCAACAGCATTAATTAATCAGTATCGCTTGGAAGTGGAGGCCTCAAAAAAACTGGAAGCCAAAGGTCATCAATCCAAAGTGAAAACCGCAGAAAAAATCGCGCTTCTAGAAAATGCTCGGTCGCAATTAAAAAGCTACAAGATCTGGAAGAATAATCTCAATGTCACTGCCCCTTTTGATGGGGTGTTGAATCAATTATTGGTGGAGCTAGGTGATTATGCACAAACGGGAGATCCTGTTGCTCAAGTCGTTGATCTTGATCCCTTAATTGTCAATGTACATGTGCCTGAAGGCTCTATACATCATGTTGTTAAAGGTCAAAAAGCAAAGATCACCTTATTAAGTGGCGACGTGATTGAGGGTGAAATTCGTTATATTGCAAGCCTGTCTTCTGAAGGTACTAACACGTTTTTAGCTGAAGTAGCAGCGCCAAACCCTGAAGGTAAATTGCCTGCGGGAATTAGTGTGTCGGTTGATCTGCTGACGGATCAATTACTCGGCTCGCCAGTATCGCCTTCGTATTTGACACTAAATGATGAAGGGCAATCTGGGGTGTATGTGGTTGAAGATAGCAAGGCAGTTTTTAAGCCTGTGGATATGTTGGCCTCAACGCCCGATAAGCTTTGGGTAACAAATCTTGGTAAGCATGCACAGGTCGTCGTCAGTGGTCACCAGTCTGTGATTGATGGCAGTCCAGTCGAAGTTATCGTCAATGATGATGCAAACAGTAACGATAGCGCCATTAATAAAAACGTACAATAAGAAAGGCTAACAATGAATGCATTATTGCGTGCCTTAATTGCAAGGCCTCGAACAATTTTAATGGCAATGGCGATACTAGTTATCGCAGGTGTTGGCACTTATTTTACTATCCCGAAAGAATCCAGCCCTAACATAGCACTTCCTATTATATCTATTGGGGTACCTTTTGAGGGAGTCTCAGCTGAAGATTCAGAAAGCCTCTTAATTAAACCGTTAGAGAAAGAATTAAAAGACATTGATAATGTCAAAACGATTCTATCTGAAGCGATCGAAGGTCGAGCAGGTGTCACGGTAGAATTTTATACCGGCGTCGATGAAGATAAAGCGCTGACGGATGTTCGTGAAAAAGTCTCTAATGCCCGAGCGTTATTTCCTAAAGGTGTTGAGGAGCCTGTAATATCACAGCTTACAGCAGCAAAGATTGAAGTCATTATTACCTTGGTATTGTCAGGGCAGCAAAATTACCGATCGCTTGTTCAACAAGCGCGATCACTTAAAGCTGGGCTTGAGCGTTTGCCAGAGATTTTAGATGTCGAGATTGTGGGTGATAGCGACGAAGTCATTGATATCGAAGTTGACCCCTTAAAACTTGAGAGCTATTCACTGGATCTTGCCAACATTGCCTCTACCTTGCAACAAAACAGCGCCATTGTACCCGCAGGCTCGTTGGAATCAGCCACAGGCAATTTGTCTTTTAAAATTCCCACTGTCTATCGCACACCCTCAGATGTATTAAATCAGCCGATTGTTGCACAAGGCGATAGCGTATTAACCATTAATGATTTGGCCGATGTCCGATTAACTTATAAAAAGCCTGAATCCAAAACTTGGCTAAATGGTGAGCCTAGTGTCGAGTTGCGCATCTATAAAAAGTCGGGCGAAAATATTCTAGAGACAGTAAAAAAAGTTAAAGAAGCCACAGCGCAATATCAAAAACATTGGCCAGAAGCCACTCAAGTAACTTATCTGCATGATTTATCTTTAGATATTGTAGATATGATTAATGATCTTGAATCCAGTATTTTATCTTCTGTAGTTCTTGTCATTATCGTATTAGTCGCAGCCCTTGGATTTAAAAGTGCGTTGCTTGTGGGTATTTCGATCCCCATTTCGTTTTTAACCGGTATTTTGATTGTCGCAAGCCTTGGTCACTCCGTTAACATGGTGGTTTTATTTTCATTGATTATGGCGGTAGGCATGCTAGTTGATGGTGCGATAGTGGTCATTGAATCTGCCCAGCGCAAGCTCTCTGAAGGGCAAAACAGTGATGATGCTTATACTAAGGCCTCGCAACAAATGGCATGGCCAATTATTGCCTCAACAGCAACTACGCTGTCGGCGTTTTTTCCGTTGTTGTTTTGGCCGGGTTTCTTTGGCGAATTTATGAAATATTTGCCTATTACACTTATCTCTGTATTAACAGCTTCTCTGGTTGTGGCCTTGGTTATTATTCCAACGCTTGGGCGGTTAATCGATAAAAAACGTCACGTAGATGCAGTGAGTGAAGCGCAAGATTTACATAATCCGTTATTTAAACTCTTATCCAGATTGATCCAGCACCCTGTTAAAGTTGTAGGTATTTCGTTTGCTGTATTGATTGGAATTTTCTTTGCTTATGGCCAATCTGGTTTGGGGGTTGAGTTTTTTCCAGAACAAGATAATCGGGTCATTCAAGTGATTATTAAAGATGATGGTTCGCCTTATTCTTCAGATGAACAAAAAGCTATTGTCTATTCAATCTATGACAAAGTAAAAACCCTAGATCATGTGCAAGATATTCAAATTTTAGCCGGTGGACGAAATCAAATTGGTGCACTAGCCATTACTATGACCGAGTGGCAATATCGCCCATATGCGAAAACCATGGTTGAAGAGGTCAGAACATTATTAAAAGACTTTGCCTATGATATAGATGTGTTGAACGAAGGTGGCCCACAGGGCGGTAAGCCGTTTCAGTTGCAATTCAGCGGTAAACCTATTGATGAACTGAGAGTAATCAACGAGCAAATCCAAGAAAAAATGCGTTTAGATGGTCGCTTTGTCAATATCGAAGATAATGGGTCTGCTGGTGGTGTTGAGTGGCATTTGATGGTGAATAAACATTTGGCGGCACAACAACAGGTCAGTATTAATGATATTGGTACTGTGGTTAAAATGCTCACGAACGGTGTGTATTTAAGTGCCTATCGACCTGACTATGCTGAAGAAGATATCGATATACGGCTTAGGTTGCCAAAAGAAAATCGGCATTTATCACAGCTTGATCAATTAACGGTGAATAGCTCGCAAGGCTTAGTATCGATCAAACCTTTTGTGGAGCAAAAAATTGCCCCACGCAATAGTATCATTACCCGTGCGGATGGCGAGCAATCGATGACCATTAGTGCTGATCTTGCCCCTGATGTACAACTTGCTGATGTGTTACCCGATTATGTGCCCGTAGCTGAAGAATTTGGTGTGCGCATTGAATTTAAAGGCGAGGCTGCGGATCAAGCCGAAAGCGGCGCATTTTTAATGAAAGCTTTCCTATTTGCCATTTTCTTAATGGCGATAATTTTAGTCACCCAATTTAATAGCTTTTATCAGGTGTTTTTGATTTTATCTGCGGTTATTTTTTCAAGTGGTGGTGTGTTAATTGGTCTTATGGCACAACAAATGGCCTTTAGTATTGTCATGTCTGGCATTGGAGTGATTGCCTTAGCGGGCATTGTGGTGAACAACAATATCGTCTTGATTGATACCTTTAATCAGTTGATGAAGCAGGGGGTGGAAAAAAGGGCTGCCGTACTAGAGACGGTTCGATTACGTTTACGTCCTGTTATGTTAACCACCATTACCACTATTTTAGGCCTGCTGCCTTTAGCGATGGGGGTCAATGTCGATTTAATTAATGCCAGTATTGAGGTTGGCGGGCCGTCTTCGAGTGTATGGGGTGTATTAGCCACTGCCATTGTTTGGGGTTTAAGTTTTGCTTCGGTGATTACCTTGTTAATTACTCCTTGTTTGTTGGCTATAGGCAAGAATCAGAAGGGAAACTGACGATCTGATTACCGAGCAACTTTGTCGCATTCATGCTAAAGGGCATTGGCAACAGTATTTACAAAGTGATTTTTTATAAGGTTGCTTTTCTAGTGATGGAGCCGCATTTAGGCGGGTTTATACTTGGTGATTGATACCGCCTCGAAGAAGTGGACAATGCCTTAAGTATTGGAAAAAAGCCCCCAATCGCTCTCTATTGAGTGTGCTTATTAAGTTATGTTTATATGTCTTCGATGCTGTTGAAAGCTATAGTCAAATCTGGTGTATGACGGCAGATACGACTTCCTGTTGCTGATCA
>JAPOUS010000009.1 GCA_026708525.1 Cellvibrionales bacterium
GTCAGCGGTTGGGCCTGATTGTCCAACCTCTTATTCTCAAAATGTTGCTATACCTCATCAAAGCCAGACAAAAGATCTAGTCGATCCGACCAGCTGGGGAATTTTCACGAAAAAAGAAGCCCGAGAAGCTCAAAACCATGTCATCAATACAGCAGTAAGTAAAAACTCTTTTACGCTCTCCGCTCAAAACGACTTTGACGGAAATTTAACCCCTATAACACTCGAGTGTTCTCATGATATTTTAAATCAGCAGTGTTCTTGCTGTAACAAACCTATGTCTGACATTTCGATGTATTCCGCAACACTTGATGAAATATTTGATAAAGAATGCACATTTCACCATATTCGAAAAGGTGACAAAACCGATTATGTAAAATTGTTTCACGGCACAAAATTGGAAAATTTTGACTCATTTAAAATCGAAGGCATAAAGCCCATAGGGAAGGGGGTTCTCGGTAATGGCTTTTATTTAACCTCTTCCCCCTTGGCCGCTTGTCAGTGTGGCGATAAAAAAAGAGAGTATGTTAATAATGATGTGTCCCAACCTCACGATCAACCCGACAACCGCCCTCCGCTCTTGCTTATAGAGTTTCTTATTCCAGCAAGTTTAACCGTTTACGCATTCAATGAACAAACGCTTACTCATTCGCAAAATGCTCATATCTTTCAACATCACCAGGAACCTAACAAATTTATTTTTAAGGAGCCCATCCTTGATCAATTAAAAGTTAACCAGTACTACACAGCTAATTAATTCCATATATTCTTTTGTTAACTCTCTCTGTTAATCTATAGTAAAGTTTTTATTCATTAGCATTTTAATTAGCGCCAATGATAAGCTGATAACTTTACTTAAACTTCAGAGGAATCCATGAAAGCGGTTTTTTTTGCCTTCTCTTTGTTCGCATTTGCCCTTCCCGTTAAGACGCTAGCTGACGCCATCGAATTAGGCTTATTCAGTGAGATAGTAGGGTTAAGTTACCGAGCAAATTTATCCAACTCATACTCTGCAAACATTGGCTTTACCCACAGCCAATATGAGAATCGTGATTCCAACCTACTCATGGCAGGTTTCATGGCAAGAGGCGCACGCGATCAATTACGCGGCGAAGTGGGCATTCAACCCTTTTGGCTCAACGGCGATCATCATGATACCTACGGCGCAGCCATCGGTGGTGGCGCTAAATATTTGATCACACCAGAATTATGGACTGCTGGCCATGCTTACTTTGCTCCTGAAATTATTGTCGGCGGAGACTTCGAAAGCTTTTATCATTTTGATATTCAAATTGGCTACAATGTTTTACCCCATGTCTCAACCTACCTAGCCTATCAGAACTATGGCGCCAATAATGGCAAAACCAATATTGAAATGTACAATGGCCTTAAACTAGGGTTGATCTTCAAGCTTCGTTAAACGTCTTTAAAAAATTTTCAGGCTTTAATTCGTTATTATTTCTTTATAAGCCTGAAACCTCAACAACGACCGCCCCATTCTTCGTTTCCATTCCTCCGTCAGCGTCATAGAAACTGCAAACTTAATCAGATGTCCCTCAGCCAAAAAAAGTGTATGATAGGGTGCTTTTGTGTAGTGATATTTTTTGACTTGGAAGTTGGCTCAGATCCAAAGTGTTTCGCTTTGGCAACAAATCAGTTTATTCATTATGAAATACCTTTTTACCCTGACGCTGTTAATATTTACTCTTACAGGCTGTAGTCAGCTTATCGAAAAGAAGGCCAGCGATTTTGGCGATCAGCTGACGCAAAGTATGTTGAACTTTGAAGATCCCGCCACCGTCGAGGATGCCATGCCAACCTTCATCATTTTATTAAACAGCATGGCAAGCCAAAAAAATGCAGGGCCATCATCCAAATTAGCCACCGCACAACTTTTAGGTGCCTACAGCAGTGCATTTGTCGCTGACGAAAAACGCCAGAAGACCTTAGCAAATTTAGCTTTTACCTATGCCAAAGAGGGCAGTTGTCAGACAGATAAACGCTGGTGCAATATCGAGCAACTTAAGGGCAAAGATTTTTCTACATTTGTTAATAGCTTAAAAAAGGAGGATGTCCCTCTTATTTATAGCTATGCAGGCGCATGGCTTGGTTACATTAATACCCATAGTGACGATTGGAACGCCATCGCTAACCTCCAGCACTGCAAAATGCTCTTAGAACTTGTCATTACATTTGATGAAACCTATGACCACGCTGGCGCCCATTTATACCTTGGTGCGATTGCCTCGGCCTTACCTGAGGCCATTGGGGGCAAGCCCGAGATTGCCAAGCAGCACTTTGAGCGCGCCATTGAGCTCACTAACGGTAAAAGCTTGATCGTCAAGGTTGAATATGCCAGACGTTACGCCAGAGCAACCTTTAATAAAACGCTTCATCACAAGCTATTAACCGACGTTATCGCTGTAGACCCTAAAGTACCCGGCCTAACACTGATGAATGCCTGGGCACAACAACAAGCCCATCAGCTTCTCTCTGAAGAAGATGACTATTTTTTCTAACTCCACCAACCCTGTTGATTGATTACGCATAAAATACGGAGAGCAGATTATGAAAAAACCATTGATGGCGACGCTCATTGCTGTTTTAGCAACACTCAGCTTATCGATAAGTTTACCGGCAAGTGCACTGACACTTAAGGTCGCAACCTTATCACCTAAAGGCTCCTATTGGATGAAAACCATGGAAGCGGCCAATAAACAAATTCAAGAGAAGACAGCCGGCCGCGTCAAATTTCAATTTTACCCCGGTGGCATTATGGGCACTGATGCCGCTGTCATGAAAAAAATCAAAATTGGCCAGTTGCATGGTGCAGCCCTGTCTGGCGGCGCCTTTAACGGCATGGTCAAAGGTTCGCAAGTCTACAGTCTACCCCGCATCATGACCTCTTACGGCGAAGTGGATGCAGTGCGTAAAAAATTGGACAAAGATGTTAGGCAATCCTTTGAAGACTCAGGCTGGGTAAACTTTGGTCTAGCTGAGGGTGGTTTTGCGTATTTAATGTCCAAAAATGCTGTTCCTGATGTTCGTCTATTGGCCAAACAAAAAGTATGGGTTCCAACCGATGACCCAGCATCAGAAGCTGCGGCAGACCTTATTGGCGTTGCTCCCATTCCTTTATCATTAGGGGATGTATTGGCAGGCTTACAAACCGATTTAATCAATGCCGTCTTTGCTTCGCCTATCGCCGCCATTGCCCTGCAATGGCATACGCAAGTTGAATATCTTACTGACGTACCTTTGGTCTATTTTTATGCCACCTTAACGATTAAATCTAAAGCGTTTAATCGCATCAGCCCTGAAGATCAAAAAATTGTGCGTAAAATTATGGAAGAGGCATTTAAAACCATTGATAAACAAAACCGCAAAGATAATGAAGCGGCCTTTGCAGCATTAAAAAATCAAGGCATTAAAGTGCTTAACCCATCCTCCAAAGAAATCGCCGATTGGAATCGTAAAACGGCACAAACCACTAAAAAACTCGTTGATCAAAGCAAAGTTGATAAAGTGCTTTATGACAAAGTTGAGGCTATCTTAACGGATTACAGAAAAACACCGTCAACTGCCACAACAGCAACGGCTCCTCAATGATAAAAACCATCATCCGCTGGCTGCATTTTTTCGAAGATGCCGCCATCATCATGCTCATTTCAAGCATTGTCCTCTTGAGTGTTGCTCAAATTGTATTGCGAAACCTGCAACTCGGTGGTATTCCCTTTGCAGATGAAGCCATGCGTAATGGCGTACTTTGGTTGGCTTTTTTTGGTGCCATGCGCGCATCAAGAGTTCAAAACGCCATAGCGATTAATCTCTTGGTACACTATCACAACGAAAAAATGAAAAAGCTCATTCACTTTATTGTGTATTTAAGTTGTGCTGCCGTTTGTTTGATTGCCGCTTACTATAGTTGGCGCTTTGTTCAGGTTGAAATGGAAATGCCAGAAATTGCTTTTTTGTCCATTCCTACCTGGTTTTTAGAAAGCGTGATTCCGTTTGGTCTTTTTGTCATTGCTCTTCGGTTTATCACCCAATCCAATCGACTGCCTAATCAACATGATTCTCACGCTTAGTTTTCTTGCCATTTTTTTATTTGCCTTAGCAGGTGCGCCGTTATTTGTTGCTATTTTAGCTGCTGCCCTGCTTGGGTTTTATGTCACTGAGATCCCACTTGAAGTCATTGGTATCGAACTCTATCGTATTGCCGATACCCCCATGTTGGTTGCCCTCCCGCTTTTTACACTAACTGGGTACTTATTGGCTGAAAGTAAGTGCTCTGAACGATTAGTTGCAGTAAGCCAATCATTCATCGGCTGGTTACCAGGTGGTTTATCCATTATTGCCTTTATCACTTGTGCTTTTTTTACAGCCTTCACTGGTGCATCTGGCGTCACTATTGTTGCCATTGGCGCTTTACTTTACCCTGCTTTACGCCAAGTCGGTTACAGCGAAAAATTTAGCCTAGGACTCGTAACAAGCTCTGGCAGCTTAGG
>JAPOUS010000293.1 GCA_026708525.1 Cellvibrionales bacterium
AGTCGCTAAGAAGTGTGAATAATAGAGCGCTCGTAGCTCAACTGGATAGAGCAACGGCCTTCTAAGCCGTAGGTTACAGGTTCGAGTCCTGTCGGGCGTGCCATAAAGTTTTCTTTAAGGCATTATTAACACACTCAATCAATGGTGGGCGTAGCTCAGTTGGTAGAGCGCAGGATTGTGATTCCTGTGGTCGTGGGTTCAATCCCCATCGTCCACCCCATTTTTTCTCTTTATCTTTCTCTCTTTCTCTCTTTTCATGGTCTTTTTATTTCTTGGTAAGCGCTTTTGGTAAGCCTGCGGCTTGGATTTTGGTATAAGTTACTTTAAAAATCTACTCTGTTTCTTTGATGGCTTTAGGTTGTAAGAAGGGAATGTTGATTTGTACTAGGCAGGTTCCCATAAAGGTGATCAAGACAGGTGCAGCCAAGTACCATTCGAAACTCGCAATACCAATAGAAAGATTAATCAGTAGCACTTGAATAGGAATTAAATAGGTGAATGCCATAATTTTTACCGGCCCAAGAATAGGCGTGGCGAATTGTAGAATGTAGACAGTGACAATGGAGGGTAAAATAGCTAGGTAGGTTAATGCGTAAAGCGTATGTTGCGAAATTTGGAATAGTGCTCCTTGGCGAATGTCAAAAAGTGCCATGCATAATAAAAACAGTGTGGAAAAAATGATGACCCAAAAGCAGTTATTGGTGCCAGAGCTATTGAATTGACAGCTTTTTAATAAGGTGATGAATAAGGCAAATGCAATGCAGCCAAAGAGAAATAAAATATCGCCTTGATTGATGTCTTTTAGTAAGGTGAGTTGGGTGGATTGGGAGAGGGTAATCCATAATGTACCGGTAAAGCCACAGAATTAGCCCAGCAATAATGGAATAAGTCATATTTTCACGCAGTAGAGCCCATGAAAATATTCCTGCTAACCCAGGAACTAGCGTAAAAATCACAGCAATATTTACGGAATTCGTGGATGTCATGGCGGTAAAAGTTGTCCAGAGGTAAAAGCCAAATAAGCTGCCTGTGATGGCATACTTTATTAAGCTTATCGGGGTGGGGAGGCGGATACTGGTGTCGATTAAGGCGATAGGGAGAAAACAACCACTGGCAATTAGCATACGAACAAAAGCCAATGCCGATGGGCCTATTTCTCCTGAGACGAGCTGTGTCACTGTAAAGGATGTCGCATTGATGAAAGACCAAAAAATCATCAATATCAATGCAAGGTTTTCTTTAGATCGTTGCATGGTTTGTTTTGGCAGTGTCAAATCCGTTTGACCTTTAAGCAGAGTAAATAATTCCCTGTATGGGGGAAAATATATAGACCGAGCTGATGGGTGAAAATCATCCTGTTTATTATTTGTTTCAGTGCTCGTAAACCCTTTTTTCTAGGCTTTGAAGATTATAAAACAGCCACCGTTGTATGCTTTTTCTGATTGGCATCTATCGTTAATTAGCTTTGGGTGAATGGGGGTTGCTTAGTATTTATGTTAGTAGTAGCATAGGTGAAGTTTTGGCCTGGAATTCGGGTTTTTGCCATTGCAGTCAGCATGGGCGTTAGTGATCGGTATCTAGTAGATGTAGCTCTTGCAGTAGTTGATATCTGCAAAAATGGCATTGATGTGCTTGCCCATGTGATAAATCCATTGTTTAGTGCGTTATTACTCAAGTTACTTGACGTATTCAAAATAGCAGTATGTAGAATAATATTAATAACAAGCGTGGCTTTGCTATAGGGCAAACATAGTTTATTTGGTACTGTAATTGCTAGAGCATTTCAATGACTAGAGCACTTCATTTGCTAGAGTGTGTCATTTGCTAGAGCATTTTAATTACTAGAGTATCCCCCTCAAATAAAGATAATAATGATCAAAGGAATAGAAGTGAAAAGTATTCTTTCATTGGCTGTAGGTCTATCGCTTTGCAGCGCAGTAATGTTAAGTTGGTCCGCTGAAAAAATACCTGCGAATAGTGCGAGTCCGGATACTATTCAAGCCCTTCTTGAGCAAAATCAGTCGACAAATCGCTTAACAACCCGATCCAGTGCCTCATCAAGCCAAGGCTTTAAGCTAGTAAAAGAAAGTAAAGATCCTTTTGGTGTCAGTCATAAGCATTATCAGCAGTACATTAATGGTTTACCTGTTTATGGCCAAAAGCTGATTACGCATGAATCGATAAATCGTTTTCGCGCCTCAGGTTTTTGGGTAGAGCAAAAGCGCAACCTTAAATCTTCTGCTAAATCTTCAAATATTACTCAAGATGAAGCCTTGGCTATTGCTAAAAAAGCGCACCAAGTTGAGGCGAATTATGTCATTAGCCATACCCAAATAAAGCAATATGTCTATCTTGATCAAACTAATTCTTTGATAGCTGTTTATGAAGTAACATTTGATGCCAGAGTGTCAAGCCTTGTGAATATCAAGCAAGCTTTACCCTTAAAGGCTATTACACTGGTTAATGCTTCAACGGGTGAGGTGATTGATGCCTATAACGACATTAAAACGCAGCGTGCAGGTGAAGGTCCAGGGGGTAATGAAAAAACAGGGAGATATACTTACGGTTCAGACTTTGATTTTTTAGATATCACCGTGAATAACACGGATTGCACGATGGAAAATGAAAAAGTTAAGACGCTTGATTTAACGGGTTTAGCTACTGATACCGAGATTGTTAACCCACCGCCATTTAGTTTTAATTGTTTTTTCAATAGCTATAAGTCGATTAATGGTGCGTTTTCACCACTAAATGATGCGCATTTTTTTGGCAACCTGGTCTTTGATATGTTCAATGAGTGGTTTAATACACCACCATTAACCTTCCAGTTAACCATGCGTGTTCATTATGGGGTAGATTATGAGAATGCCTTCTGGGATGGAAGTCAAATGACCTTTGGTGATGGCGATACCTTTTTTTTTCCATTGGTTGATGTGAACGTTTCTGCACATGAGGTCGCACACGGATTTACTGAGCAAAATTCTGGATTGATTTATTCCAATCAATCGGGCGGTATTAACGAGGCGTTCTCTGATATGGCAGGCGAAGCGGCTGAATTTTATTTTCGAGGTTCAGTTGATTGGCTTGTGGGCAGCGATATCATGAAATCTAGAGACGCCCTCCGTTATTTTGAACAACCCTCATTAGATGGTGTGTCTATTGATCATGCCAGTCAATATACCCAAGGCATGGGTGTGCATTTTAGCAGTGGTGTATTTAATCGCGCCTTTTATTTAATTGCCACGAGTAGCGCTTACGATGTAAAGACAGCCTTTGAGTTGTTTGTGTTTGCCAATCAAAATTATTGGACGCCTTCTGAGACCTATGATTCGGCAGCTTGTGGTGTTTTAAATGTTGCAGAGGCGGCTGGAGGTAATCTTTCGGTCGTTCAAGAAGCCTTCGCAGCCGTCGGCGTATTTTGCCCGCTGGGTGAATTTCAAGATACTGATAGCGATGGAATGAGTAACCGCTTTGAAAGAGAAAATGGATTGAACCCTTTTGTAGATGATAGCCAGGATGATCGAGATAACGATGGCCTTAAAGCCATAGAAGAGTTTAGTGGGCCTTCATTGGCATTTTTGCAAGATTCTGATAATGATGGTTTGAGTGACAGTGAAGAAGTCACACTGTATTTAACATCTCCGATGAATGCTGACACCGACTTGGATGGTATCCCAGATGGTTTCGAGGTTCTTTATAATCTTAATCCTTTAAATTCTGATGATGCAGCCTTAGATGCAGATGATGATGGTTTTACCAATCTGCAAGAATATCTAGTGTCGACAAATGTATTTGATAAAAACAGTGCGCCAAGCTTGATTTTCGATGATTTTGAAGGAGATTTGATACCTGTTCGATACACAACAGGTGGCGATGCACCTTTTGCATTATCTACCACAGCGAGTGTGTCTGGTATGCAAAGTCTTAGATCTGGTGAGGTTTTAGATGAGCAATATTCCTTCTTTAGTTTTAATTCTGAGGAGCTAGGTAGTGCTTTGCTGGAATTCGAGCTTAAAGTGTCTTCTGAAAGCAATTATGATTTTTTTCTTCTGGCGTTTGATAATCAAGTACAATACAGCATATCAGGGGAGGTGGATTGGCAGACGGTAAGGATCATTATTCCTGTGGGAACAAAGGAGGTTAAGTTTATATACGCTAAAGATTTCATTGTATCTCAAGGCGATGATGCTGTTTGGATCGACGACATTAAGATCATTAATTTTACGGAAGTAGATGCTGATCAGGATGGTATTCGTGACCAATATGAACAATTGATTGCCTTTTCTCTCGACGGTGATTTAGATTCGGAAGCCGATAATGACAATGACTCCCTTACAAATCTAGAAGAATATCAAGCTGGCAGTGATCCAAGGCTTCAAGATACCGATAATGATGGCCGTATCGATAGCGAAGAATTAACGTTAGGTACTGATCCACGGCATTTTGATACGGATCGTGATGGTATAGCCGATGGGTTTGAGGTAAATAATA
>JAPOUS010000135.1:0-7148 GCA_026708525.1 Cellvibrionales bacterium
GTTTCTCCAAGTGATCTGATTGAGGCAATCAACAAACTGAAATCCGTATAACCGCAAGCACACAGGGAGGAGCGCAGCGACGATCCTGTGATGCGCATTGTTATGATGTTGAATATACTAAAAAAAATGGGCTAAATGTTATCTATTGATTTTAAATGTACAAAACCATCTTGAGGTAGTATGAAAAGAATTTATACAATTTTAATAGCAGTTACTTTAACTAATTTTGCACACTCGGAGCCACTAAGCCTCACACTTGGAATAGCTTATGTATTAGGAGCCATGCAAGGAGCTCTTGAAACAAGTTATGATCAGACGCGAAATTACTCAGACGCTAAAGATACATTGCTTTATCTAATTAAAGTAAATACGGCAGCAGGGATAGGTACGACTCTTGGATCAATAGCTTTGACAGGAAGCACTTCAGGGGAGGCATTAATTGGAGCTGGACTTGCTACTTGTGGAGCGCTAAGTACAGGAGCCATAGGGCTTGCCAAAATATTATCTGCAAATAGACAAAATGCATCATAACGCTTGTGTCTCGTGGAGGAGCGAAGCGACGATCACGAGGACACACTTGTTAGTTTCCACGATACCAACAAACTAAATTGCACCACCCGATGACAACCAAAACTAAAGATAACAAAGAATGCCCAAGAAGTGAATGACGAGCATGCAACCTAACGACTAGAAACCTAAAGTACACTTTCCGAATTTTTATTGGCCACACTGCCCAACTGGACTTAGACAACAAAACCAACTGGCCTAATAAAAATGTTTAAGGGCCCTTGCACTTCCACCAACCTGAACAGCCCCGCCTTCTAATGGAACCGGATACTGATGAGCCACAGAAAAGACTAAAAAATCAAATGGAAACCCTAAAGTTGGCAACCACCAATACCAATTAAGATCTTGCTTGGAACGCACAGTTATTTCAAATTTTTAGATACAAGAAACTAACACGTTTTTCAAAGGAACTTTTCCCATATAAGTGCATAAATGGGGAAAAATCAGGAACGAACAACAAAGCCCAGCAAGGGCTTTTTTTATGCCTGAAGTTTTAGTAAATCTGTTTTGTCTACAGCTTTGTCTATACTTTTGTCTAGTTGGTATTCCCTAACCTTAGAGGCCGCGTGAATTGGTCGGAGTAGCAGGATTTGAACCTGCGACCACTACACCCCCAGTGTAGTGCGCTACCAGACTGCGCTATACCCCGAAAGCTGTGCATCATACCCAAAAGCCTTTGAATAAGAAAGAAAAAAATCGAAAATTTTTTAGATCAAAATTTATCCGGAAGTGACATTGTTTTTGAAGCTAACTCTTGGTGGAGCTGCTCAAGCTCATTAATAAGCGATGAAATCAAGTTTTTTTTAGGAGAAGAAGATTTATTTTCCTGAGGCTTTTCACCGCTTATTTTTTGCTTTGCGCCAGAAATAGTAAAACCTTGCTCATATAAGAGCGAACGGATTTCACGTATTAGCAATATATCTTTCTTTTGATAATAGCGGCGATTGCCTCGCCTTTTAGAAGGGCTTAATGTAGGAAATTCCTGTTCCCAATACCTGAGCACATGCGGCTTTACCTGGCAAAGACCACTCACTTCACCAATGGTAAAATAACGCTTAGAAGGAATCTCAGGTAATGCTTTAATCGTGTCTTGCATCAACTTTTTCAACCATCGACTTGAGTTTTTGACCGGGTTTAAATGTCACTACACGTCGCGCTGAAATAGGGATTTCTTCACCTGTTTTGGGGTTACGGCCAGGCCTTTGCGGCTTATCCCTAATATCAAAATTACCAAAGCCTGACAACTTAACCTGACCTTCATGCTCTAAACAAGATCGAATTTCCTCAAAAAAAAGCTCAACGATCTCTTTCGCTTCGCGTTTATTGAGGCCCAATTCATCATGAAGATGCTCTGCTATCCCTGCTTTGGTTAAAGCTATCATAAGACTCTAATTCCTTAATGTTGCACCATACCCCTGACTTAAGGTGCTAACAACAACATCGATGGTCGATTGAACCTCTTCATCACTAAGGCTCTTATCGGGATGTTGAAAGATTAGCCCTAAAGCCAAACTTTTCATTCCTTCTTCGACACCCGTTCCTGTATATACGTCAAATAGAACGCAATCCGTTAAATAATCGCCTGCACTTTCATTGACACTTTGTATGAGCTGACCGGCTTGTATGTCATCACTCACGATAAAGGCCAAATCCCTTCGCGTGGAAGGAAACTTAGAAATCGCACTAAATTCGGTTAACGCTCTTTTATTCAGTATATCTAAAGATAGTTCAAACACAAAAGCATCCTGCCCTAAACCCAGCTTTTTAACAATCGACGGGTGGATTGCGCCTAAAAAGCCTATTTCCTGATCATTATATTCAATACTTGCGGTTTGCCCCGGATGAAGCCCTTGCTTTTCACTTGGACTAAAGTCACAGGTTAAGTTCATAAGGCTTAGTAAAGCCGATACATCGCCTTTAACATCAAAAAAGTCGACAACTTTCGTATTGTTAGACCAACCTTCAGGGCTATGCGTTCCATAAATTATGCCGCCTAATCGTAAATCTTGCTGAAAGCCTTCAGCTGATGGCAAATACACTCGACCTGACTCAAATAAACGAACACGTGTCTGCTGCCTATTGATGTTGTGCTTTACGCTTTTAAGAAGGCTTGGCAGCAATGATTGACGCATCACTGACATATCGCTCGAAATAGGATTCAACACTTCGATTTGATCACCCTCAGCAAAATTCGCCTGCTCATCTTTTGAGATAAAGCTGTAATTGATGGCTTCTTCATAGCCCAAAGCCACTAACTGTTGCTTAAGACTCATCAAAGAGACTTCACTTTCTGACTTAGGATAAAACGACGCAGGTAATTTTAATTGCGTTGTAGGTAAATTATCGTAACCGTAGATACGCGCAATTTCTTCGATCAAATCAGCTTCGATCGCCAAATCAAAACGGAAGGATGGAATAGTACAATCCAGCTTCTCATCACTTGATGCCACATCAATGGATAAACCTTCAAGCATGTTGACGATAGCTTCTTTAGGTAGCGAAAAACCCAACAATTGTTTAACGCGAGGTAATTTGAGAAGAACCTTTTTTGGTTCTTTCACGGTGAAATCTTTGACAACCAAAGGCCCTGCTTCACCGCCTGCAATCGAAAGAATTAATTCGGTAGCGCGTTCAATGGCACGTTCTTGCAATTGAAAATCCACCCCACGCTCAAAACGATGGGAAGAATCCGTATGCAAACCATACCCCCTTGCACGCCCTGCAATAGCTATCGGCTCAAAAAATGCCGATTCTAAAAACAGACGTGTGGTTTTATCCGAAACGCCCGAACCTTCGCCACCCATAATACCTGCAAGAGCTAGGGCTTTATCGTGATCAGCAATCACAAGATCATCCGTACTTAGGGTTAACTCCTGCGCATCCAGCAAAGTAATCTTTTCATTCGCCTTTGCTTTTCGAACCACAATGCCACCTTGCAAGGCATCCAAATCAAACGCATGCATGGGCTGCCCCAATTCTAACAACACGTAATTGGTAATATCCACCACAGGATCAATACTGCGAATACCGCCGCGTCTAAGTTTCTCGATCATCCATAAAGGTGTTGGTTGAGTCACATCAACCCCTTCAATCACTCGCCCAATATACTTGGGGCAATCTGCTTGCGCTTCTATTTCAACAGGGAAAGTCGTATCAATAGTGACTGCATTCTGAGCCCTAGCAACTTCATTGACCTCCGTCTGATTCAAAACGCCAACTTCTCTTGCCACACCGCGAATACTTAAACAATCGCCTCGATTAGGTGTTAAATCAATATCAATAATATTGTCATCAAGCTGCAAATAGATCCTAAAATCGTCACCGACGGGGGCATCTTGTGGCAATTCCATCAAGCCATCCACTTGATCTTCAAGCCCTAATTCGCTGGCACCACAAAGCATACCAAAGGACTCAACGCCGCGAAGCTTCGCTTTTTTGATTTTAAAATCTTCAGGCAACACTGCGCCAACTTGCGCAAAAGGCGCTTTTAACCCAACACGTGCATTTTTAGCCCCACAAACAACCTGCGTATTATCAGAAGAGCCAGTACTTACCTGACACACACGTAATTTTTCAGCATCTGGATGAGGCTCGATACCAACAATTTCAGCCACCACAACACCACTAAAGGCTTTAGCCACAGGCTCTACCGCATCAACTTCTAGCCCTGCCATGGTTAACTGTGCGACTAAGTCATCTGTCGAAATAGAAGGATTTACCCACTCGCGTAACCAATTTTCACTAATTTTCATCAATCAACCCTTCTACTTATGCTTTTGCGAATTGGCCTAAAAATCGACAATCGTTTTCAAAGAATAACCGTAAGTCATTCACCCCATATCTGAGCATGGCCATCCGCTCAACACCCAAGCCAAAAGCAAAACCTGTATATTCCTCTGGATCAATATTGGAACAAGTTAATACGTTAGGATGCACCATGCCACAGCCTAAAATCTCAAGCCAACCGGTATGGCTACACACGCGACAACCTTTGCCATCGCACATAACACAAGCGATATCCACTTCGGCGGAAGGCTCCGTAAAAGGAAAGTATGAAGGCCTGAAACGTACCGCTAAATTTTCTTTTTCAAAAAACACGGCCAAAAACGACTCAATAATACCTTTAAGGTCGGCAAAGCTAATGTCTTTATCAATCAATAAACCCTCAACCTGATGAAACATAGGGGTATGGGTTAAATCCGAATCACAACGGTAGACTCGGCCTGGGCAAATAATACGCATAGGCGGCTTTTCGGCTTCCATGGTGCGAACTTGCACAGGTGACGTATGCGTTCTTAGCACCGTATTATCATTGATATAAAAAGTATCATGCATAGCGCGGGCAGGATGATGCGACGGGATATTTAAGGCTTCAAAATTATGGTAATCATCTTCAATCTCAGGCCCTTCAACGGATCGAAAACCCAAGCTTGTAAAAAAATCCGTAATACGTTCAATGGTTTTGGTCACAGGGTGCAAGCCACCCACCGCTTGCATTCTGCCAGGCAACGTCACATCCACACACTCGGAAGCTAACAGTTCTGCCATGGCGGCTGATTCTAACGCTTCTTTTTTGGCATTAATGCTATCTGCCACTTCTGCTTTCACTTCATTGATCAAAGCACCGGCTTTTGGGCGTTCATCGCTTGATAATTTACCCAAGGTTTTAAGTAGCGCGGTGATTTCACCTTTTTTACCCAAATAATTGACGCGCAGGGTTTCAAGGTCTTGTAACGCGGTGGAAGCGGCCACTTTGGCCAAAGCTTCTTCTTTGAGACGATCCAGATTTTCCATACATTCACTCAAAAAAATCGTGATTTTTAAAATAAAAAAAGGGAAAGGCATAACACCTTTCCCTTTCAATCAACCTGCATTGAAAAAGATTAAGCTAAAGCTGCCTGTGCTTTCTCAACAATTGCAGTAAAGGCTGCTTTATCATGTACAGCAATATCAGCAAGGACGCGACGATCCAATTCGATGTTCGCTTTCTTAAGGCCATTGATAAATTGGCTATAAGTTAACCCGTTAGAGCGGCTAGCCGCATTAATACGAGCAATCCAAAGAGAACGGAATTGACGCTTGCGTTGACGACGGTCACGGTAAGCGTATTGACCCGCTTTGATGACCGCTTGCTTGGCTACACGGAAAATACGACTACGCGCACCGTAATAACCTTTTGCTTGCTTTAATACTTTTTTGTGACGACGGCGTGCAATCACACCACGCTTGACTCTTGCCATGATCTATACCCTTACCAATTAATTTCTTAACAAACGATCAACTAAAATTTGATCAGATGGATGAACTGCACTAGTACCACGCAGCTGACGCTTACGCTTAGTGGTCATCTTGGTTAGGATATGGCTCTTATGCGCGCTTTTACGCTTATAGCCTGAGCCTGTCTTTTTGAAGCGCTTTGCAGCACCACTGTGTACTTTTAACTTTGCCATGATTTACTCCGCATTTAGCAAAATAGTATAACAACCTAAACGGTCATTACTTTTTCTTTTTGGGGCCAATTACCATGGTCATTTGACGACCTTCCATCTTCGGAAATTGCTCAACTGAGCCAAACTCTTCAAGATCTGCTTCGACTCGTTTTAACAAGTCCATGCCGATGCTTTGATGAGCCATTTCCCGACCACGAAAACGCATCGTGACCTTGGCTTTATCCCCTTGCTCTAGGAAACGTATCAGGTTGCGTAGCTTTACCTGATAATCCCCTTCATCAGTCCCGGGACGGAACTTCATTTCCTTGACTTGCGTCTGTTTTTGTTTTTTCCGCGCAGCCGCTTGTTGCTTCTTCGCATCAAAAACATACTTTCCATAATCCATTACTTTACAGACTGGCGGTTCAGAATCCGCCATCTGTACAAGATCTAAACCGGCTTCGGTAGCGACACTCAGTGCCTCGGCAATAGGAACGATTCCCACCTGTTCCCCATCTGCACCAATCAAACGCACCTGTGGTGCTGTAATATCGTCATTTGTTAGTGCTTTTTTAGATTTACCGCTGCTTTTAATGGTCTATTCCTCCGATTTATTCATTCTTCCGAGCTGTTTGATGTCATCAAGGATAAAGGCAATAAATTCATCCAACGTCTTAACACCTAAGTCGACGCCGCCCCTTGCTCTGACCGAAACACTCGCATTCTCCACTTCACGCTCACCGACCACCAACTGGTACGGAATCTTCTGTAAAGTGTGCTCGCGGATTTTAAACCCGATCTTCTCATTCCTCAAGTCCGAAATGACACGAATTCCGTGAGATTCGAGTTTTTTTGCTGCTTTTTCAACAAAATCGGATTGTTTATCCGTAATATTCATAATGGCAACTTGCTGAGGTGCCAGCCAAGTCGGAAAAACACCTTCGTAATGCTCAATCAAAATCCCGATAAAACGCTCGAATGATCCCAAAATCGCACGGTGCAACATGACAGGCGTTTCTTTTGCACCGCCTTCAGCAACAAATTTAGCCTCTAGACGCTCAGGCATAGAAAAATCCACCTGAATCGTACCTAGCTGCCATACACGCCCCAAACAATCGCGCAATGAGAACTCGATTTTAGGCCCATAAAAAG
>JAPOUS010000135.1:7158-28748 GCA_026708525.1 Cellvibrionales bacterium
CCTCGCCCGGCAATTCTTGCCAATCTAAGCCTTTCGCATTCAGTGCATCCGCTAGCGCTTTTTCAGAGCGGTCCCAAACCTCATCAGAACCCACACGCTTTTCGGGGCGCGTGGATAAACGGTAAATCACTTCAGAGAAGCCAAAATCTGCATAAACCTCATGCAAGAAATCGATAAAAGAAGAAACCTCGGGTTGAATTTGCGCATCCGTACAGAAAATATGCGCATCATCTTGCGTAAACCCACGCACTCGCATGATGCCATGCAGTGAGCCAGAAGGTTCGTTACGGTGACAAGAACCAAATTCTGCCAACCGCAATGGCAAATCACGGTAAGATTTTAAGCCTTGGTTATACACTTGCACATGGCACGGGCAGTTCATGGGTTTAACCGCTACCTGACTCTCACCAGAATCCAGCACAAACATATCATCCGAGAATTTTTCAGCATGGCCTGATTTTTCCCAGAGGCTTAAATCAACAAGCTGCGGCGTTTTAATCTCTTGATAGCCATGTTCACGCTGCTTGCCGCGCATATATTCTTCAATGGTCTTGTAAATCGACCAACCTTTAGGGTGCCAAAAAATCATGCCTTGGGCTTCTTCTTGAATATGAAAAAGATCCAATTTCTTGGCGATTTTACGGTGATCGCGTTTTTCAGCTTCTTCAATCCGCTTAATGTACTGCTTAAGCTGTTTCTTATCTGCCCAAGCCGTACCATAAATACGCTGAAGCATGGCATTATCGGCATCCGCTCGCCAGTAGGCACCTGCCACTTTGGTTAGCTTAAAATGTTTAAGGAATTTGGTGTTAGGCACATGCGGGCCACGGCACATGTCCACGTATTCTTCGTGAACATACAGATTAATTAATTCTTGCGTTGTTGGGATATCCTGCTCAACAATTTCGACTTTATAAGGCTCTTCTCGTCCTTTAAAGGTTTCTAACACTTTTGCGCGCGAGCTAGGTTCTTTAACAACATCGTATTCAGTATCAATCAATGCCTTCATTCGCGCTTCGATTTTCTCAAGATCTTCTTGATTGAACGGCCGATGATAATCAATATCGTAATAAAAGCCCTCATCGATCACAGGGCCAATCGCCATTTTCGCTTCAGGAAATAATTGCTTCACCGCATGACCAATCAAATGCGCGCAAGAGTGACGGATAATCTCCAGCCCTTCTTGATCTTTTGGGGTAATAATTGAGACATCACTATCCGTATCAATGATATCGACCGCATCGGCTAATTCACCATTGATGCGCCCTGCTACAGTGGCTTTCGCAAGGCCTGGGCCAATATCTTTCGCTAAATCAAGAATACTGATTGGGTTATCAAATGAACGCTGACTGCCGTCAGGAAGGGTAACTACTGGCATACATTTACTCTCTTACAGTGGTGATCATTACCAAAGATCACGTGTTTAAAAACCGCACATTCTACCTAAGCAAAATGCGCTGTAAAGCGCAATCTTAGGTAAAATTCGTTCTAAAAACACCTATCAAAATAGAACAATGTAGCGAAAAATAAAAAAAACCCTTCAATTTGCAAGAGAAATAGCAATAATAGCCGGTAGTCCAATGCACAGTATTTATCCTGTTCAGCAGCCACAGGTTTTTCTGTGATAAGGCGTAAGTACGCAGTAATACTCGCGTCTTTCAAGTGCTTGCAACGCGGTCACGGGAAAACCTGTGACTGCCCAGAGGGTGGCATTTAAAATACTCATAGCGGCATTGACTGATCTCACTATAGAATAACTATTAATTTCGATCAGTTGCCTTGCTATAAACATTTTACTCTGCCACTGAACACAATAAATACTGTGCATTGGACTACTTACATTTACAAATGATCGCGTTGAGCTATAACAACAAGCATAACAACAGCTTCAATCACAAAGGGTCAAGTATGAGCAACATCATCGCAACTTCCGCACAAGATAAAAGCTTCCCACGGGGCTGGATTCCCATTGGCTACACCATTAACTGGGTAACGCCACCACCGGCACCGGATACGGCTGAAGCGCAGGCTGCGATGAAAAAAATGAAAAAGGATTATGAAGCTGCTGTGGGCGGTGTGTTTGCCGCCCTTCAAGCAGGTGAAGCCATAAGCGACAAAATTGATGCTGCCAATGCTGCTCAAGATACCATATTAGCCTCTATGCATTATGAGCCTGAAGTCAAAGGCCCGCATTTTCCTGAAGACGAAGTAGGCCCTTGGGAAGTGAACGTTTGCGGCAAAAGCCTGGTACTTTGGCGTGATACGCAAGGCGAATTAAAGTGTATTGATAACTTCTGCCGCCACATGGGCGCTAAACTCTCTATCGGTGAAGTCAATGGCGATAACGTCCAATGCCCTTTCCACCATTGGGAATGGGGTAGTGACGGCGTTTGTAAAGACATCCCTTACTGCGACATGATTCCGCCAAAAGCGAAAACTGACACCTTCCAAATCAAAGAGAAGAACGGTTTAGTGTTTTTATGGCATTGCCCAGAGGGCACCGAGCCTGATTGGGAAATCCCTGAGATGGCTGAATTCAATAATGCTGACTGGACGCCTTGGACGGTGACTACCGAAATCATCGACACTCACTGGAAAGAATTGATCGATAACATTTCAGATAAAGCGCACTTTGGCCCTGTACATGATGCGCCTTGCTCGCACTTTGAAAACGTTTTTGAAGCCCATACGGCTCTCCAGATCAACCACTGTAATTCCAGCACACTGGGTAACTTAATTTCGCATGCGACTTACTATGGCCCAAGCTACCAAATCACTGAGTGGGTTGGCGAATTGCCGGACAATTTAGCAACTGAAGATGGCGAACTCATCAACAGTCGTATCGAGCAGCCCGTTAAAGTCGCTGATGGCATGATCTCTGATGGGTATAACTTCCCCGTATTAGATACTGACTTCAATGCCTTTGCAGGCCTTACCGAAGAAGACGGTAAAATCATGACGCCAATGGGCGAAGAGCTTACCTACAAAGGCAAAAAAGTCATTAAAGTGCCAGGTGCCAAGCACAATGTTCGCATGCTTAATGCTCACATGCCTATCCAATTAAAAGCTTTAGGCGCTGACTCGGATTCATTCCGATTATTTACAGGTGTCATGATCAAGAAGATTGAAGGCCTTAGCGATGAAGAAAGCGCAGGCATTGGCGCTGCCTATGCCACCGCGTCAATGAACGCCTTCTTCCAAGACGTATGGATATGGAAAAACAAGCGTTATGAACCAAACCCTGTTCTTTGCGCAGGCGACGGTGCGATCAACAAACTACGTAAAAACTGGTATACCCAATTTTACAAAAGTGAATAATTGTATTGATCAATAAAAAAACGGGCATTAAGCCCGTTTTTTTATACTTCCATTTAAAGCCACAAATTGACTATGAGTATCATTTTTTATCGCTGAAGTTGGCGCCTTTTTCTAATTTAACTTTAGCAATACCTGATTCACCGCCATAGGCATAGAACAAATACATACTTTCGGCATCATCCCACTCGCCATTCTCGTTACTATCATCCAAAAAGAAGGTTGGGTCTCGTAGCTCATTCACAAAATCATCTTCCTGACCACTTTGGGAAGGCACCGGCTGAATGTAATTATTGTTATCATAGGTTTCAAAATAATCAGAAGGCGTTAACAGCAACTGTGAACCCACTAATTTATTATGCCACTTAGTCGGATCTCTCTTATCATTAGTTGATAACCCTGATAAATCGTATTTACTCACAAACACACTCTCAGGGTTTGTTCCAATAATGGTATAAGCCACATACACTTGATCACCATCCACAAACACTGAACCATGTCTTGGATCTTTTGACCCAATACCGTTGGCTTTGGTCATCTCAGTGACGGTTTTAATAAATGGGCTAGAAGATCCTGAGACCATTTCCCACTGCTCATGACTTCTAAAAATACCGCGTTTTTTACGGTCATTACTTTTGCGGTCACCGTTATCAAGACCATCCATGCTGACATCGCTCTTGGCTTTAGCGAACACCCCTTTAGTAGCATAGGCAAAGGTTTTATCTGCCACTTCAAACACCTGAAAATACGGCTGCCCCAAACGCTTCGAGCGCGAACCAAAGCCCGGATCATCTTTCCCTAAATCATTAAATGATGAATGGCGTTCATCCGCATTTTCATTATTAAAATTTAAGCCCCACTGGCTCGTAGCAACCGCTTGCTTGTGTCCGTCTGTGCCTTCACCGTGATAAAACAACACAATACGTTTATTGGTTTTATCAACCATAGGAAAAGGCGATGCAATATGGCCATTTCTATGGTCACCCGTCTTATAAACCGATTCAATTTTTTTGTTTTTGTGTGTAAACAAATCCATGACACCGCGTGGCGATTTAGTACTGCTATTGTAGGGTTTGGTATTATAAATCGTCCAATCGGCATCTGGCCCCATGGAATTGCTGTAAGCCATTTTAATATAATGACCATCATGGCCTGCAAAATACAAATAGTATTTAGCATCGCTCGATGCACGTTTATCAGTAGGAATAAAGCTTGGAATACGCATAACACCAGGACCATTGATATTGCCGGCTTCATATTCACACTCACTGCCTGAAGCAGAACAGGTGCCAGCATTTAGCATATCGGTGTAGCTAATGACCTCTTGTTTCTCGATGGGTTTAAAAAATTCTTTGCCGATTTTTTTTGTCCAGTTGGCAGGGTCTTTTTTTGAATCATAGCTGGCCGCCAAGCTTAACGAAGATGACACGGCAAGGCTAAGACCTAAAACTCTTATTGGATTAATTAACATGATTAGGTTCCTCAATTATTATAGATTTATTGTAAGTGAGGATGGGAATGTTGTTATCCCCCAAAAGGGGGAATTTTAAGCGGCTGATAATTTATTGAGTGCGCTAAGGCTTTCTAGAAGATCCTCTTGAGCATCGGTAGGTGATGCCATTTGCAGATCCAGTTCCAAATCATTGAGCTGATCAGCAATGGCTTGATAGCCACAAACGGCCGCAGTACTTTTTAATTGATGGCACAGGCGTTCAGCCGACTTATACTGCTGATTTGAAATTAACAGCGGCAGTTGTGTTAATGCTCCCTGATATTCATTAAGAAAGATATCACCGAATTTATCTTTAACGGCATCGTGCGCAGCGGTATTAATGGGGTTTTGACTTAGCTTTAAGGTTTCAAATAGCTGATTAAAATCAATCGGCTTCGTCATAAAACCATTGGCTCCGGCATCTAGGCTCTTACGTTGATGCTGAACGGTAGCATAAGCAGATACCATCACGATAATCACATCACGGTGATGAAGACCACCTTCCCCATCGCGTATCGCAGCGCAAGTGGTAAAACCATCCAGTACCGGCATATCAATATCTAATAGCACAATATCAAAGCGATGATCTTTGAGTTGATTGAGCAGTATCTGACCATTTTCTGCATGGGATAAGGGTTGATTGATTTGATCGAAATACATTTTTGCTACAGCAAAATTGGTGGCGTTATCCTCTGCCATAATGATGGATTTTAATGGCTTATCTAAAGCACGCGCTTGCTGCTCAGTCAAAGCATCCAGTGTTAACACACAATTATTGCTCGCCTTGTGCTGAATTTTATCTACATCCCCTGCTTCTACGGGTAAGGTCAATGTAAAGGTTGTGCCTTTGCCATAGTCACTCTCAAGCGAAATCTTGCCGCCCATCAACTCAATGATTTGTTTAGCGATCATTAATCCTAACCCTGATCCTTCCTGCTGCGATAATGGGTTATACACCTGACTAAAATATTGAAACAAATGCGTTTGATCTTCTGCCTTGATGCCAATGCCTGTATCAATCACTTGAATGACCCATTGACTTCTCCCCTCTTGTTTTACCGATAGTGTCACGGATCCCATTTCAGTAAATTTGATGGCATTATTGACAAGATTAATAATCACCTGCCGCAAACGGTCGGCATCCACATAGGCGACAGTAAACACGCTATCATCCAATTGGATCTGTAAAGATAGTCCTTTGCTTTGGGCAAATACCATTAATGGGTCGATACAGCTTTGTAAAAAATCCGAAGTAACCATATGACGAGGCATGATATCCATTTCGCCTGCTTCGATTTTGCTGAGATCAAGAATATCGTTAATCACCGTTAGCAAATGATTACTCGACTGCTGGATGATGGATAACTGTTGGCGGTGCAATCCTTTGAGCCCTGCATCATCCAAAAGCGCTGAAAGGTTCGCAATGGCATTTAGAGGTGTTCGCACTTCATGGCTGGTTTTTGCTAGAAAGGCGGATTTGGATTCATTCGCTTGTTCGGCTTTTTCTTTAGCGACATGGTAAGCATGGGTTCGCTTCTCCACCAAGGATTCAAGATTTTCAGCATAGTCCGTTAGCTGCCTTTGATATTCCTGCTGTTTTTTGTGCTGATTATTAAACGCATTTTCTAAAATACTCAGCTCATTGGTTTGCTGCAAACCAATATCGACATTTTTTTGACTCTGAGGATACTGCTCGAGTGTTTTTAGGTCTTCAACAAAACGTCTTAATGGGCGACTCAACATTCGCTCACTGATTAACAGGACTAAGATCAACAAGGCTAAGGTTTTAAATGCCGCATCGATCAAGATAAAAAACAAATGCCCTTTGAGAATATTAAGGATCACTTGGGTTGAAGAGTAAATAGTGGCACTGCCAACTTTCAAGGTGCCATCTGCTACAGGATGGTGAATATCAAATCGAAAGGGGGCGACTCCAATCGCCTCACTTACTGAAAGCGGCAACCAGTTAGGAAGGTCTGAGCCATCAATATCTCCAATTTCAGCAATTCGAACACCCGCCGTATCATTGAGCGTTAAGCCCACAATCACAGGAAAATCAATCATGCCAAAAAATGCCGAATTGGTCTGAACAAAATTGTCATCGTACAGACTCTGAGCAAGCGCTGGCGTAAAGGTTTTTGAAATGATGGTAAGCTTACGTTCAACCTTGGCTTTTGAATGAAAATATTCCTGCGCTAAATGCACACTGGTAATAATAACGGCAAAAATAAAATACCAAGAGAACACGCTACGAACGAGCTGTCGGCCTAATACGTTTTTATTAAAATTGAACATAGTCTTTTTTATTCTTCAATCAGCCCTAAAATAAGCGCCTGCTCTCTTAGCTCTTCAATGTTATTTGCATTGAGCTTTTGTAAAATATTTCTACGGTGGGTTTTGATGGTTTCTGTTGAAATAAAAAGGCGCTGCGCAATCTCTGCGCGTTTCACTCCCTTAATAAGGTACGGCAACACCTCCAGTTCACGACTACTCAGTACATCTTTAGAGCGATTAATTTTGGTCATGACAAGCCCAGAGGTAAATCGCTTCCCTTCTGAAATCAAGGCTATCGCCTGCAAAAGTTCTTCGGTTGAATTCTCTTTTAACACCAGTGCATCAACACAACTGTCATTAATCGCATGTAAGGTTGCAACTGCCGTCACTCCCGTCAGTACAATGCATTTTTTTTCAGGGTACTGTGATTTGATTTTTTTGATACAAGCCAGTGGATCACCTGGCATTTTATAATCAAAGATAAGCATGTCCGCGCGCTTTATTACAGACTTTTGCTCAAGGTGAATACAATCATCGAATTCAGCGATGACTTCATGCCCTGCACTTTTAAGCAATAATGTTAGGCAATCACGAAACAATGGGTGATCGTCAATCAAGCAAATAGACAGCATCTTAGGCATCTTAATATTCAGAAAAGACAGGCGAATATAACTCAATGAGTTAGCCATTGAAGGGAGAAGTTCCCATTTTGAACAACCCCTGACCGGTTCACCTCAAAAGTTTGAATCATTTGATGGCGCCTTTCGTCGCTATGCCAATGAAGAAAGGATACATAAAGCAAAATAAGAACAATCAAAGCAAGCAGGGTGGCGAGTTTATCTTTCATGCTTTTCACTTTGCTCAGTCTAACTCGTATTTATTTCATTGTGATCATGCCAAGAAAGGTAATATTTTATTCGTAGAAAGACATCCCCCAAAAAGGGGATATCTAACCGTTTGGGTGCGTAAAAACACAGTGAGATGATTTAGGCGTCTACATCATCAGTATACTGCTTAGGCGGTGGCGTCCAGCCAGACTCGCTATTGTCATGCCCATGAATACGGTTCTGTTTCACTGCCGCTATGATTCGCTGCTCAATTTCCATAAAAAGCTGAAGATAACTGCTACTAAAATCATTACCCTCTTCGCGTTCTTGCCAGCTCGCATAAGCTTGTTTATGGCCTTCTCTATCCGCTTTATAAAAATTACGCTTTATTTGCTCTACTTTAAAGGGGTGATAATCCATGGCTTTTAAGGCTTCACCACCTAATTGCAGGGCTGAAAAATAGGTTTCTGGTACCACGATATCAGCGCCTGCTGTTTCTAGCTCATAGGCATTACCACGATCATAAGCCCTAACTAACACCTTAACTTGTGGGTATGCATGCTTGACATGTTTTACCAAATCAACGGTGCGCACAGGATCATCAATGGCAATAACAAAGAGGCGTGCTTGCTCAATACCTGCGGTATGCAACAAATCGGGTCTTGTTGCATCACCATACCAGGTTTTGACTCGAAACTTCCCTACACGATCAATAATGGCTGCATTGTGATCCAGCACGACAGTATGAATATCATTAGCTATCATAAGGCGATTGATAATCTGACCAAACCTGCCAATACCTGCAATAATGACTGGCCCATGATCATCGATCGTATCCGCCTCTCTTGCGTCATTACCCGCTTGATAAAATCCCATAATCACTTTATCAAACAGGATAAACAGCGCAGGCGTCAAAAACATCGACAAGGCAACAACCGGCGATAAAACTTGCGCAAGCTCTTTTGGAATCACATGATGCTGAGTCGTAAAACTTAAGAGCACAAAGCCAAACTCCCCTGCTTGTGCAAGACTCAAAGTAAACAACCAGCCATCGTTCTTTTTAATCTTGAATAGCCAGGCCAAAAAGAACAGTACCAAAGCTTTGAGTAACATAATCCCAAGGGTTGCCATCAACACAGTGGATAAGTTGTCATTAATCACTTGAAAATCAATGCCAGCACCTACGGTGATGAAGAACAATCCTAGCAACAAGCCTTTAAAGGGTTCAATATCCGTTTCTAACTCATGCCGAAATTCACTATTCGCCAAGACAACACCAGCCAAAAACGTTCCTAAAGCTGGAGATAAACCAACAAAACTCATCAAGGCAGCAATACCAATAACTAACATTAAAGCTGTTGCGGTAAACATTTCGCGCAAGCCAGAGGCTGCGATAAACTTAAATAAAGGTCGACTTAAATAATGCCCACCTGCAACGACGACAATAATCGAGGCCAATACTGCCAGTGCATACAACCAACCACTGACTAGATGAGATAAATTAAAGGTATCGCCGTGATGATCCTCTTGCGATGCTTGAACACCTATATCCATGAGTTCGGGTAAGGCTAACAAAGGGATCAATGCCAACATCGGGATAACGGCAATATCTTGAAATAACAAGACTGAAAACGCCGATTTACCCCCTTCGGTTTTGGCCAACCCCTTTTCGTTAAAGGTTTGCAACACAATAGCTGTGGATGACAAAGACAAGACTAACCCCACCGCCAAGGCTGTTTGCCAAGCTAGCCCCAGCACTAAACAACCGCCCATAACCAGCGCAATGGTTAAACTAACTTGCAGACCACCCAAGCCAATAAGTTTGTTACGCATCTCCCAGAGCATTTTCGGTTCCAGCTCAAGGCCGACCAAAAACAACATCATCACGACACCAAATTCAGCAAAGTGCTGAATGGTGACAGTCTCAGAGCCAACCAGCCCTGTTAAAGGGCCGATAACCACACCTGCTATCAAATAACCTAAAACCGACCCCAACCCAAGACGCTTTGCAATCGGCACCGCGATAATGGCCGCTAACAAATAAATTGTCGCTTGAATAAAATACCCTGTCATTGTTCAAGCTCCATCAACTTAGCAACCTCAGCATTAAGCTTGGGTAAATGACTTGATGCTTTTAAATCGATTTGATTATCTTTTATCGCACTCAGTAGCCTTTTCCAATGCAATATATGCGCACTCAATCGTTCGTCATCAAGCGATGTGCGCGTACCAAATAATACAAAGGGTGCAGAAAACGCCATACGACAGAAATTAGCGGTTTGCTCCAAAGGCCTCAGTAATTCACGAATAGAGTAATGGTTGAACCCCTCGCCACAATAGGCTTCCTCTGGCCCACCTGCCGTTATTGCAAGCAATAGGGTTTTATCTTTGAGCGCATCACCCGTTTTACCGTAGGCAAATCCATGCTCAAGCACCAAATCCATCCAATCTTTTAAGATCGCTGGCGTGGAATACCAATACAGAGGAAACTGAAAAATAATCACATCAGATTCACGCAAACGCTGTTGCTCGATGCACACATCGATATCGTGCTGCGGATATTCAGCATAGAGATCAACACACTGAATGCCGTCGATACTTTGAGCGGCATTGAACAACTCTACATTAGCATCGGATTGCTCAATAGCTGGATGAGCAAATAAGAGTAAAACGTTTTTTTCAGGCATAAATTGATACTCAACTGTTATTATTTGTCGTCATTGCATGATTCAATGAATGGCAGAAGGAGAACCTTGATAGTTCACCATCAAGGCATAATGAAAAGTTACTGCGGCTAAGTCAAGTCGTTCGCTATAGCCGATTTGGCTATAGCAAAAGTATAAGAAAGGTTAGAAATTATTTTTCGTCGGATCATCAGAATCAAACCACACATCCTGAGAGATTTTCCCCTTTAACTCAGGAAACATAAGTGGATCAAAGATTGGGTCTTCTTTGGTTTTTAACTGTTCTAGAAAATCCTTTGCCAGAGCAAAGGCATATTTACCCAATAAAAGAATCGCAATTAAGTTAACAATCGCCATCATTGACATGGAGGCATCTGCTGCATTCCAAAGCAGAGGCACTTCTTCATAAACTCCCCAAAAAATCATAAATATGGCAAAAAAGCGATAAATGATTAATACCCATCGATGCTGCGTAATAAACTTTAAACAACTTTCTGAATAGGCATAATTACCTAATATCGTGGTAAAACAAAAGAAGAAAATAACAATCGTTAAAAAGTGATTACCCCAGCCACCAACTTCTGCGGCCAATGCATTTTGCGTCAAAACGACAGCCTGCATCTCCTGCCCCGGCTGATAAACACCCGAAAGTAAAATAATAATCGCGGTTGTCGTACAGACAAAAATGGTATCAATATACACACCCATCATTTGCACAAAGCCCTGCGCTGCTGGATGTGGGGGGGTTGGATCAGCGGCTGCGGCGATATTTGGGGCGCTACCCATTCCTGCTTCGTTTGAGAAAAGCCCTCGTTTAACACCATTCGCAATAATAATCCCTAGCATACCTGAACTGGCCTCGGTTAACCCAAAAGCTGATTTAACAATAAGGGCAATCAACTCAGGCACCTTGTTGATTTCAAGCAGAATTACAACAAAACCTAATGCCAGATAAGCAATAGCCATTATAGGAACCACTTTACCGGCAATATGGGCAATTCGCGTGATTCCACCAAAAATTATGGGGGCTGTTAATGCCACGAGTAACAGGCCAATCCACAGTGGATCAATGTTCATAGAATCGTGTGCAGCACGTGCAATGGTATTGGATTGAACGGCAATGAAGACACAACCAAAGGTAATGACTAATAAGATGGCAAAGATAATGCCTAACCAACGTTGACCCAATCCGCGCTCAATATAATACGCAGGCCCGCCGATAAAGCTGCCGTCATCTTCTTTATGTTTAAACAATTGCGCTAATGTGGATTCGACAAAGGCCGTTGACATGCCTAAAAAGGCAACAACCCACATCCAAAATACAGCACCTGGACCTCCTAAAGAAATCGCCACAGCCACGCCTGCAATATTGCCAGTTCCTACACGAGCAGCCAAACTCGTTGCCAGAGCTTCGAAGGGTGAGACATGATGATCCCGATCATTTTTACCGAGCATCATTAAACGGCTTGAGAGAAAAAAATGGTTAAACTGGATAAATTTTAGTCGAATCGTAAAATATATACCGGCAAATATCAGTAAACCTATAAGCACGTATCCAGCAAAAATAGCGTTAATAAAATCAACAACTTGATGAACAAACTGGCTAAAAAAAACAGTATCGATAATATTCTCCTAAAACTTACTAATGCGCCCATTAGAAAGTTTAGGCTTTTATTCGTTCCATTTTTTATTTTAGAGCCTTATAGGCGTTATATTTCAAATAAGCATCAGAAAATAAATGCAATCAGCAATGAAAAACAGCGTGAGAAATGGGCGTATTGTATTTGCGATACGGAAACCTTTATCAGCAAACCCCAACCTCATCTCACTCACAGCAGACAAAGAATAATTCACCGCCCGGAGGCCATTAAAAAAAGAGGTAAGATACACTTAAGGGCATATATGGACGCTCCGACATACAGAAAATCTTAGCAAAAAATTGCCCTTAGATGTAAAGCAAATGGATTAGTCCCTATTCGATTAACCTTCCCTTAAGTTCTCGCAGTTACCGGTCTCGCTACCATGCCCCTGCATGGGAGTGCAAAATCGTAAAAATTGTGATGACTTCGAGTAAGGCAAAGATTTTTTCGTTAAATTCTAGCCAAACCTAAATTTTTTGATAATTAATCAGCATAATATATTGCGTTTTTCATTGGTTTAATTTAAAAAACCGAATGATTTTCTAAACAAATAAAAATATGGCATATACTTATAAATGAATTGAATTAAACGACACAATTAGCGTAAAGGCAAAACCTAAGGCGAAACCTATGTCTTCACAGAATAGTCAGGTCAGTTACCTTGCAGCAAAAAATGCAAAAATGTCTTTAAGCAAAAAGCTTTTTGAAGAAGATCAAGAAGTCTCACAGCAACTTCTCACGGCCTTTATTAACTACAGCCTAACCTTGGTTGATTTTTGGGCAGACATGGGGCATGTTGACATGGAGGCTAGCGCGCTTGAGGAGCTGCACAAAGAGCTCATCGAAGCCAGTCACCGAATTGGTGACAACCAAGCATTGAAAAACACCTGTACCGAATTTGCCAATCAAATTCACCAACAGTGGTTCACTATCAACCAGTCTCGCTTAAATTAATAAATAAATGATACAAAAAAAGACGGGATTTCCGTCTTTTTTTGTCGCTTGCAATCAAGCACTTAGATAAGCAACAACCATGAGTTACTGCTTAGTCAGAAGAGCAATGATTAGACTGGAACGATGTTTTCAGCCTGAGGGCCTTTTTGGCCTTGGGTCAAAGTGAATTCCACTTCCTGACCTTCAGCTAAAGTTTTAAAGCCGTCAGCTTGAATTGCACTGTAGTGAGCAAAAACGTCAGGGCCAGTTTCTTGAGCAATAAAACCAAAACCTTTTGATTCGTTAAACCACTTAACAGTGCCTTTTAATGTGTTGGACATGTTTAATCCTAGTTGTTTTGTTAACAATAAAATTGCTAAATACCGATTACTTATACCAATTGACCCAAGATTACCTTTTATCGTTAAACGTAAGTATCGTTAAACGTAAGGGAGGCGAGCCATCAGCGCTTTTAAATTATCAGCTTATTAGCGGGTATAGCGGAAAATCAGATATAGCTTTAACAAACAACAGAACGATGGATCAAATTCGTCGAACGGAGCGTTAACCTAATACTTATTACCGACTTGAGTAAGTATCAACCCCTAACCCCGCTAAGTCAACCCCCTTAACCCATTGTTTTTAGACATAAAAAAAGCGGGAAAACCCGCTTTAAATTATATAAACCAACAGCTTAGAATTTTTCGCCTGCTGCTGCTTTTTGTTTTAATAATGCAGGGACTTTGAAGTCATCGCCATATTGCTGATATAAATATTCAGCACGTTCAGCAAATGCCTTCACACCATATGAATTAATGTGCTGGAACACACCGCCCGTTTGAGCAGGGTAGCCAATACCCATGATGGAGCCAATGTTACCGTCAGCTGGGTTAATAACCACACCCTCTTCCATGGCTCGCACTCCTTCAAGCGCTTGCGCGAAAGTTAAACGGTCTTGAACATCAGCAAATGGAATGTCTTTGTAACCATTGGGGGCAAAATGCTCTTTAAGACCAGGCCAAATGTGCTTTTTGCCGCCTTCTGGGTATTCATAATAACCCGCACCAAAGACTTTACCTTTACGGTCAAAGTCTTCAACCATCTTGTTAACCAAAATAGTGGCAGGATTTGGCGTGACAGTTTCACCACGGGCTTCTTTGTCAGCTTTTAACTGCTGGCCATTTTTATAAGCCGTCGCTTGAGAGATTTCATCAATAGCCGTTAATGGACCAACAGGTGAACCATTTTGCTTCGCTGCATTTTCGATAACCACAGGGTTAACACCTTCAAGTACCATCGCAGCACTTTGCTCAACCGTTTTAGCGATAACACGAGTCGTGAAGAAGCCTTCACCATCATTAACAACGATAGGCTTCTTACCTAGCTTGATGGCTAAATCAAAGGCTTTTGCCAAGGCTTCGTCAGTGGTTTTCTCACCTTTGATGATTTCAACTAATGGCATTTTCTCAGCAGGTGAGAAAAAGTGCATACCAATGAAATTCTCAGGGCGGCTAGACGCTTCAGCCAAACCTGTAATCGGTAATGATGAGGTATTGGTTGCGAAGACGCTTTCAGCACCTGTTACCGCTTCTGTTTCACTCGTTACCGCAGCTTTAATCTTACGGTCTTCAAATACCGCTTCAACAACAATATCACAACCTGCAAGATCGGCAGCATCAGCTGTTGGCTTGATTAAGCCGAGTAGCGCTTCAGAGCTAGCTTCATCCATACGGCCTTTTGACGCTAGTTTTTCGCAAACACCTTTAGCGTAAGCTTTACCTTTATCCGCGTTTTCTTGCGAGATATCTTTAAGCACGACTTCGATACCCACTTTAGCTGCTGCAAACGCAATGCCTGCACCCATTTGGCCTGCACCTAAAATGCCTAATTTTTTGCAATCCGTTTTAGGGATGGTTTCAAAGCTTGGGCGGCTAGCGCCTGCTTCTAAAGCATTTAACTGGAAGAAGAAAGTGCTGATCATGTTCTTAGCTACGTTTGAACGCATAAGGCTTAAGAAATAACGCGCTTCAATTTTTTGTGCCGTTTCAAAATCTACACGAGCAACATCAGAGATACAGGCAAAAATCGCTTTAGCGGCAGGGAAATTACCCCAGGTATTAATCATGACATTGACAGGTCCAAAGAATAATAAACCTTGTAGGCCTTGATCCATGTCTTTATCGGCAGGAGAGCCGCCGGGAATTTTAAAGCCAGGCTTATCCCAAGGTTGAGCAGCTTCTGGATTGGCTAAGATCCACTCTTTGGCTTTTTTGTGCATGTCTTCTTCTGAGTCAGCTAATGCATCGCAGTAACCTTTTTCTAGCGCTTTTTCACCTTTGAATTGCTTACCTTGAGAAATGTAAGTAATGGCATTTTGCAAGCCATGAACGCGTGTCATTCGTACCACGCCGTCAGCACCTGGCATTAAGCCTAATTGCGCTTCAGGCAAACCCATTTGCGCATCTTTTACTGCCACTCGGTAATGACACGCCAGAGCGATTTCATAACCACCACCAAGCGCTGCGCCATTCATGCCCACAGCGACTGGTACGCCTAAAGTCTCAAGCTGACGCAATGGCGCTTTCGCAGACATAATGCCTTCAAATACGCGAGTCGCTTCGGCCTGATCCATTTCCGTTGGCATTTCAAGCAACTTGTTTAAGTCGCCGCCACCAAAGAAGGTTTCTTTACCAGAACGTACGTAAACACCTTTAATGTCATCTTTTTGTGCAGCAATATCGTTAACAGCTGCTTGCATGGCTTCAATAAATTCATCACCTAAGGTATTCACCTTTTGGTTTGGTTGATCCATGATCAACTCAATGATGCCGTCACTGTCTTTTTCTAATCGGATGTAACCCATTGTTTCTTCCTCTAAAATTCTTATCTTGCGTTAAACCAATTCGATGACAGTTGCGATACCAATACCGCCACCTGCACATAGAGTTGCGATACCACGTTTTAAACCGCGACGCTCAAGTTCATCAACAAGGGTTCCAAGAATCATGGCACCAGTTGCACCGATAGGATGCCCCATCGCAATCGCACCACCATTCACATTAATTTTTTCATCCGGAATGCCAAGCTTCTTCTGATAACGAAGAACAACAGCAGCAAAAGCTTCGTTTAATTCGAATAGATCGATATCATCAATGGAAAGACCAGCTTTGGCTAAAGCTTTTTCAGTAGCAGGAGCAGGACCGGTTAACATGATAGTGGGTTCAGTACCCGTTAATGCGGTAGAAAGAATTTTCGCACGCGGCTTAAGACCGGCTTTTTTACCGCCCTCTTCGTTACCGATAAGCACAAGCGATGCACCATCAACAATACCTGAACTGTTACCTGGGGTATGCACACAGTTGACGTTTTCAACTTCTGGGTATTTGAATTTTAAGAATTCGCCGTGACCAAAATCATTAAACATTTGGAATGAAGGGTTAAGGCCGGAAAGCTTCTCTACGGTTGTGCCTGGACGAACCAATTCGTCTTTATCACAGATAACCACACCGTTTTTGTCAGTCACTGGGATAATGGAGTCTTTGAAATAACCTTTTTCCCAAGCTTCTGATGCACGTTGTTGACTCATAGCTGCGTATTTATCGCAATCTTCACGACTGAATCCATCGATTTCAGCGATAAGATCAGCACCTAACCCTTGCGAAATACCGTAGGATTCCATTGCAACCCAAGGATCACCCGCTGCTGCACCACCTGCACCAATACCAAGGCGTGACATAGACTCAACACCACCAGCTAGCACTAAATCTTCAAAACCTGCTTTAACTTTAGCAGCAGCTGCGTTAACCGCATCTAAGGCACCCGCACAATAACGGTGTAACTGAGCGCCTGTAGTAACATCAGACCAATCTGCATAAACCAATGCGGTTTTAGCAATGTTTTGGCCTTGTTCAAACACAGGCTCGCCCGTTGCTAAAATCAAATCTTCGACGAGTGAGGTGTCCAGATTATGGCGCGCTTTCATTGCATCTAAAAGATTAACGACCAAATCAATGGGCTTGACTTCATAGAGGCCGCCGCCGGGTTTACCTTTACCACGGGGAGTCCGAATCGCATCAAAGATATATGCTTCTGCCATGGGAATTCCTATTAATGTTCAGTTATTGTTTTCATAAAGGCAACCAAAGGCTTGATCACCTTTACTACCGTACAAAAATAGGCTCAGGAAGTGCCATTAACAATAACAATTCCCATTAAAAGACTGACAATTTTGCACAGGTAGTTAATAAAATGCGGGAATTTTATTCGTTTACGCTATCTAAAGCAATTCGACAAGGTAGGATAATTCAACGAATCACCTAAAAGATGACATACATTTGTTTTTTATTCAGACTGATCGCCAGCACTTTGCTTTCGCCACCTTGCCAAGATAACGAAAGATCATAAAATGGCGACAAAATGTCTATCAATTGCCACCATTAAAAGCGCTTCATCAAAGAAAATGTCTAATCAATGTAGGCAGCATAAGGTGATTCAACCTCAAGACTAACATCCACCTTGGCTTTATCAATCGACAAGCATTCCTTCGACACAGAGACATCCTCATCAACGCAAACATTGTGGTCAAACTGATAAATAACCTCAGCTTCGCCAGATAAGGTTTTCTCTTTAAAATACTCGGATGCCTCTTGCACGGGCACATTCGCTTTTTGGTATGCTGCATAACCCGCTCTGCCGTGTTTTTTAGCCAACATCGCATGGGTTAAATGTGGCGACAAAAGCGTTGCACTGGCATTGTTGCCACCAAACCCTTTGGCATTGATGATACCAATATCCAAGCTATTTGCCCCCACATCCAAATGCTGCATAGGGATGTGTAAACTATCGTGATAAACATCGTCCGCTATATGATCGATGCTAGTGACTCCAGGGAAGATGCCTTGATCCCAAATGCCGAGGCTTGAAACGATTTGGTCACCCGCAGCGCAACCAATGGAATGCCCAAGATACGATTTAACCGCACCCACTAACCACTGCTCCGCGCCAAAAGCTTTAGCCACATCATTTAATATGTGCGACTCAGTGACACGATTTTGTGGCGTCCCCGTACCGTGCGCCTGGATAAAGGTTCGGTCTCTTAGAGCTCTATCACCAATGATCGCACGAGCTGCTGCCATGGACTTCGCTACCGTAATATAGTTGCCAACGCCTGGGGCTGAAATCGACTTTTTAAAACCATCGGCATTAATAAAGACATCACTCACCGCACCATAAATCGTTGCTCCAAGCGCCATGGCTAACTGATCACTCATCAAGACAATAAATTGTGCCGATTCTCCTAGCGTAAAGCCTTTATTCGTAGAGAACGGCCTGCAAGCGCGCCGGTGATTAACAGCCTCATCAGCGGATAAACCATCTAATTGTCTTAACTCATCATCGGTTGCCAACGCCCCCATGGCCGAATAGCCATCAATAATTTCAGGCAAAATCGGCGCTTCCGCATTACCCACAATCGCAATTTGAGAACGACCCGATTGAATATCCATAACGCCTTGGCGCAAATTATAAAGAAAAGATGCGCAAGCCCCCATGTTAGTGCCTGTCGTTCCTAGGCTTCCTAATAAGTAGGCATTAATAAAATCAGCAGGCATTTCCGCAAAACCAAAGGGGCATTGCTTGGAAGTCACTTTTTTACCCATTTGGCGAGCTGACATCATCCCGCCATTGCCATTAGGATCCAGTTGACTCATGCCGGAGCCTGCATAAACACTGACCTGATCAGCAGGAACCTTAGATCGAATCAAATCCCAATCAATACCCATCATCTGAATGGCATCCGATGCGCCAAAGACTGTCATCTGAATACCTTTAGGGTGGTTTTTAGCTTGATACAACTTGGCCGCATCAAAGCCTGTTGGCAACTGCCCTGCCGAATTCACCGCCATGACACGCTGATCAGGCAGCATAAAATCTTGATTGTCATGGATAGTGACTTGACTCATTCGCCCTTCTAGCGGCGTGACTGTCCAATTTTCTGGAATGACATCAGGCAACCCAATATTTTTAGTCTGGAAAGTTAATGGTTGTTCCATCGAGACAGGAAAGCGTTTATTCCAAGTCACGCTCTGGGCGTCAAAAGTCCCCTTATGGATCTTTCGTATTAAGGTGTTATCCAACACCCCTTGCTCAGTTTTATAATGGTCTCCCATCAAGGCACTCAATGACTTGAGCGTTTCTGCTTTTTTTTCAGTTGTTAATGCATCAAAAACTAAACGCTGGTACGCGTGATGAAATACGCTTCGGCCAGCCGGACTAATACCACCAAAGCCCGTAATGACAGGAAGAATTGCCATAACAAAATCCTATTTTTTATTAAAACATGCAAAAGATGGCTTTTGAAAACAAGCCATAAAAAAACTCCATTGTAGCTGTCAAACGCAAAAAAAATAATGCCATTTACGACAAAAATTATGGCATTATAGACAACTCGAAGGATTTAATTATTGGGTATAGCCATTACTATGCAGTCGGTTACTTTTCTTCTCTACCCTCACATGCTTACCAGCAGCCTCACACTGCCACTGGAAATGCTAAATGCTGCCGATAATTTTGCTCGAGCACAGTCATCGCCTGGCGCACGAAAACGCTCAAAGCTCAGGATTCATTTGGCAAGCCAACAAGGCCAGGCTATTGAAACGCAAGTTGGGCTTAAACTTCAACCCAACCAATCTATAGAGACATTAACCTCAACCGACTTATTAATTATCCCTGGATTTTGGCGCAGCCCCTTTAAACATATCAACGAGTACCAATCCCTTATCACTGCCATTCAGCAGTTTATTCACTCAAACCCGGATATGTTGATATGCGCAGTAGGGACTGGCATTTTGTTTCTTGCAGAGGCAGGCATTCTTAATGGTAAAGCCGCAACCACACACTGGTTTTATTCTGAGCAAATGAAAAAAAGATACCCTCAGATTAATTGGCAGAAAGACCATCTGATTACACAATCCAATACCATTTATTGCACAAGCAGCGTAAATTCAACCGCTGATTTAACCATTCGGTTTATTGAACTTGGCTTTACTCGAACAATTGCCAAGCAGGTGGAGAGTCAATTTTCGCCAGAAATTCGCAAAAACTATGACAATCAGCTGTTTAATGATCATCTAAACCAACAACATGCCGATGAGTTAATAGCGCACGCCCAAGCCCTGATTCAACAACGATATAATGAGACCATTAATTTTGAAGCCTTAGCTAAAAGCGTAAATATCAATTATCGGACATTTCAGCGACGCTTTAAACGAGCCTGTGAGATGTCGCCTTTGCAATATCAACAAGTATTACGCATTGATAACGCAAAAAACCTTTTAAGAGAAACGAATTTAACAATACAAGAAGTTGCTGGAATTGTAGGGTTTATTGATGCTTCACATTTTTCGGCACTGTTTAAACGACAAACCTCGCAGTCCCCTAAAGATTATCGACTTGCTGTCAAGATGAAGCTATTCAGGCCTTATTGATGGGTTAAGCTATCACCTTAGACCCCATATGGATTACGCAAATTCCAATGATAATTAACGCCATACCAATTAAAGCCGGAATATCCATCACTTCGCCAAAAAAAATCCAACCGTTAATCGTCACAATCACTAAGCCAATCGCAGACCATATCGCATAAGCAATGGCCAAAGGCATGGTTTTAAGCACCAGTGTCAAACAGTAAAATGCTGCCACATACCCTATCACCACAATGGACGAAGCCGTTTTATTCGAAAACTGATCCGATGCTTTAAGTGCTGTAGTTGCAATGACTTCAAAAAAAATTGCGAGCAAAAGATAAGTGTTGAACACCTTAAACCTCTCCAATACAAACCTAGTTGATTAATGCACAGCGTGATTGCTTAAGAAGATGCGTGGTCATCACCTTTCGACAAAATCAGGCATTATTAGGCGTCATACCTAAGCGTTGACTGAGCTTGCCGCAGGGGCTTATCAAGTGGATAACATTAAAAAGCACTCGCCAAAACACCGGACTAAAACACTGAGCGGGCCAGTATCTGATTCGTTATTGAATAAAAAGTTTTCGACAATGTTCAGTTTTTTCATTCAATCAATGATTTTCTATTAACCGGTCTTTTAAGAATGTTTGACGTAAAGTGGATTGATATAAGGCACTTTCTAGCTCAGGCATAGATGCATAAATTAACACCTTGGATTTTGCACGAGTCACAGCGGTATAGACTAATTCTCGGGTCAATAACGGCGAGCTAAGATCAGGCAAACTAAACGCAACCTCATCATATTCAGAGCCTTGGCTTTTATGAACCGTTATGGCAAATGCACTACTTATACCCTGTAGTTGATCAACAAGAAAAAACTGAATCTGTCTATTTTCATCCATAAAAGCTACAGACCATAGCCCATCTTGATGCCACACAATACCAATATCGCCATTAAATAA
>JAPOUS010000146.1 GCA_026708525.1 Cellvibrionales bacterium
CGAAAAATGACGCAGGTGATCAACAGCCTTTGAGAGCGGTTGATGCCAAGGATCAAGCGGATACGTCCGAAGCAATAGTCGATGACGGCACCTCAGGTGACGAGGTTCTTGATGATGAGTCCATAAGCGCTCAGGCAGACCAGTCAACGGGTGTTGTGGATGAGCATCTACTGCCAAAAATTGTTGAAGCCATCATGTTAACGGCAAATAAGCCTATGACGATTCAGCAACTGCAAAAAGTCTTGGATGAGGATGCGCCTGATAAACAGACGTTGCTAGGGGTCTTGGAATCATTATCAGCAGCTTGTCACGACCGAGGTGTTGAGTTAGTGGAAGTTGCTTCAGGTTGGCGCTATCAGGCAAAAGCTTCGGTGACGCCTTGGGTGAGCCAATTATTTGAAGAAAAACCTCAGCGTTATTCGCGAGCAACGCTTGAAACCTTAGCGTTAATTGCTTATCGGCAACCTATAACTCGTGGTGAAATTGAAGAAGTCCGCGGTGTGGCTGTTAGTAGTCAAATTATTCGCAGCCTCCAAGAACGTGAATGGGTGAAAGTGGTAGGTTACCGAGATGTACCGGGTCGTCCTGCCATGTATGCTACCACTCGAGAGTTTTTAGATGACTTGGGCCTTAAAAGTCTTGAAAACCTGCCTGCGTTGGCAGATATCAGAGAATTAGGCGAACTTAACGAAGACCTTGAGTTGGATTTACCGCCAGAATTATTGGCCTCGATGACGCCCCAGAGCGACCAAGCTCAGAACGACCAGGCTCAGAACGATCAAGCGGCAGCCAGCCAACCCCCAGAAAATCCTGATCAACCTGAAGATAAAGAAGCCTCCACAGATAAGGATCCGAGTGAATTAGGGGATGCACAGGAGGAGCAAACGACAAACGAATCACTGGATTTAACCTCTCAAGTGTCAGATGATTCAGAGGGCATACCACATGATCCCTCGCTCGGCGCATCGGAGGTTATCGAAGGCTTAATCCCTACGGTGGCTATTGAGTCGCCCACGGAGTCGACGCCCATAGTCCAAGATTTTATTTGTGTCTTTGACGATCATTTAGATGCTGCTGATAAAGTGATTGATGCACTGGATGCAATAGAAAAAGACGCAGTGGAAATTGACGGGGAAGGTTTCTCAAGCGACATAAATCTGGATGGGGCGCAGGAGACTGAGACTGGGCCAATGGAGCCGCCTGCGGATTTTGATTCTGGAGAGATGCCTCCTGCTGCATTTGATGATGAATAATTCGAGTAATCGGAAGAAAGTTACTACAAAATTCCGTATAATCGCGGGAATTTGTAGTAAGAATCAAAACCGTGAAAAAAGATAAACGCCGCTCTGATAAAACCGAATCTGAACCGTCGCGCTCAGAAAAATCAGAGAAATTGCAAAAAGTGATAGCCAGGGCTGGTGTTGCATCCCGTCGAGAAGCCGAGCGCTGGATCGCTGACGGCCGGCTGCGTATCAATGGTCAAAAAGCGACGATTGGCGATCGTGTCAGTGATAGCGATACGATTCAATTGGATGGCCGCAAGCTTCGGATTCAGTCAGCAGACACCTTTACGCCTCGAATCATTGCTTATCATAAGCCGGAAGGGGAAATTTGTAGCCGCAAAGACCCAGAAGGGCGCCGAACGGTCTTTTCACGTTTACCAAAAGTGGATAAAGGCCGATGGATCGCTATTGGCCGTCTTGATTATAATACGTCAGGTCTTTTACTGTTCACCAATGATGGTGATGTCGCAAATAAACTCATGCACCCTTCCTCCGGTATCGATAGAGAATACATGGTGAGAGTCATGGGACGAGTGGATGATGCCATGATCCAGCGGCTAAAAGAGGGCGTGTTATTGGAAGATGGTATGGCACGTTTCACTGATATTGTTGAAGCTGATAAAGAATCGGAAAGCATTAACCGTTGGTTTTATGTGTGTTTAATGGAAGGGCGAAATCGCGAGGTGCGGCGTTTGTGGGAGTCGCAAGACGTGACCGTCAATCGATTAAAGCGCGTTCGATTTGGGCCAATTTTTATTCCAGCAAAGCTGCGCCAAGGGCAGTGTCAAGAATTGACTGAAAGAGAGATTGCCGATTTGCTGGATGCAGCAGATCAAGGCTAAATCAGGAACAATGAGGGAACTATGGCAACGATCAATATAAAAAAAGCCTTTACTATGCCAATTGATGAAGTCCGCCAAGGGATTGAAAAAATGGCAGCGTCATTAAAAAAAGAGCAAGGCATGAACTATGACTGGGTTTCAGAGGATCGAGTGGAGTTTAGCCATAAAACCGGAAAAGGCTCGCTGGCGATTGAAGGTGATGAGTTGGTGATGCAGTTGAAAATAGGGATGTTATATGCGGCAGTAGCCCCTATTGTTAAGCAAAAAATTCAAACCTATGCCGATAAGCATATTTATTAATAATTTTACGGTCAGTCATCCTGGGGTTGGCATAATACGTGATTTGAGGTGGTAGATGTTCACAGGTATTGTACAAGCGCAAGTGCCTTTACTTTCTGTTCAAGGAACCGAAGCGTTAAAAGAATTGCAATTGATTCTGCCGGAAGGTGAATGCCGGGAGAATGTGACTCTTGGGGCAAGCATAGCTATCAATGGCGTATGCTTAACAGTAAAAACTTTTGATGAACCCACAGGAAAGGTTGCCTTTGATGTGATGAGGCAAACCTTGGATTTATCCAATATTGGTGAGGTTGTTGAGGGTGATTGGGTGAATGTCGAGCGATCGGCAACCTTTGCGAAAGAAATCGGTGGGCATGTGGTGTCGGGCCACATTGATGGTCAGCTCGATGTGGTTGGCATTGATAAAAACGATGAAAATTGCCGTATTACCTTTGCGTACCCAGAAAAATATGATGTGTATTTGTTTGATAAAGGCTTTGCCTCGATCAATGGTTGTAGCTTAACCATTGCGGATAAAAATGATGCTGCGAAAACCATTAGTGTTTGTTATATCCCTGAAACGCTTGCAAGAACCAATCATGGACGTTTACAGGTGGGCGATAAAGTCAATTTGGAAATTGATCGCACGACACAAGCCATTGTCGATACAGTTGAGCGGTTGCTGGCCGCTAAAAAACTCGCTTAATATCTAATACCCATCCTAAGCTTATCAAAATAAGACAAGGGTCACTTTATCAACTAGCTAACCCATGTATAGTGGGCTAGCTATTTTAACTCAAGCTTATTCAGCACTCATTTATGCAGAATCCTAGAAGCGGTATATTGCCCATTACAATCAAAGATAAAGCCAGCTTATATTCAGCCTATATGCCATTTGTGAAAGGCGGTGGAATATTTGTCCCTACGACCAAGCATTATGATATTGGGGATGAAGTGTTTGTTTTATTGACCTTAATGGATGAGCCAGAAAAAATTGCCGTAACTGGCAAAGTCGTATGGTTAACGCCTGAAGGTGCGCAAGGTAACCGAGCGGCGGGTGTTGGGGTTCAGTTTGCCAATAATGATGGTATTGCTCAATCTAAAATAGAAACGTATCTGGCGGGTACGCTTCAATCTGATCGCAGCACGCATACGATGTAATTTCGACCAACTGTCTCTTCTTCTTAATGATTAGCGGGTTTGATCTGGTATTCGCTAAAGTCTTTTGTACGCTTCCTATTTATTGACTATCCTGTATCTAGTACATCATGCCAAATCGATTGTCTCGTTAGAAATCTCGTTCCCACGCTCCTGCGCGGGAGGGCCTATCGGGTAAATAATCACTTCAGGTCTAGGCGTTCCTACGCAGAACATGGAGATGAGGAACGAGGGCTTTGAAAAACTATCTCACCCGATAATCGGTTTGACATGATGTGCTGGTTAGCAACCTAATGGATTGGTCTTGCGTTCATAGTACCTTTTAAATAATGGTTATCTGTTTTTTTGATGGTGGGTGTCTATGGATGGATTTCGGTTAGTGATTTTCCAAGGCAGGATCATGGTGTTAGCTCTATTTTTACAATCGCTTATAAAAAATTGGAAAAGTATGGGTGAGTATTAATCATTGCGTAAGTTGTTGTAGCGCGTAAGCTGTCGCAGCGCTAACGACTTTGCACTACCATGCAGACGCACGGAAGCGGAGCCGGTAACGACGAGAACATATGGGAAGGTTAATATAAAGTTGCTCTAAGATAAATCGGAGGGTAATTTATAGTAATTAGTCGTTTAATGAAGTAGTATTATTTTTTTATGTAAGTCTTGGTATTGCTAAAGTAAACGATATTCTCTCATCACAAACTTCCCCCTTTTCAATGTTATTAGCCAGAGGTATTCATAGGTTCATGAAAAAATTAGTGGTTCATCTTTTTTCTATTATTGC
>JAPOUS010000026.1 GCA_026708525.1 Cellvibrionales bacterium
ATTGACTTGCTCTTGCAGTATTTTTTCTCGCTCTGTTTGGCGTCGACGTTCTTCCGTTGCTGATATAGGGCTTGGTCTACGGTAACGGTCAACACCAAAGTTTTGTAAGGCATGACAGGCATCCAAAACAGCCTCTACTTCTTCTTTACCATGCCGCTCTTCGCATTTACGAACATAGTTTTTAGCAAATAATAAATAATCAATGATAGAGCTGGCATTCGTCCAGGTTCTAAAGAGGTAATTGCCTTTAAAAAATGAGTTATGACCATAGCAAGCATGCGCAATAACCAGTGCCTGCATCGTCATAGTATTTTCTTCCATTAAGTAGGATATGCAAGGGTCAGAGTTAATGACGATTTCATAAGCTAGGCCCATTTGCCCACGTTGATAGCCTTTTTGTGTTTCAACAAAATGCTTACCGAATGACCAATGGTTGTAATTAAGTGGCATACCGACCGAAGAATAGGCATCCATCATTTGTTCAGCGGTAATGATTTCGATTTGATTAGGATAAATATCAAGCTTAAAACCTTCAGCGATTTGGCCAATAGCAGAGTCGTATTCAGCGATTAAATCAAATGTCCATTCGCTGTTAGTTGAAATGTAATCGCTCATGTAAATCCTTTAAAACGGCTTATTGAATTAGCGGTATTCGACGGGCTATTTTTAGTTTTATCTATTCAGCAACTTTTGCTTTATCTTTCATAAATAACTCACGGAAAACTTGGAAAATATCACCCACGCTCTTAATTTGTGCCATAGAAAATAGCTGTGGGTGCTCACTTAATAATTTTTCATAAGAGCGCCAGAGTGCTTGATGATCTTTATCGGTTATTTCGACATAAGAAAAGTATTGCACGTGCGGTAAGATATCTTCTTTTAAAATCTGGTAGCAGTTAGGTGAATCATCAACCCAATTATCACCATCAGATGCCTGAGCTGCATAAATATTCCACTCAGAGCTGGCATAGCGCTCATTAATGATGTCTCGAGTTAACTGCAAAGCACTTGAGACAATGGTTCCACCGGTTTCTCGTGAGTAGAAAAAATCGTGCTCACTCACTTCACTGGCATTGATGTGATGCCTGATAAATACAATCTCGGTTTCTTCATAATTTCGCTCTAAAAATAAGTAAAGCAATAAGTAAAAACGTTTTGCCATATCTTTAATATCTTGCGTCATCGAGCCTGACACATCCATGATACAAAACATGACGGCTTTACTGGATGGCGTGGAAATTTTCACTTGATTACGGTAACGCAAATCCATGTCATCAAGAAAAGGCACCAGTTTTAATCGACGCTCAACGTCTTTGATGTCTTTTTTTAGCTGGGCTATTTTTTGCTTATTTTCAGGTTCTTGCGCTAAACATGCTTCTAAGGCTGCGGTTAGCTCTTTGAGTTTTTTACGTTTACCTGCTGACATCCCTATACGTCTGGCATGGGCATTTTGCATGGAGCGAATAATCGAAAGGTTGTTAGGTGTCCCTTCAGTTAAGTAGCCACCTCGAACTTTTTTATACTCTTTAGAATGAGAAAGGTTCTTTTTAACAAAGTTAGGCAATTCTAAATCATCAAAAATATAATTGAGGAATTCTTCTTTAGTGATATAAAATGAGAAATCGTCTTCGCCTTCGCCTTGGTTGCTTGGTTTGCCTGCACCGCCACCACTTTGGCCGCCCTGAGGGGGTTTATCGATTTCATCGCCGGTTGCGAATTCTTTATTACCAGGGAACACTCGGTGTCGCTGACCACCTGTGCCATTAGTGATCATGGGTTCATTGATGTTTTTGGGCGGTAGGCTAATGTTTTCGCCATTGTCTATATCTGTGATTGATCGCTTATTCAATGCTTCTGATACGGCTTCTTTGACTTGTGCTTTATAGCGATCAAGAAATCGTTGACGATTAACAAGGCTTTTATTTTTCCCATTTAATCGGCGATCAATAATATAAGACATAGGCAACATCCATTTAACGAATATTGATGCCTTTGCGATTTGTTGCTAAGGCATCAGTGAGTTTGCTTATTGAGATTTTCTTACACGGAGATACCACTCAGATAGCAAACGAACTTGTTTCTCTGTATAGCCACGCTCCATCATACGAGCAACAAAATCATCGTGTTTCTTACGGTCGCTTGAAGAAGATTTTGCAGAGAATGAAATGACAGGCAGTAAATCCTCGGTGTTGGAAAACATTTTTTTCTCAATCACTGAGCGCATTTTCTCATAAGATTGCCAAGATGGGTTTTTACCTTCGTTATTTGCTCGCGCTCGTAAGACAAAATTAACAATTTCATTACGGAAATCTTTAGGGTTAGAAATGCCTGCCGATTTTTCGATTTTTTCAAGCTCTTCATTAATCGCAGGGCGATCAAACATTTCGCCGGTTTCAGGGTCACGATACTCTTGATCTTGTATCCAAAAATCGGCGTAAGTGACATAACGATCAAAGATGTTTTGTCCGTATTCGGCGTAAGACTCAAGGTAAGCAGTTTGAATCTCCTTACCAATAAATTCGACGTATTCATTGGTCAAAAATTCTTTCATGTAGTTTAGGTACATGTTGTGCGTTTCTTCAGGGAATTGCTCTTCTTCGATCGCTTTTTCTAATACATAGAGTAAATGCACAGGGTTGGCGGCAATCTCAGTGGTATCAAAGTTAAATACTTTAGAAAGAATTTTAAAGGCAAAACGCGTCGAAATGCCTGTCATGCCTTCATCGACGCCTGCGCCGTCCTGATATTCCTGAATCGACTTGGCTTTTGGATCAGTGTCTTTTAATGACTCGCCATTATAAATGCGCATTTTTGAATAAACACTGGAATTTTCAGGCGCTTTAAGTCGTGATAGCACGGAGAATTTTGCCAGCATATTCAATGTATCCGGTGCGCAAGGGGCATTAGATAACGAGCTGTGCGTTAATAGTTTCTCGTAGATGTTGACTTCTTCTTGCACGCGTAAACAATACGGAACTTTTACTATATAGACCCTATCTAGAAAGGCTTCGTTGTTTTTATTGTTTTTGAAGGTTGTCCACTCGGATTCATTCGAATGGGCAAGAATAACCCCTTCAAATGGCATAGCGCCCATGGCTTCGGTGCCATTAAAGTTGCCCTCTTGGGTGGCAGTTAAGAGTGGGTGTAAGACCTTGATGGGCGCTTTAAACATTTCGACGAATTCCATCAAGCCTTGGTTTGCTCGGCATAAGCCCCCGGAGTAGGAGTAGGCATCTGGGTCATCTTGTGCAAAATCTTCAAGCTTACGAATATCGACTTTGCCTACCAAGGTAGAGATATCTTGATTATTTTCATCGCCTGGCTCAGTTTTAGAGACACCAATTAAATCGAGGATGGATGGGTAGAGTTTAACCACTTCAAACTTACTAATGTCGCCGCCAAATTCATGTAGTCGTTTGACTGCCCAAGGTGACATGACTTTATTAAGATAGCGTCTGGGGATGCCATAATCTTCTTGAAGAATATCGCCGTCTTCTGAACTGTTGAATAAGCCAAGCGGCGATTCAAATACAGGAGAGCCTTTGATGGCGTAAAAAGGGATTTTTTCCATTAGCTGTTTTAAGCGCTCGGCAAGTGAAGACTTACCTCCGCCGACAGGCCCAAGTAAATACAGAATTTGTTTTCGTTCTTCGAGCCCTTGTGCTGCATGGCGAAAATACGCAACGATATTCTCAATGGCAGATTCCATACCATAGAATTCGCTAAAGGCAGGGTATCGTTTAATGACTTTATTGTAGAAAATTCGGCTAAGTCTAGGGTCTTTGGAGGTGTCAATAATTTCTGGCTCACCAATAGCCATTAGCATCCGCTCGGCAGCAGAAGCATAAGCACTCGGATCATTTTTGCAAATTTCAAGATAGTCGTTAAGGCTGATAACCTCTTCCTGATTGGTACTGTATCGATCTTTATAATGCGAAAATATACTCATTGCACCTACCCCTGGCTGTTAGAATTTTTCATCGCGACGAATAAAAATTGTTTAAAGCATAGTTCAATTTCGTAAAAATAAGCGAGTTTTAAACAATAATAACTCTACTATAGTTATAAAAATGAAATAAAACAGAGGTTTAGTGTTATTTTTTTTATTTTGTTTTTAATACTTTTTTATTGATAACCCGTTGGAATTTTTTATTGGATTAACGAATAAAAATCTGACACACTGAATCTCTTATTTAGCTGCAAATGGATCAAGGCAGTGTCAAAAAGGCGATATTTTAGTCAGTCATTCTAGGGAACCTCTGATTAAGTCCAAATAATATCAGCCGGATTCCAAAATGCTTTATTAGCAAGGAAGGCTTTGCAGTTAATG
>JAPOUS010000231.1 GCA_026708525.1 Cellvibrionales bacterium
GCGTCAGACTTTTTGTCAAGGCAATGAGCATTAACTGCAAAGCCTTCCTTGCTAAAAAAGCATTTTGGAATCCGGCTGATATCATTTGGACTTAATCAGAGGTTCCCTTGCAAATAAACTGCCTTTATCAAAGACAAGCCTGTAACAATCAAAGGTTACCACTTATATAAATCGTTATATTACTTCGCATCCATTAAAAATAATAAATAGTTAAAGAGGGTGTGCATGTCTCAAAGTAATGGTGTCAATGGACAAGTCACTGACGCAGTCACTCAAACCAATGTCAATGTTGTTGCCGAAGCACCAGCTCAAGCGATGGGGTCTCTATACCAAGTAGCCACGCACGCCAATGGCATTGCGATGCAAAACAGTGTGTCTAATCAACAAAATCTGAACCAAATGAATGCCACTATTGTGGCTGATGCAATAAAAATAATTAAAGGCGCGTAAAAGGATAAGTGATGTCATCAGATACCAGTAACTTTGAAGCAAGCCCTGGCATGCAAGCAACACAAGACGCTGTCTCTTTTATCAACAACCAAGTATTGCAACCTGATGTCAAGCCCATACAAGGCACGGCAAAACCCATGGCGGATCAATCAGCCGCCATGATGCTTGAGGATATGCGCAGCTTTTTACAAAGCAACGAACAGGTCATGCTAGTTGCCATCGCGCAAGCCGCCAAACTTGCCACGAATCCTGAAACAGTTGAAGAAGGTGCCATCGCCATGAACACCATAACCAGTGCGTTAGAAAAACTGCCCACTTATGCTGAATCTATTGGCGATGCAGCCTCTCACATCGTCAATACCTTTAATGGTGATACATCCCAATCAAAAGAATCGCCACCTGATAACTCGCAAGACGATAGCAACCCGCCACCTACCAATGACATCAGCCCGACAGATCGCAGTCGACACGTCAACATGGAGATGGATAACTCGCTAAAAGTTGATGTCGATACCGAAAACCAAACAACAGAAGCATCAAAACCTAAGAAAAAAGGGTTTTTCTCTTTTTCTCGCAACAGTTAATAAGGAAATAATCCAATGACAAGACATCGATTTAAAAATGATGGCCCGTATGCACAATCAGCCAAACCTGCCATGGTATTTGGTGAACCAACCCTATCCGATATAACTAACAATGTTTATTTAACCACACAAAAAGAAACCTATGAGAGCGATGGTACACCTATTCTGCACTCAGGCAATGATATCGAGCATGAAGATCTAAACACTGTTTACCAACTTAATACTGGAGATAAAAGCATTACACCAACTGTTCGGCAAGTACAGGTCGTCAAAAAAAACGAATACCATTCCTTTCTCAATGAATTCACACCAGGAGGAAGAGGGGTTATTATCATTATGATAATGCAACAAGGTGATGCCGTTCGATGCAATATGCGCATTCTTCCTTTTTCTACTTTTGCGAATATTTTACAAAACGAGGGCAGTGCAAACGAGCCTACTATCATTGAAATTCCTAAATCGGATGTGATCAAACTAAATATCACGCTCACCGCCTCCAATGTTGGCGAAGTGCTCTACAGTACCCATAAAACACAAGTCAACCTCGAGGAAACGACTGAAAATGAATCAGTTGAGATAGCCAGAACGCTTGAATTTAAAGGTGCCAAGCTTGCTGCACATTATTTTAGTCAAATGTTGACTGTTCTACCTTCAAGCGGTGTAAAAAATAGTGGGAAAAATTCAAGCTCATACAAAGTTTCCCTAGCCAATTCAGATAGCTGGGTTGGTAGTTTTTGGGATTGGATTCCAGATAGATTAACCGGAAAAAATATTGTTTCAGGGATTAGTGCTATGGGTTCTGCCATAGCCATCGCATTAATTCCCATATCTCCAGCAGTAGCAGCCTTGGTTGGAAATCTTTCTGGCTACACAAGAGGCTTGATGGGATTTATAAACCATTCTCCTGTTCTACTAGATAAGACCTATAGTGTCCAAAATGGCGTAGACGCTCTAGGAAATCCAACGATAACAATAATAAGTTGATGCTTGCTCTTCTGTTTTAAAGGAACCCCATAAAAAGACACTAGGTTAAGAAGAATGCGCCATGAATACTAACTTCTCTAAAAAAGACCAAGAAAAGCTTGTCAGTGATATCACCAAACAAGTCACAGCAGAAGCCATGAACGTCATCAGGCCGTTACTTGAAAAAGTTGCTGAATCCATGAAAGCCCTAGAAGCCGAAAGACAGCAATTGACCTCTACGCAAGATCCTGTTGCTGAAAATCAACGCTGCCTACAGGAGTTACAGATGGCGGCACAAAATCGACTCAACTCTCTCGAGCACCGTGTCAATGCCAGCCTTTCGGCCAAACAACACAGGCTTTTGAATCGATCGACGGGCCGATTGCAAATGACACCGACGCAAAACCCTCAAGGATAAAACATGGAAGACAAGTCGAAGATAACCAGTGAACCATCAGAGGATAATCTGTCATTTTTTGAACGCACAACCTTGCAGCAAAAGCAGGATTTTAATCAAGGTTTATCACACACGCGTTCATTAATTGAAAATATGCTAAATCCATCCAATAGTGATAAATCACGTCATGACTTGGTAAAAAAGAATTTTTCTTTATTTTTAAATAAATAATCCGCCCATTGGTGGATCAAATAGAAGTCACTCGTTGTAATAATAAAAAAGGAGAAAGTAATGCCACAAGTCTCAACTCAGACGACAGACGCTGTTACTCAAACAAACGTCCAGATAGTTGCTGACAGCTGTGCCATGGCGATGGGGTCACTCTATCAAACCATGGCGCACTCTACCGGGTTGATGTTCGAAAATTCTGTTAACTCACAGAATCAACAGAATATATTAGGCCAAACAGCAACCACGCAAGGCGTGATGCAAATCTACAGCATGGACACCATTGCTGATGCGATTTCTATCGCCAAAATGCTGCAAGCCTAATACCTGATGACTGGTCATATTGTTTGACAAAAAAACACTAACACACACCAAACCAACAAAAGGAAATAATAATGTCCACTGTATCGCCTCAAATCACTGATGCTGTAACTCAGTCAAACGTCAAGGTTGTCGGGGAGTCGCCTGCCATGGCAATGGGATCGCTTTATCAAACCATGGCGCATTCGACTGGCCTTATGTTTGAAAACTCTGTCAATGCCCAAAATCAACAAAACATCCTAGGGCAAGCAGCCACTACACAAGGGGTTATGCAAATCTATAGCTTTGACACCGTTGCTGACGCGATTTCTATTGCAAAGATGTTGCAAGCAGCCGCAAATAACTAACCAAAAACACAACAATAAGAGGAAAACATTATGTCAACTGTATCAACTCAAATCACTGATGCTGTCACTCAATCCAACGTTAAGGTCGTTGGTGAAGCGCCTGCTATGGCAATGGGATCACTTTATCAAACCATGGCACACTCTACAGGCCTTATGTTTGAAAACTCCGTAAACTCACAAAATCAGCAAAACATTTTAGCGCAAACTGCAACAACCCAAGGTGTGATGCAAATTTACAGCATTGATACCGTTGCTGATGCCATCGCCATTGCAACGCAGCTACAAGCCGCCGCCCAGAATTAGGAACAATCGGCCGAAGACCCTTGCATTTGCCTATGCGCTTCTGTAACGAAGCCATTAAGCTAAAGCGAGTGCAAGGGCTTTTCAATACGCAAGGTCATATATGCGTATTTTCGTCAGGTCAAACCGCACGAAAACACAAGAAGAAAAGAAGCTAACCTATTTTAGCCTGAATAGGGAAAATATTAAAAATCTGCAACAAAAATGAGCTATTTATCCTCTTGACGCTGCGACAGCAAAGCATCTGACCTGAAGTCAACTTGAGCCTTATGGCTATCATCAGTTGTTGCAAACCCTATTTGCTATTCACAGGCTTCTTTATCAATTTCAATCGCTGTCATGCAAACGCAACAGCAATTTTTAAATTACTTCAGCCAAAAGCAAAGGCTTCCCCAAACACCTAAAGAACGATTTTTCCAAGAACAAATTTACCTTCGCTACCGTTTTTATATTTATTATTTAAGCAAGTGCAGCATGACTTCATCGCCTGGCCCTTTATTCTCCGCATGAAGTATCAACACAGGCTCAATGCCTGCCAAGTCAAATGATTAATGAATCATCATAAATATACCGACATCACCCTATAAGACAAAGCATCAATAATACCTACATACACACTGTTTAACTCAAATATGCGTGTATTTTTAAACTTTTATCACTGCTGTCCGGTTAAGAAATTAACCTAAAGATAGGATGCCCGTCCTTGCTGGT
>JAPOUS010000063.1 GCA_026708525.1 Cellvibrionales bacterium
AACGACACCAAATATACCTCAGGTCTTACATTACGTACGCGATTAGGCTATGAAACGGGCAAATTATTCAGCACCAAGGGCTATATCGAAATGTCTGATACCCGAATCGTCGGTGGCGTTGATAACTTCGCACCTGCTAAATCTGGCTATAACAAAATTGTAGATCCTGAAATCACCCGCTTGAACCAAGCCTATCTTAAAACCTCACCTGTTGAAGGATTAACAGGTACTGTTGGCCGTCAACGCATTATTTTAGATAACGCACGCTTTGTCGGAAACGTTGGCTGGCGTCAAACAGAGCAGGTCTATGATGCTGCACGTATTGAATATAGTAACTCTGGCTTTAAAGCAGATATTAGTTACCTTTGGGATGTTCATGGAATTGCTTCAGGATTAGACAGAGAAGCACAGGATGTATTAGCCAACCTAAGTTATGTCACGCCAGTGGGTAAAGTAACAGGTTACTATTACCTTAATAAAAATACAGAGCAGTTAGAACTTGCAACCTCAGGTTTGCGCTTTGCAGGCAAAACCAAAGCCGGCGATATTGGCTTAAACTATCAAGCCGAATATGCTATGCAAGAAGATAGCATCAACGATAAAGAAGCAGACTATATGCACGCTGTTTTTGGCGCATCTTATAAAGGCTTTGGCTTAACTGCCGGTTACGAAGTGCTAGGCTCTGATGAAGGCAGTTATGGCTTCAGCACACCTTTAGCCACCAAGCATGCATTTAATGGTTGGGCGGATATCTTTCTTGGCACACCCGCAGACGGTTTAGCAGATACCTATGTTAAGTTATCGGGCGCAGTTGCTGGGGTTAAGATGGCTGCCATCTACCACAGCTACGAGAGCGTTGACAGCTCAACCGAAGGCGAAAGCAGCTACGATCTAGGCTCTGAGATCAACGTGGTTGTGGTTAAACCGTTCGCTAAAAAATACAAAGTGGGTGTTAAATTCGCAGACTACAGTGCTGCCGAAAACACAAACATGGTCGATACCACCAAATATTGGGCCTTTGCTGAAATGAAGTTCTAAAAGCTACGGGCAATAAGTAGCCAACTTCGGCTACTTATTCCTTCCTATCTAAGCTATTGGCACTCTTTTAATCTAGCCCATAGATTAGCCTCCCTACGCCGCTTCCGAATGCTTAATAAAAACTAACATTTCTAAAGACAAGCTAGCTAACCCATTCAAACGCACAACACAATAAAATAAATTTAGTAAAAAAATCTAAAAAAATTATATGAACTAAACGCATCACCCTCCATCAAATATGGCAATATTTCAGTTTGATTGGTGGTTATTTATGGCTAAAGCAGTGAAAGCATCAACTTCTAACGCTTTCGATTACACAATTGATAAAAATGTTCAACAAACGGTAGAAGATATCATCCATCACATTGCTAAAGACAAAGATAAAGCCCTTCTTCATTACTCCAAAACTTTTGACCAATACACCCCAGAACAATTTCAGCTATCACAAGATGAAATAGATAACTGCATTTCGCGATTAAACCAAGAGACCATTGACGATATCCTCTGGGCGCAAAAACAGGTTAAAAACTTTGCAACAGCGCAACTTAATTCACTCGCAGACATCGAGATTGAAACCTTGCCTGGTGTCTTTTTAGGCCACAAGAATATCCCCATCGAAAAAGTTGGCTGTTATGTTCCAGGGGGACGTTACCCTATGGTGGCATCCGCTCACATGAGTGTACTGACAGCAAAAACTGCGGGCGTCAAAGAAGTTATTGCCTGCGCCCCGCCACACCAAGGCAAACCCAATGATGCCATAGTCGCAGCGATGCATTTTGCAGGGGCTGATAAGATATTCTGCATAGGAGGTGTACAAGCGATAGGCGCCATGGCAATGGGCACAGAAAGTATTCCCGCAGTAGATATGATCGTCGGGCCCGGCAATGCTTATGTTGCTGAAGCAAAACGTCAGCTGTATGGGCGCGTGGGCATTGATTTATTCGCAGGGCCTACCGAGACCTTAATCATCGCCGATAGCCTGGGTTGTGATCCAGAATTGGCTGCTGCTGACCTATTAGGGCAAGCAGAGCATGGCATTAACTCCCCTGCGGTATTGATTACGAATTGTGAAGAATTTGCCAAAGATACGCAAAGAGAAATTGACCGGCAATTAACCCTTCTTAAAACTGCCGATGTAGCAGGACAAGCGTGGCAGGACTTTGGCGAGATACATGTCTGCGACTCAAAAGAGGAAATGGTCGCCTTAGCCGATCGATTAGCCTTTGAGCATGTACAGGTAATGACTGAAGATCCTGAATACTTCCATCAACACATGCAAAACTATGGTGCCATGTTTATAGGCCAGGAGACCAATGTAGCTTACGGTGATAAATGCATCGGCACCAACCACACCTTACCCACCAAAAAAGCCGCAAGGTACACAGGTGGGCTATGGGTTGGTAAATTCATAAAAACCTGTACCTATCAGCGCATTTCAGAAGAGGCCTCCGCCACTGTTGGCGAATATTGCTCAAGACTATGTGATCTAGAAGGGTTTGCAGGCCACAAAGAACAAGCAGATATTCGAATCCGCCGATATGGCAAATTATCCAAAATTGCGTAATTCATTTAGCTGAGAATCGTTATGCGAAAAAATGTACTTATCACAGGGGGCAGCGGCGATATCGGCCATGCTATCTGTAAACGTTTTGCAGAAGAAGATTATCGGGTCTTTTTTACTTATCGAAATGCAACAAGCGCTCAAGATACATGCCGAGCGCTTAAAGGCGAAGGCCATGAAGCCATTTCGTTGGATGTCACCGACTCAAATGCCGTTAAAAATGCTCAAACAATGCTATCTAACACCATCAACCAGCTTGATGTACTCGTTAACTGTGCAGGTACGACCCAATACATCGCACCTGAAAATTTTCAAAAGTTAGATGACGTGCTGTTCGATCAGATAATGCGTACCAATGTTCGTGCACCTTTTACCATGATTAAAGAATTTTTGCCTTTACTAAAGATAGCACGTGGCGCAGTAATTAATATCACCTCCATCGCCGCAGAAATCGCAAGTGGCAGTAATATCGCCTACTGCGCCAGCAAGTCTGCGCTTGAGAATATGACGCGTTCGATTGCACGCACCGTAGCTCCAGACGTTCGCGTACTTGCCGTAGCGCCCGGTCTTTTAAAAACGCAGTTTACTCAGGGTTTTGACCCGGACGTGTTTGAGAAACAGATTGCGCAAACGCCACTAAAGAAATTAGTCGAACCCAAAGATGTTGCAGACTCAGTATTGTTTGCAGCAGAGCAATCCTTTGTTACGGGAACCACTTTCGCTGTAGATGGTGGACGCCCCTTGGGGATTTAACGATTTTCGGGTAACTGATTAATAACGCACAGGAGATACTGTATGGATCTAGAGCAACAGGTAGTACGTTTCGATAACTTAATTCCATCGACTTCAGCTTTTATTGATACACATACGCCAGGCAGCCACCTTAAACAAAATTATTGTATTATTGGTAAAGGTGTTAGCGAAGATAAAGCTCAACACATTCATTTAGACAAAGCGTTTAACTTCCATTTCGGCGCAGCAGCCCAGCCAGCAGGCATTAAAAATTCATTGCATGCTCATAATTCATCAGAAATTTTTATTGTCTATCAAGGTCAATTTCGCATTTACTGGGGCAATCAAGGCCAACATGAAATCATTCTTAATCCTTGCGATATTTTGGCTGTTCCGCCTAACTTATTTAGAGGCTTTGAAGTAGTTAGTGAGTGTGATGGATTTGCCTTTGTCATTTTAGGAGGAAAAGATGCGGGAGGCCCCCTTACCTGGCACCCGGACGTTATTACCGAAAGCCAAGGCCATGGGCTTTATTTAAAAAAGAATGGAAAGCTCGCCAATACCCTTCGGGGCGATAGCAAACCTTCAGAAGATGAGCTGGTCAACCCATTAAATTCCGTAGACATGGCACAATTTTATGAGCCGACACCCGACCAACTGAAAGACAACCTTGTTTGCTTATCGGAATATGTTTCTCGCCCACTCTCGCAACAACCCTCACCGCATATAAGCGTTTTCTCTCAAGCGTTGACACATGAAGACACATGGAAATTTCTAAATAATATTCATATCTGCTCTTATCAAATCAATACCGAGAATGCGCTGACCATACCATCAGAAAGCAACGATGGCATTTTGCTGTTAATGCAAGGCTACATCGAATGCACAACATCAGAGCATGGTGATATTACCCTATATAGTGGTGACACCTTCTGCATCCCTAAAGATA
>JAPOUS010000030.1:0-1865 GCA_026708525.1 Cellvibrionales bacterium
GGAGCAGGTGCAGCATCTGGCGGTGTTATGGATGCCTCAAATTTATTGAAGCCATTGTTATCCAGCGGAGAATTGCGCTGCATCGGATCAACGACTTACGATGAGTACCGTGGCATTTTTGATAAGGATAAAGCGCTTTCAAGACGCTTCCAAAAGGTTGATGTATTAGAACCTAGCGTCGATGACACCTATAAAATTCTCAAAGGCTTAAAACCACGTTTTGAAGAGCATCATAATATTAAATATGCTGATAAAGCCCTACGCGTCGCTGCACAATTAGCTGCTAAACACATTAATGACCGTTTTTTACCTGATAAGGCTATCGATGTGATTGATGAAGCTGGCGCGCATCAACAATTATTGCCGTCAAGTAAACGTAAAAAGACCATTAGCGTTGCTGAAGTTGAGGCTATTGTCGCCAAAATCGCCAGAATCCCAGAAAAAACTGTTTCTACTGACGATAAAGCTTCTCTGAAAGGCCTTTCAGACAATTTAAAACGTGTCGTCTTTGGTCAGGATGATGCTATCGACAAGCTGACGACTGCCATCAAAATGTCTCGTGCTGGATTAACCTCCCCAGACAAACCTATTGGGTCGTTTTTATTTGCTGGGCCAACCGGTGTCGGCAAAACAGAAATATGTAAACAACTTGCTTCAACTATGGGCATTGAGCTAATTCGTTTTGATATGTCTGAGTACATGGAGTCTCATACGGTTTCACGCTTGATTGGCTCGCCTCCAGGTTATGTGGGTTATGATCAAGGTGGCTTGTTAACCGAAGCTGTCACTAAGCATCCGCACAGTGTTGTGCTCTTGGATGAAATTGAAAAAGCCAATCCTGAAATTTACAACTTGCTTTTACAAGTCATGGATCATGGTACGTTAACCGACAACAATGGCCGCAAAGCCGATTTTAGAAACGTGATTTTTGTGATGACGACCAATGCAGGTGCAGTGGCAATGGATAAGCGCTCCATTGGTTTTACCTCGCAAGATAACAGCACGGATGGAATGGAAGTTATCAAACGCGTATTTACGCCGGAGTTTAGAAACCGGCTTGATGCTATTGTCCAATTTAAACCCTTACCGGTTGAAGTGGTGCATACCGTAGTTGATAAGTTTTTGATCGAATTGCAATCACAATTGGATGAAAAGAAAATTACTCTCAATATCTCCAAGGAAGTGCGAGATTTTCTGGTAGAGCATGGTTATGATAAGGCAATGGGTGCAAGGCCCATGGCGCGTATCATTCAAGAGCATGTGAAAAAACCACTGGCTGAAATGGTTCTCTTTAGTGAATTGGCTGATCGAGGAGGGCAGATTAATATCTTCCTTGAAGAAGGCAAAGTCGTAGTAAAACAAGAGGATACTGAGCTGGTTTAACGCTTGGTAGGTTCGAGTATACGCATCTTTTCGATAATATTTTTTCAAAAAAACTAGGGTAGAGGGGCAAAATACTATGCCCCTTTTTTTTGTTTAACGCCTTTTGGTTGAATACATCTTCTATTTGCGTAAAAACACTTCAACATTTCATCTATCCGCTAAACTGAAAAGTGTTCGTCCTTAAGTTTAGTCATTGACTTAAACCATTAATGAGCAACCATTTGGATAAATGATGAGAGTATGTCAACTTTGGCCAGGTTTAGCCTTGGCACTTTCTTTACATGCTGCTGCGGTAGAAACCTCTTTTGTCTTTTCTCGCGCACCCTTGTCTGGCTTTGCTGGCGATGGCGCTGCCTGCAATCAATCACTTTATGAGCCTTATGTTTGGGCGTTAATGCTTGACAGTAAATACGATCAGTCTGACAGCACAAAGTCAACCTATACGTCGGATGAAAGTTCAGGCTCAATAGAAGCAAAAGACC
>JAPOUS010000030.1:1875-4260 GCA_026708525.1 Cellvibrionales bacterium
AGACCGTATTTATGGTTTTGCTAAAGTGTTAGCGATTAATACCGATACGGCTTTAGATAGCCCATTAAGCGGGGAGAGAACAGCGGCATTAAACTGTATCCATCAAGGCTTGCTTGCTTGGGCAAAAGCTGACGCATTGCTTGGGGTTGAGGCATCAAAAACAGGCGTGGCTTATCGAAAGTGGTTTTTATCCTCAATTACCTCAAGCCTTTTAAAACTTCGTGCAGCCTATAGTGATGTTGAGATTTCTATGGATATCTTAATTTGGATTTCTCGATTGTCAGAAACCGTACTTAACGATTATCAGTATCGGCTGGAAACACGACAGGATTTAATTAACAACCACGATTATTGGGCTGCGCATGCCATTATGAATAGCGGGATGCTAACCGGAAACTACGCTGCCATGGGGTATGTCGAGCGGTTATTTCGTTTTGCTATGTCAGAAGTGTCAGGCAAAAGAAAAGTAGGCTATTTTGACAATGAATTAGCACGTGGCGATCTTGCAGAAGATTATATGAATTTTTCCATGGCACCTTTAATGCTTATTGGTGAGTTTTTATATCTTAACGAAGTCAATCTTGATGATGAAATTATCGACTTGCAAAGCTTGGCGCTCTTTAATTTGCGCCTCGCACTTGATAGAAAGCAAACTCAAAAACTGGTTACGGGTAATCAGAAGTTCTTTTCTAAAAACAAATTGATTTGGACGCTACCTTATATCCATTTGTTTGGTGTTAATGACAGTACGGCAAAAAAAATCATCAATAATGACATGGTTTTTACCGATTATTTTATGATAGGGGGTGATTTAGCGTCTTTTTACCCACACCAAGATTGGATTGATACGAATTTTAAAGGGATATTTACCAAAGGGCGAAATAAAAAAGCCAAGAATGTTAACTCCTTTATTGAGGATAAAGTGGCAGAAACTATATCTAACGCAACAGTAACAAGCTTTGCCTTTTATGAAAAAGCGTTAAGTAAATTTTATGGAAGAATTGATCTTAATCAGGCTGAAACATCGGTTCCACATCCGGATGATAATAGTACTTCTTGCGGTTTATGGACGGCGTCTGAGGCAATATTTGATACAGCAAAGTTAGCCCTGATCGAAGATTTAGCTGTCGATATTACTTATATTAGTAGTTATAACGATAATCCTTCAGAATGTCTTATTCAAAGTATGACAATTAGGTAGGCGATAGAAGATAGGACTCTTGAATGAAATCTGCAATAAATGTATTAACCCTCTGTTCTTTAGTTGCTTGTGGTGGAGGTGGCCTGCCAGAAAATAATGGTCACCCATCAGGTATTGACAACCTCAATAAAAAATTAGTGAGCCAGGAATCTGTGTCTTTTCAAAATAAAAATACACAGCCTAGTCAAGGATTAAAAGGAGAACGAAATCATCAACTGATGCAGAATCAAATGATTTTGAGTGGTGCAGTAACCGGTGTAGGCAATGCCGTTATTGGATTAAAAGTGGGGGATCAAGAAGAAATTCAATCCGCCAGTGAGCGTTTTGAGTTTGTTGTGACGAAAGGGGAGCCTGTTGAGATTCAATTGAGTCAGTTGCCCGAAGGTAAATACTGTGTAACGGATAAGGTATCTTATCGTGTTATGTCACCTGCTACTGCAACCTTTGGTGTCTTTTGCCAGGATACCATTACATTGGCGTATTTTCATAAAATCTATGGGAGCCCATTAAGCGAGTGTTTATTGGAGTATATTGAGCCAAGTACATTAACTGTTGATATTAAAGCAATACACTGCCATAACAATAAAGGTTTTACGCAGGTATTAGGATTGCATTATTTTCCAAACCTAAAAAAAATAGAAATGATTGGCAATGCTATTCAGTCAATTGATTTGACTAATAACTATTTTCTTGAACGAATCGAGCTTCAAGGTAACCAGCTTACAGCGATTAATTTAAGCCAAAATCCTGCTTTAAAGCATCTTGATCTTCGAAATAATCCTATGCTTGAGGGAGTTAATTTAGATCATCATAAAAACCTATCGTATGTCGATTTGCCTAGTCATTTATCGAGTCCAAGAGATACTATTTTTCGTTTAACCGGTTTGCTTGAAGAAAGTATGTTGGTCGATAGCTTAACCGTCAACTTTGCTGGCGATCAATGGCATTTGTCACCTGGCGGCCAGTTTGATGTTTCGTTAAATCAATCAGATATTGGTAAGATTGAATTCATACCAGCCCGCTCTGATATTCATTGCGGCTTTACAGAGACGTTCCCAAGGGACATGCCAAACGAGTTGACCAACAATATTGTTTGCCAGTCACTCTAATAGCTTAAGGGCATCTCTAAAAATTGATTTTGAGGTTCTGCGCTAAATTTCAAGGTTTTCAGTAAGGCGAAGGTT
>JAPOUS010000341.1 GCA_026708525.1 Cellvibrionales bacterium
CTCACGCTTAAGAGATTTTTTTGCTTGAAATTTTCGGAGCGTCCATATATGTCCACGGGTCAATGCTACGCTCCTTCCCGTGACACGTGCGATAGATGCCATGCTGGTGGTAAAGGTAACATTTTGAGTCACCCAATTATTTTCATCAGTTGAATAACCATAGCGAATAAAGGGATTATTATTACTGCCACTTGGGGTGAAGCTCACCGTGGCTTTCGAGCTGGCATCGCCTTGCCAGCCTAAACGAACCCATTTGCTTCCTGCATGGGAGTATTCACCCACCAGCAAAGTGCTGGCAAGTGTCATAGCGGATAGAAACGTTTTTTTCATCATGTTCTCCAAGAGGGCCGATCGTTAATTAATCTAACGATCTATATAAGTGGAATTAACATCAGAGAAGGTATTCTCACGCTGCAAACATAGAAGGTGAATATGAATGGAATGCGACGGTTTTATGATCGCTGGATAAAAGAAATATGACAGTTTGATCCTATTGCCAAAAAAGGGGGGGAGTGCATAAAATCAATGTTGAGGTTTTTTATTCGTGGATGAAACAAGACGAACAAAAGCAGCATTGCGGTATGGAAGGGGTTTCATCATGCCATCAATGAAATCAATAGCCATAGCCCCTGATTTTAGGTGCGCGTAAACCCCAGTCATGGGAATGTTATGGTTTGACGTCCAGTAATCGCCTCGTTTGGTGTGCGGAAAATAATCATTGTAAATCGCAGGTTTTCCCGTTTTAGGTTTGGGATTCACCAAGGTGAATAATTCGTTACTGGTAGGTAGCCGCCAATCTTTAATGTCACAAAGCGCTTGCTGATTGGCCCGAGTAATCAAATCTTCGGTATCACATCGGTTTTCTTCAAAATAGCAGTCGCCGCTGTTTTCTACCCCTGTATGGTCTTGATACCAAGAATATGTCCAAAGTGCATCATGAATGCTTTCATTGTCGGTTTTATTTTCCCAAACATTACCGGTTTGAGTATCTAACACACAGGCCCAAGGGCCTTGCCATTGAGGCATAGGTTGTCCTTGATTATTCAATTTAATAAAACGACTTTTTTTAGGTAAATCTGGCGTATGTTGATAATCCACTAGCCACACAATTAACAAAAGCACACTAACAAAACTCAACAGACGCATCAGTACGTTGGGCGTTGAATGCTTCATGGTATGTCCAACTGAATAGGGCGTGTATGACGCGTGTGGGCAATTTGCGAATGATCGAAGGCGGCGACCCAAAGACAGATGCCGTCCATAATGTCGATGTCTTTTGTTGAGTGGGTCTGGCGTTTACGAAACACTTCTAACGACCAAACGCCTTGGTGCCAAACAGCATACGCACGAACATGACCGCGATCCCCTTCGAACTGATTAGAAACATGGAGAATCGATGGCATGAGGGTACCCACAGGGTAATTGTCGATTTGCTTGTGATAAGGCTGCGTGTCGAACCAAGGCAGTACCCAAGGAAGATCCTTGCTCGATACCTTTTGATAAGGCGTTATATCATGCAGGTGGATAGGTAGGCGTTTGGGGGTGATCTTGTTGGCATAAAACCATTGCCAATTCATTTTATAGGCCCCTGATTCTTTACCATCTTGTTGGTAGCCTGCGGTATAGCGTCTATCCCCTGTGCGAGCCATTGCGGGTTGCCCGATATAATTATCGTCCATCAAGCGCATGCTATTGGTGCGTACGGCTTTCCATTGCCATAAATCGACGATGCCCTCTTGTCGGTAATGATAGCCTTTGCCTGTCCAGTGTTTAGGCTTATCGTTAATGGGTTTTGCACCCAAATGGGCAGTGCCTGCGGCGTTCATTTCACAGGTATTGGAGAGAATCACAGCAAATTTATCTTCATACCATTGGCGTTCATCAAAGTCGCTAAACCCCTGCTGCTTGACCTGCCAGCCCTCAGTAGTTTTGATTAACGGTAAGTGAACAAGGCTTTTGGAGGGATCCTGCCACGAAAAATGGAAATAGGCATCCGAGTCATTGTGTAATGCCTTAATTTGAATAGGGGTTTGACCATTAACAAAATTTGCACCGCCTTGGGTATTAATGGTGATGGCTTGTGCTTTTTGCCATGCAGGTTCGTTTGCCAAACCATCGATATGAATGTGATCATTTGCTGATAATGTTGCGACGATTAATGAATGAGGTAGAGTTTTCAGCGTCACAAATGCGACGGAGGTAGCAAGTAATGAGAGGATCAATAAGCTCATCATCAAAGGAAGTGTGAATTGCTTGATGGGTCGAGTGATGCGTTTAATGGCATTGCTCCCTTGGTGAACCAGATAACCACCTGCATGGAGCAACACAATGAGAAAGACAAAGCCTGCACAAACGCCATGCCATTGCTTGATCGGATAGCGATGGATTAAGGGAGAATCTAGGCTCATTGCCCAGCCAGAAATCATTAATAAAGGCAGTAAAATTTTAAAAGCAAGGCCGGACAATCGGTGATAATTATCGGGCCATTTTTTAAGCCATTGCGCAGGCTTTTTAGGGAAAACCTGCAAAGTGGATAACGCCCCATAGATTAGTAGTAGTGTCGTTAGCCCCCAAGCTGAGGCGAAATGCAAAAGATGGACTTGCCCTTGAGGTAAGATGGTATGTAATCGCAGTAAAAAAGGGTATTCCAGCACACCGATGCGCGCGCCAGAGAGGAGACTGGCACTGACAAAGGTAATGGCTAAAATATGCAAAATCGCCCATAGGGCTTTGGGGTTAAACAGCATACTAATCAGTCACTACAAATCTTATGAATACTAGCGAGAAAAAGTGACAGTTTTTTGAATGCTTATTGATTGGTGCTGTTTAATTGATTTGCAAGATACTGGTGAAAATCCACAACGATTTTTTCCATACCAACGAGCTTTCCACCCTTTGTGAGCTGAGATTGCATGCCTTGCTGAACGCGTTCACATATCCATTTATCTTCGGCAAAAAAAGCCTTGGTAAAGTCTTTTTGTGATTGACTGAGTTTATTACTGGTACTGATACCACCACTTTTGATGAGGCAACTTGTAGAGGATTTCGGCATCACTTGAATCCAGTCAAAGGATTCATAGGTCATAATGCCTATAAATCCAGGGGGTAAAAAAACTAGGCGGTAATGGTCTAGGTGTTCAGGATACGATCGTTTGAACCATGAAGATACAGGAGCAGCGCCTTTGATTTTGCCGCCCGTCACCGCCCATTTTTCTGATCCCTCTACATAGTACGCGGTTTTCGTGGGGGTGGTTTGTTCGAGGGTATCTTTATGCACTTTAAATAAATGATAACTTTCAATGCCGTTTTCAACGGCCAATTTCCAGTTAGCATGCCATACTTCATCATCTGAGTAGTAGGCTTGGGTAAAGCGATCGGGTTCATAGTCTTTAGTAAGTTCAGCTACTTTGCCAAAGCGTTCTTCTAGTGTCATCTTGGGGGGCTTGATATGGACAAAGACGAGCCCTAAAAACGTGTCAACGCTGTATGTTGGGAGACAATGTGCTTTTTTATCGATAGCTACATTACCTGAAAAAGGCGCTGCCAATAATTTCCCTTCATCGTTATAGGCCCATGCATGATAAGGGCAGACGATATGCTTTTTAAAATGGCCGTAGCCTTCATCGAGTAATAGTGTCCCTCGGTGGCGACAAACATTGGATAGTGCAACCAGTTGATTTTCTTGGTTACGCACGATAGCGATAGATTCACCGGCTAACGTAAACGCATAATAACTGCCGATGGCTTTTAGATTGGCTTCTGCGGTACAAAACACCCAGTCGTTGAAAAAGATATCATGCACTTCTTTTTTATAGGTGTCAGGGTCATGGTAGACAGCAAAAGGTAAGCACTCAGCTTGCTCAAGGGGTTGCTTGGCGGATTCAATATATTGCGTTAGTAAATTTGTCATTATTGTTATCCTAAATAAAGAGCGAGTTCAGAAAAAAAATACAACCCTAACACCAGCCAAACAGCAATGATGGTACTAAATAGCCAAGGTGTTTCATCAAAATGAATGGGTTCACTTAGCCAGGTTTTGCGGGTAGCAATATCCCGAACTCCCCAAAACAGCATCAAAACACCCCAAGGCCAGTACAGCTCCAATATTGCAGCAAAGAGAATGATGCCAAGGCTTATGATGGCTGGGAGATGCTTAGGTCGTTTAATATTCATTTTGAATCAGCGATAAGTAGGTGTATTTGCGTTATTTTACCCAGTGCATTCATTTGATATTGCTCAATTACTCGTGTG
>JAPOUS010000037.1 GCA_026708525.1 Cellvibrionales bacterium
ATATTGGTTTTTGTCCCTTCGGTATCTAACATAAACGTTCTAGTGGTGCCAAGAAACAAGGACTGCGGATTCACAGCAATAGTATTTTTACCCTGACGAATATATTCACGCATACAATGAAACGCTGCTGTCGCTTGAGTTTCTGTATAGCTATAGCATTCACTAACGTTTTGACCATTAAAATAGAGATTAAGAGGGGTTGCTGTACCTTCAGGAAAATTAATGACAATAGGGTCAGCCCCTTCGTCAATATCCTCACGTAGCAACGTAATCGGAGCAGAACTTCTATATTCAGCCGGATAAACCACATCAAATTGGGTAAAGAACTGGTTATCCAGTGATGATAAGCAGCCGCTTAATAACACTGAAAGACCTACCCAAAGAGAACCTGACGGCTTCATGCCAGTATTTTTCATCACTTACTCCCTATTTTATCAGTAAATCTTTACTCCATGACGATTTGCGTCATGCCGGCTCAATGCCTTGATCTATTACCCTAGTTTGATTACAAATTTGTAACAAAAGGAAAACCATGATAAATCGAAGCCTGTCACAGCCCCTAACCCCTCAATGATCTTTTTTGTCATGAAAATAACAAAAAATATCACTGTAATAATAAATAGAAAACAATAAATAACTGCCTAACTGGATAACTTAACCTTTTATCATTAGCCAACAACATAATAATCATGAATAAAACGCTTTCTTTGATCACATTGACGCTTGCCCTTTTAGGCCCTTTACCTAACGTTATGGCATTCGAGCCCTTCATCGGACAAATCATTTGGGTAGGGTTTACTTTTTGCCCGCGAGGCTACACCGAAGCAAATGGGCAATTATTACCGATCAACCAAAATCAAGCGTTATTCTCGTTATACGGAACGGTTTATGGCGGGGATGGGCAAACCACTTTTGGCTTACCCGATTTACGAGGACGAGCACCTATTCATGCAGGCAGAGGAGCTGGATTAAGTGAAATTCGCCAAGGACAAAAACTTGGCGCAGAAACAACCACACTAACCGTCAATCAATTACCTACCCATAGTCATAGCGCTGGCACATTGTCCGGTCACAGTATCGCCAGCAATCAACCAGCAAGCACTGAAATACCCGAAGGCAATGTATTGGCAGATGGTCAACGAGCGGCCATGTATAACGAAAAACCTGTTGATCTCAGTCATGAAGTTTCTACCGCTAACGACAGTATTGTGATCGATTCAGGGCAAACAGGCACCGCAGGCAACAATCAAGCGATTAATATACGCTCTCCGCAACTGGCCATAACCGCTTGTGTTGCCTTAACCGGCTTATTTCCTTCTCGCTCGTAATCACATCATAGGAGACCCTTAGGAACCATGAAGCCTTTACTCATTCAATTGGCAGCGATTCTCGCTTTTGCGTGCCCGGCAAGTTTCATCGTCGCCGATAACCGGATAGAAGATTTCGCCAATGCAGACTGGCAAAATCACCAAGACCTTGGCGAATTCATTGAAACCAATGATCTTAGAATAGCCGTCAATCCAGGCGGGAGCCTTAAAGCACTGACCACTCCCAACGGCTTGCAATTAGGCTATCTTAAAAGCAGTGATACACATCTGTTACGCATCACCCCATCGCAAAGCCCCTATTTTGATGTAAAAAGCATCGAAGCCACTGATCTTTGGCAGATGGCAGAGCCTACTGTCATCATCAAAGGCTACAGGGATGATACCTTAATTGCTGAACTCACATCCGGCCCATTATGGGATAACGCATTGAACACAGGCATCACTCAGCTTACCCAGGATTTTAATGGGTTAACCCACCTTGATATTCACGCAAATACTGCTCCGATAGAAAACGGCGATCTGTATTTTATTCTGGAATCTATTGAATATCAGCTTAACGATTCACTCCCTGCCCCACCGACAACCGAGCCATCGCCGACATTTCCCTTTCTTGGCAGTATAGATCTATTGCTTCTCTTTTGGACACTGGGCCTGATCACCCTGCGTCGATCTGCTAAACGCTTTACTTGTTAGCGGGCGTGATATCTCTTGTCACCAACTAGCAGATTCCTCTTCCCACACGTTTTTGCCGTTACTGATCTCGCTTCTAGATGTCTGCTAGGGCGTGTCTGCATGGAGGGGCCAAATCGTTATCGCTGCGATAACTTTGCAACGAATCCACATAGCCTGTGACACTTTCATCAAAACCCTTATGCAAACATAACGCAACTATTAAGGGTTTTTTGAGACTCAGAAAAAGCCTCGCTTAAAAATTCACTTGCACTAATAACTGCGGGGCCGTTTGATCTTGATCGTCCACACCAAATTTATTCACCCAATAATCCAGCTCAACACCTAGATAATATTGCCCGGATTGATCAAAAAAATGGCCTAAATCTAACTTCAGTTGAGGTTGTGCATGAAAGGTCATTTCTACATCGTAACCCGCCTTAATATTTTCGGTGGGTGTTGTCCAATCAAAGAAACCATCAAATACCAATTTAGCTGCTCCTAACGCAAACGGCAGGCTCCAAGCTGTTGTTAACTGAAAATTCTCTTGGTCATTTTCATTTAAACGGTAATACAGATTAGTATCCAAAAAGGTAAACCCTGGTGCTTTCCAACGGATGCCTGCACCCAGTAATAAATTATCGGTGGATTCAATATCGTCGCCCGAAGGGGTTTGACCTTCAGGATTTGCATTTTCCCACTGAGTCACCAAATACACATCTTTGATTAATGCTGTATCAAAGGATTCGTTAGCCAGCCAAGACAAGCTGATATCGACGCCCAGCTCCATGTAGGTCTCGTCATTATTAATGCTTTTATCGCCTGAATGAAAACGATCGACAAAGAAAAAGCTTTTACCGAAATGATAAGCACCCGCATGTTCAAGGGTATAAACTTGCCCACCACTGGCTTTATCTGCAAAGGGGTTTTGGTAATTTGAGCCGTTCAAATAGGTAAGACCAATATTACTCCAAAATATTTCTGCCTGAGAAACAGTAGATACGAAAACGAAAGCACTAAGGAGCGCTGCTTGTCGGAATATTATCATGATAGATAGGGTCATAGGTTAATCTTATTTTCGACAATATTAACCGATAGGTCAATTATTATCAATTTTACCTCAAGCAAGTTCCTGGCCAACTCACCACAACCCATCAAACTGGCGTTATTTTTGCATTACCCAAATAAAACACAACTAAACTGTTAGATCGTTTTATGGTGCAAAGAAAACGGAATACCCCAAAAAAATACAAGCCAGGTAAAATTCGTGAGCAAAACTACGCTCGCATCCTTGATGCGGCTGAAGCACTTTTTGCTACACACGGTTTTAAAGGCACAAGCATGATGCAAATTGCCGAGCGAGTAAACTTACCCAAAGCCAATGTGCATTATTACTTTAAAAGCAAAAGCTTGCTCTATGCCAAAGTGCTTGAGCGCATTATCGACACATGGAATCAAGGCCTTGAAGACATCAAAGCAGAAGATGACCCAAAAACAGTATTAAGCGCCTACATTGCTGCCAAAGTTCAAAATGCTTGTGAAAAACCGCTGCCTTCACGGCTGTTTGCGACCGAAATTATCACAGGTGCACCTTACCTCAAGGACTATATCAAAGAAGATATGCGTGAATGGATAAAAGAAAAAACCACTGTCTTTAATCAATGGATCGCCGCTGGAAAATTAAAACCTGTTGACCCGGTTCGCCTCATCTTTTTAATCTGGGCCAGCACACAACACTATGCAGATTTTGAAACCCAAGTTCTCTTACTGACTAATCGCCAAGAGTACGATGATGAAGAAATCACCAAAACACAACAATTCTTAACCACTATTATTTTAGATGCCTTGATTCCCAGCTATTCTGAAAATAATACACCCAAAGGGATGATCGATAATCCCGTCACTTTCGATAAAACCTTATTGGCTGTATAACCAGAAAAAACCACCATTTTGGTGCACTCGCACCAAAATGGTCATAAATATCACTTATTTGTCAATGACTTATCTGCACGTTCATTTTCAAGAACAGCCGGATATAAGCTAGCTTAAACCGCCTCTGATTAAAGATGTCTAACAATGCCTTCCGATTGAAGGCAAAACATTAGATAATATGAAATTTTTTGACCGTACGGACAACTAATTGCGTATTGAGTACCAATTGCAATAGTCGCTCCATTATTAGTCTTCGGTGACAACATGACCGCTGCAAAGCGTTTAGCCCTTACAAACATCTCAAAAAGCTATCCAGGC
>JAPOUS010000277.1 GCA_026708525.1 Cellvibrionales bacterium
AATTTTTAGAGGTGCCCTTAAGTGTAAACGTCCCTTCAGGTAACAATTCAGCACAACTTTGGATCGTTTTTTGCTGAGTATCACTATTGTCTGCAAAAACTACAGAGCCGACAATTAAAGGAAAGGATACTAATAACGCTTTGAATAACATGTTTTACCTCTTACTTTTTAACAATAAAGAATAAATAAACCCATGTTTACTATTTCATCTTCCTATTGATAAGAGTGGATAGCAGCAAATTAACAATCCAATAAATGGCGATCAAATGCCTTTATATTTTTCAGCTAGATAAAGAATCGCCTCAATTTCAACATCAACCGCTTTAGGTAAAGCCACAACCTGAACGCAAGCGCGGGCAGGGTAGGGCTCATTTAAGTATTCTTTCATCACTGCATTGACCGCATCAAAATTAGCTAAATCCGTCAGTGAAATATTGATTTTAACTGCGTCATTTAGCGAACCACCTGCCGCATCTGCAATGGCACTTAAGTTTTTAAAGACTTGATCCGTCTGTGCGCAAATATCCCCGTCAATCAATGTCATCTCACCTGGAATCAACGGGATTTGACCTGAAATATACAGGGTGTCACCTGCTCGTACTGCTTGAGAATAAGGGCCAATAGCTGCTGGCGCAGCATCGGTTTGAATAATATTTTTTCCCATAAAAACACCTAATAATCACAATACTTTCGTTGGATTAACTAATGGTTGGTTGCTTTAACACGGCTGACTCTTGTCACCGATTTAATATTTTTGATATGACGCATAATACGCGCAAGATGCACACGATCATGCACATTAATGGCAATATCAACTCGGCTATTGAATGCATCCAAATCTAACACATTAATGCTTTCAATATTGGTATCCAAACTATTTATCTTGGTTGCAAGCGTCGCAATTAAGCCGCGTTCATGCTTAATTTCAACACGAATTGGCACAGTAAATTCGCCCTCAACCTGATCATTCCAGGCTAAGTCGATAATCTTGGCTTTTTTACGTCGTGCTTCATTCACCTGCTGGCAATGATCGACATGAACCAGGACACCCCGACCTGCATTAAAATGCCCTAAGATTGAATCGCCAGGAATAGGGTGGCAGCACTTAGCATATTTAATAATCAAGCCCTCAGTGCCTTTAATGACCAAGGCTTTGTTTTCATTGGCCTCGTCTTGTTCTACAAGCCCATCTGGCAACAGTTGTTTCGCAGTAAGATAGGCAACGCGATTACCCATACCAATATCCTGATAAACAGATTCAACACTCTCAAGCCCGGTTGCGGCAAGCAACCCATCAATCGCCTCTGGTGTAACCGCATCAAGCGACATATCAAAACTTAACAAAGCTTTTTCGAGCAAGCGTTTGCCCAACTCTTGGCTTTGTTCAGCTTGCTGATGCTTTAACACGTGATGGATATTGCTGCGTGCCTTACCTGTCACCACAAAATCTAACCACACAGGGTTAGGCCCTGCATTGACACTGGTAATAATATCTACCGTTTGACCACTTTCTAATGGCTGCGATAACGAAGAGAGCCTGCGATTGATATAACAACCTACACACTGATTCCCCAGGTCGGTATGCAGTGCATAAGCAAAATCAATGGCTGTTGCGCCACTGGGTAATTCTAAGATTTTGCCTTTTGGCGTGAAAACATACACTTCATCAGGAAATAAATCGATTTTGACGTTTTCGATAAATTCAAGGGAGTTGCCGGTACGCTCTTGCATCTCAAGCAGTCCCTGTACCCACTGACGTGCACGATTATGGCTACTGCTAACCGATTCTGATACTTCGCTACCTTCTTTGTATAGCCAATGCGCGGCTATACCATTATTAGCCATATCTTCCATTTCTTCTGTGCGAATTTGCACTTCGATAGGAATACCATGCCTGCCGATTAAAATCGTATGCAGTGATTGATAACCGTTTGATTTAGGAATGGCAATATAGTCTTTAAATTGGCCGGGAACTGGCTTGAATAAGGCATGCATGGCACCTAATACGCGGTAACAGGTATCAACATCGTTAACAACAATACGAAAACCAAACACATCCATAATTTCTTTAAAGGATTTACCCGAACTTTTCATTTTCTGGTAAATACTAAACAAATGCTTTTCACGCCCAACCACTCGAGCGGGTATTTGCTCATTTTCCAAGTGATCAGCCATGATGACCCGGCTTTTTTCGACCAGGGCTTCTCGTACATCACGGATACCATTTAATGCCGCCAAAATTCTTGATGCACGCATTGGATGAACACCAAAAAAACAGAGGTCTTCCAGCTCAATACGAATATCGTTCATGCCCAAGCGATTAGCAATGGGTGAATAAATTTCTAGGGTTTCTTTACTGATGCGCCTGCGTTTATCGGGCCTTAAGACGCCAATGGTTCGCATGTTATGCAAACGATCGGCAAGTTTGACCATAATCACGCGAATATCATTCGCCATGGCCATGGCCATTTTTTGAAAATTTTCTGCCTGCGCCTCAGCATGTGACATAAATTCAATTTGCGTAAGCTTACTCACTCCATCAACAAGACCAGCTACTGCCTCGCCGAATTGTTCGGTTAACGCTTCTTTGGTGATACCTGTATCTTCAATGACATCATGAAGCATAGCGGATTGAAGACTCTGATGATCCATACGCATTTCTGCTAGGATGTAGGCAACGCTTAGGGGGTGTGTGACGTAAGGCTCGCCTGAGCGGCGAATTTGATTATCGTGTGCTTGTTCGGCGTAATAATACGCTCGCTTCACCTGATCTACCTGTTCAGGCGAGAGATATTCTGAAATTTTCTCAGCAAGATCAAGGATTGATAACATGCAGTCACCTCAACCATTCATTAAACAAGGTGACCTGAAAGAAACGACAGACAGCCTAGAATGTGCTTGCACTAATTGGCCAAACCACGAACTAGGGCGATATCTTTTATGCTTTTTAATTGTGATTTTGTATACGTTGTTAGCAACTGCCTTCATATCCCAAAACAAAACCCACAGCCAAAAGCAAAGATTTGCCATTCGATTAGATAAAGCTTTGCGTGACGATGGAATCAACTTCCTCTTCCGTTTTTTCAATACCATCAACCGTCACTAGCTCATTTTCGATTTCCCGAAGGGCTATAACCGTTGGCTTATCACCTTCTTCTGGAACAAGTGGTGCATGCCCGCCCGTTGCAATTTGTCTTGCTCTTTTAGAAGCAACCAAAATTAATTCAAAACGGTTATCCACTTTATCAAGACAATCTTCGACGGTGATCCTGGCCATAACGCACACCCAAAAAATACTGTAAAGGGCTAATTGTAAGCCATCCTTACCCGACTTACCACTTTATAACCCTAGAAACAAAGAAAAAGGGGGAGGTAATTCTCTCAACGACTACTGCAATAAGTCACTAATGAGTGACGCATGGCGAATTTTTTGCAACGAGGTACTGAGCCTTGTCGCTGAAATAATAGTCTGAAGCTCTTTTAACGCCTGATTAAAATCATCATTCACCACAAGAAAATCTGCCGCATCAAAATGGGCAATCTCATTTTGGGCTTTTTGCATTCTTAATGCGATCGTATCTGCATTGTCCTGAGATCGGGATTCTAAACGCTGTTTTAATGTTTCAATACTGGGAGGCAAAATAAATATGGTGGTACAGTCCATCAATCTTGCCACCTGTTGAGCACCTTGCCAGTCGATTTCCAAGATCACATCCCGGCCTTCAACAAGCTGTGCTTTTACCCACTCCATAGAGGTGCCATAACAGTTACCAAAAACTTCCGCATACTCAAGGAAAACCCCATCACCTACCATGGATTGAAATTCCGCTTTTTCAACAAAATGATAGTGCTCACCATGCACTTCACCTTCTCGCTTAGACCGGGTGGTATGAGATACAGAAACCTGTAGCGTCTCATCATTGGCATTTAAAGCGTTCACAAGGCTAGTTTTCCCTGCACCTGACGGCGCAGAGATGACAAAAAGACTGGCTTTAGGAAGTTGGGGGGGCATATTAATCAATCTTACAAAACATTAACTCCGCATTTTAGCAGTCAGATCAGGCCTTTGTCATGACATTAACAGCCTTTAACGGAACGAAACATGTAGCTTACTTTTCCTCTCTATTCTTATGGGGAATAGACGACGAGGAATAATAATGAAGTCAACTCAGATTTTAGCCCTATCATTAACGCTAGCGATTCCCACCTTGGCACTTGCTGAGACCACGGTTAAGCCGACAACCACTCCGGCTGTCACCGATACATCAGCATCTAAAAAAACCAAAGAAGCAAAAGGTCTTACTAAAAACAACAAAAAACGTAAATTATCGAAAAAGCGCAAGTACCGCATGGAGAACCGCGGAAAAGACCGATTAAGTAAAGCTGAAATGCTCGAGAAAAAACGTAGCCAAATGACTAACGAAGAGCGTGCAGTGTTTGATAAAAAAATGGCTGAACGCAAAGCAAAAAAAGAAGCCTTCAAAAAAATGTCACCCGATCAGAAAAAGGCTTTTATTGCTGACAAACGAGCTAAACACAAAGCCAAAAAACAAGAAAACAAAGGTTCTGGCATGCTTAAAAAAGCAAAAAAAGTACGCAATACCATGAAGATGAATACAGGCAAAAAACGCTCACGTTCTTAAATCATTTTCCTAGTTAGCACCCTCGGGTGCTTTTTTATTTTTTACCTTGATTTAACCTATGAAACTAATAACAAGCCTATTTTTTTTTCTTTCTTCAATCGCGTTTTCAGACTCGTTAGTCATTGAAGCTGGATTTGGAGTGACGCCATCAACTTACTGGGTTAACGATCAAGAAAAATCTTACCTAACCATTGAAAATGAGCTTTTTACCCATTGGGATTTTGCCGAAAAATGGTCTCTTTCAGGCGGAGCTACCTATAGTGTTGCCTCTGATGAAAAACAATCTATCACGACCGATGTAGCGACAGGCAGCACCCATCTTTCATTAAGCTTCCAAGAAAACCATTACCGATTATCTTCATCGCTACAATTGGGCCAAGACATCTATAAACAGGATAATCCTTCAACCCACATTACCATTCCAAATACAGATGATCTGAATAAGTTCATTCAGCTTGATCTCGATTACCAACATTTTTTTCATTTGGATGCTTACTTTATTAGCCTAAACTCAGGATTCAACCTTCACCAAAATGCCTCTGAATCCACTGAAGATTTTGAACAACTGTCAGATATATACGACGCGCATTTTATTGATCAATGGAAAAACCATCGAACACTGATTGACTGGCACTTAAGTAGTCGTATTTCGAGGTTGTTTTTACTAACCGACGAACTGTTAATGGTTCCGGCGCTCAGTTGGCACTACGCATTGAATATTTTTGAGCGAAATCAAAGCCTCTTTGAAAGCCGAATTCAAGGAGAAAATGCCGCTGAAGAGCGTGATTACCAACTAGAGCGGGATTTTGGTGCCCAACAAAATACCCTCGCTGCAAATATTCAGTTAACTTGGCGTAGCTTATCCGCCAGCCTGTCAACGCATATGGATATTGAAGCGCCTGACCAAACACCCTTTAGCCTTCGTTGTTATTGGCAGTATCAATTTTAATCGCTGCAACTACAAATTCTGTTGCCAGCATCGCCTTTTTTTATCGAATGTGTATTTAATTGTTTACTATTCGCATGGCTTCCTTTAAAAGCAGGTTAAGATTCTAACAATGTCTTGATCTGTGATACTCACTCGGCTTTTTCATTCCCTTAAACACCCCTTAGCGCCGCTTTTCATTGGCACTATAGGCATTATACTTTTATTGCCTTCACTCTTTGCGGGTTTTTTCGGTGATGACTACAATTTTTATGCGTTAATTTTTAACCCGAACAACCGCCACATACTCACCGATAATGCCTCACTCCATGATCTATTCACATTCTTAACCAGCGATAGGCAACGCACCCAAACCCTCATTGATTATGGCCTTATCCCTTGGTGGATCGACAAGGACATGAAAGCGGTATTTTTTAGACCCTTAAGTGAAGTCACCCACCTGTTTGATTTTTATGTGCTTAAACAGCCCTGGTTAATGCATCTTCATAGCCTTTGCTGGTATGCACTTCTACTTTATGCAGTCTATAAACTCTATGCTACTTTTAGCCACTTACGCCCTGTTGTTATGTTAGGGTTATTATTTTTTGCTGTAGACGCTACTCATGCCTTTACGGTTGCCTGGATAGCCAATCGCAATGCCATTATGGCTAGCGCTTTTATTGTGTTTGCCTTGATTTATCACCACTATTATCGAGAGAGTCGGCAAACACACCACCAGTTACTCAGTTTGCTCTTTATCTTGCTTGGGTTGCTCTCAGGAGAAATTGCCCTAAGTATCGCACCAATATTATTTGCCTATGCCTGCTTTTATGAAAACCATGGCCAAATCACCTGGATGGATTCCGCCAAATCGCTTGCCGCGCCAGCCCTATTACTATTGGCGTGGCTTATTTTTTATAAAACTGCCGGTTTCGGCGCAAGATCTGATGGAGGCTACTATCTCGATGCAATCGGTCAGCCTTTGCAATTTATCCATATCTTGATTGAGCGATTACCTGCTGCCATCAATATGCAGTTTCAGCCTGTACCTGCTTTTCACTTTCCTGGGCTTGAAACCTTTAACCAGCTTTCGGGCTGGGTGATGTTGATCACTTTGGTGGCCGGTAGTTGGATCATGAAAAACCGACTATACAACTTTTGCCTTGTTGCGAATGTATTATCACTTGTACCTGTATTAAGCGTTGAAGCGCAAGAACGTAACTTTATGGTAGCAGGCATATTCACCTCTTTGATGCTAGCCACCGTTTTGTACCGTTTAGTGATCCAATTGCGATTTCGATTAACACTAAGAGCCATTGCTTACATTATTGGTTTTGGCCATTTATTGGCATCTTTTCTCCTTACGCCTATCTATGCCTATGCACCACGCTTATTAGACAACCCCGGCAAATTCAGAGCCCTTTCATTACCCAAAGACCTGAGCCAATACCACGCGGTGTTTACTCTCGGCAATAGTGTATTTGATGCCAGCAAAATGAATGGCGTGCGATATTATTTTCACCACACGCCGTTTACTCCAATTATCAATTTAACGGCCTTGAGCCAAGAAGTCTCCATCGAGTTTAACGAAAATAAACTTATGCTCAAAAGCGAACAGGGCTTATTATCAACGCTCGATTTACTGTTTAGAAATACCCAAAAAAAGCCTTTTGCCCTTAATCAACATTTTTTAGTAGGTCGTGGCTGCAAATTACAAATCAATGAGCTGACCGCTAAAAAAATCCCGTCAACACTCACGTTAACCTGCGAAAAAGCGTTAACACACTATGGGTTTTTCATTACCAATAAGACAGGGGAGTTCATACCGCTAAAAAAACATTGAACCATCGATAAAAACACGTGTCGGATGATCGTTTGTGTATTTTTATACTGTCATGTTTCGATTATTTACATTTATTCTGATTATCAGCTGCGCTGTTTCCTCCACCTTTTCAGAAACATTGAACAGTAAAAACTCCTCTGATTTTTTCCTAAAGAAAGTCTTGCCTTCGTTGGCTAGCGGAGCCGTAGCTACGGTCATAATTTTTTTCGTTAAAGCAGGCATAGAAAAGCAACTGGCCAAAAAAAATCAGTCAAATAATACAATCACAAAGCCACAAACTCCTGAATCTACATTGCCTTTCATTATTACAGATGAAACCAACAAAAACAGCGAAGATGATACGAGCCTTACACCCAAGCAAAAGGAAAAAGGTCAACCGTCATCAATAGCCAGCAAATACCCTAAACCCGTTAAGTCATCATATTTGCCTGAGACTCGAGACATTCCACCGACAATTCCAGGCAAAAAGGTCGACTTTGACCTAAATAACCCATCGCCTAGCTTTGTTGAAGAACAAAGGAGACGACTTGAAGCATTTTTAGGTAAAAAAAAAACCGCACCCTATACACCACCACTTACTGAAAAAATGCGCCGAGATGAAGCTAAACTCGCTTTGATGGACAAAATTGAAAAACAACGCAATGCTTGTAGTCATTTATGGAACGAAGATAGAAAAGCACAATCTTGTATCATCGACGCCCTAGGGGCTGCCGGCATCCCATTTCAAAACTTGCCAAAACAAGCACAAGCGTACTTCCAAAGTTTTGAACCTAAAGATTGGCAGAAACAAACAGAAGTTTATGACTTTATAAAGGCCGTAGCCCCTCAATACTTTAATCAAATTTTTGAACTCAATGAACCACCTATACATTTTGGTCAAATACAAGTTATCCTTATGGGTCGATTTGGCGTGAGAATTTTTGGTCTTGGCGATGCCCAAGCTCAAGATAGACTAGAACTTGAAAAGTTTTTAAACAAGAGATTCCCAGATACAGCATTAGCCTTAAAAAATCAAAACACTAGTGGCCATTACGCTACCTTTGTACCTAATGTTGGTTTTGCATCAGCTGGATTTGATGGCATGCATCGACCAGAGAGCCGAAACTGGCAACAACAAGATATAAACACCCTTAAGCAGCAAGGCTTAACACAACAAGAAATTGATACCCTTATGGGCCAGGAAAGTTATTTAGTGGACGATGCGGTGAAATCACCTCAAGCTTACTTAGAACACTTTGAGCCTAGCATGCCCAATCGGCATCTTGGGTTACAACCTAACCTAATACTTTTGGATTTAAACAAGCTCCTGGGGCTTAAGTAATACTTATTCAGCGATTTCTTCAAGCAGTGTCATCAAGTCCGTATCATCGAGTGATTGGCTCAATAGCGTCTCTTCCAGCACCACGGTCGCTAACTGAGCAACGGTGGGCTGCTCAAAAAATTTCGGCAAAGGGACATGGCACTGCCATTCAGATTCAATGGCTGCACTAATTTTTAACGCCATCAATGAATGGCCACCTAAATCGAAGAAATTATCATGAATACCAATTTTATCCAGCTTGAGCTGCTCTTGCCAAATAGTGACTAAGGTGTGTTCCGTTTCATTCCGGGGGGCTTCATAAGGTTGCGTCACAAAATCTTCTGCTATAGCTTTGGGTAACCGATCAATTGCCAGCTTTCCATTATGATTGATCGGCCACTCATCAATCGATACAAAGGCTTGGGGCAGCATATAAACGGGTAAATGCTCACGAAGTTGCTGCTTGATTAACTGACGGTTCAATTCAAATTGCCCGGTTCGGCAATAAGCAATCAGCAAGTTTTTTTCTGAATCTGCGACAACCTTAGCTTCCTCAATGCCTAGACATTGCTGCAATCGCTGTTCTATCTCACCAAGTTCGATACGGAAGCCGCGAATACTTACCTGATTATCCGCACGCCCTAGATAACGTAGGTCACCATTCGCATCCACTGCCGCTAAATCGCCGCTTCGATAAAGCCTTTGATCAGGATGTTGAGGATGAGGAATAAATTTCGCCGAGGTTAATTCAGGTTGATTCAAATAACCCTGAGTGATACCTGCACCACCTATCACGATTTCACCGACTGCCCCTGTTAAGGTAGGCTTGCCATGAACATCCAAGAGCATCCAGTGCATATCCGGTAAAGGCTGACCAATAGGAATATCGCCTTGGGCGATATCTTGAGTCGTCACCCGATGGAAACTCGCATGAACCGTTACTTCAGTGATCCCATACATATTGATAAGATGGACTTGATCCAGCGGATACCTGCCAATCCAATCGGCCAGGTAGTGTGCTTCAAGCTTCTCACCACCAAAAATAACTTGCCTCAACGCTAAGTTTTGCTGCTGTTTCGCATCTTCTGCTACAAAAGCCGCAAAGGCTTGGGGAGTTTGGTTGAGTACCGTGATGCCTTGTTCGGCGACAAAACGGTAAAATGCTTGTGTATCCTGCGTTAACATTTTAGGAATAATTGACACCTTGGCACCATGATACAGTGCACCAAATACCTCCCATACTGAAAAATCAAACGCATACGAGTGGAACATACACCAGTGATCATCACGAGAAAACGTCATGAGGCTATCTGTGGTTTCAAACAACCGTAACAAATTGCCATGAGAGACCACACAGCCTTTTGGATTGCCTGTCGTACCTGAGGTATAAATAATATAGGCAATATCTGAGGAACTCGGCGCAATACCAATAGGGTGAATTGGATACTCTGCTACTGCATTAGGGTCAATAACTGTCAGAGTTTCATCAGACGTATCAGAGACAACTACCTGTACTTTGGCATCGTTTAAAATGTAAGTCTGTCTATCCTTAGGGGTAGCGGGGTCAATCGGAACATAGGCAGCCCCTGCTTTCCAAACAGCAAGAAGGCTAACAATTAATTCCTGTGAGCGTTGCAAGCATACCCCAACATAATCGTTAGGCTTTACCCCATGAGAAACCAAAGCCTGCGCTAGCTGATGACTTTTATCATCTAATTGCTGATAACTCAGTTGATTGCCATTATAATTTACGGCAACCTGCGTGGGGTGTGCCTTAACCTGATCAGTAAAGGCATCAAGAAAAGTACCCTGAGCAGCCGAAAATGACGGCAGTGATTCCGGCAACACAGGGAAGGGAGCCAGTGCCAAATCGTTAATGACTTGCGCCTTGGTTAGCCCTTTTAGCATAGTCAAAAAGCCTGTCGCGAGCTTGCTTATAGTCGCCTCAGTGAATAAATCTTTGGCATACTCAAAATGCAATTGTATGGGCTGATTAGCTTCGGCTACACAGCGCAGGTTAATATCATATTTCGCTGACACGCCTTGCGCTATTAAGTTTGTTGTGCCATCAAACCATTGATTAACCTGCGAGGCCAAAGAGACCTCTTCTAACTGGAAGGACGCTTGCAAAAACGGCAACCACCCCTCTGGAGCATCCAACGATAACCCATTGAGCATTTGATCAAAGGGGAGCTGTTGGTGCTCAAATAACGCAATAAAATCCGCTTGTTGGCGAGTAAAAAACTCACTCAGTGATTCTGAGGCATCAAATCGATGTCGCATGACAAGATTATTAACAAACAACCCCACCATGGATAAAGTCGCAGGGTCTTCTCGACCACTAACGGGGAAACCGATACAAATATCGTTTTCACGCGTTAATTTAGCCAAGGTTAATGCCCAAAGGCCCATCATCACCACCGAAAGGCGCAAGTGATGTTGATTCACATACGCATGGATTTCGCGCGTCAAACGGCCAGGCACCTGAATACTTACATTCCCCCCTTTAAAACTTGGGACGGAAGGCCTTGGAAAGTCTGTCGCCAAGGGTAAAAAGCCTGTGTGCTCGGCAAGATAGCGTTGCCAAAAATTCAAACTGACCTCTGATGTAGGCAGTTTTTGCATCTGTTCGGCATAGCAATAGTCACGAAATTGAATGGTATTGGCATCAGGAAGTGCTTGCCCTTTAAGTAAGGTGCCCAATTCTTGTAATAGAATCCCAACACTTTGGCCATCCACACTGACATGATGCAGGCAAACCGCTAGCCTAAAATCATTTTCAGCGAGCTTAATCAGCTGGGCTTTGATCGGATAATCTGTTTCAAAGTTAAATCGAGACGAAGCATTCAAAGATAGTAAGCGCTTACACTCATCTTGCTTTTGATTATCCTCCAGCCCTGAAATATCCGCCCACTCAAGCGACCATTCGTTAAGCGGTTGCACCCAGTACACTTCACTATCAACCTGCTGAAATCCCTGAGATAAGGCATCATGTCGAGATATGAGCTTTTTCAACACAGACTCGACAAATGTTTTAGTCAGTGGTGACTGAATAGATAAGCGCAAAGGCATATTGTATGCAGTGCTGTCTTTAAAGTGTTGCTGAACCATCCAAAGACGCTTTTGCTGCTTGCCTGCCATCACAGGAATCGATGCATTAACTTTTTCGATGGCCGTGTTCATTCGTTGTTCACGCTGATCAATACAGTTAGCCAATTGCGCAATGCTTGGATTTGAAAAAATATCGGTCAGTCTGAGGCTTTTTTGGCATCGATCACTCAACCAGGCAGCAGTTTTTACCGCCAATAGGCTATGGCCACCCAATGCAAAAAAATCATCAGCGGTGGTTAAGTTATCAACACCAAAGATTTGCTCAAAATAGGCTGCCACTAATTTTTCTGTTTGGCTTCTAGGCAAAACCCCTGCTGCGCGTTCAACCACAACTTTAGGTAGCGCTTTTTTATTCACTTTACCATTATTGGTCATTGGCAACTGATCAAGCTGCATAAAGCCTTTTGGCTGCATCACTGCTAACAAGTGTTTTCGGCAGTGCACTCTAAGTGCGGCAAGATCAATGGCTGTATCTGCGGTAAAATACGCTACCAGTGGCGCATTTTCTGCCGCTGAGTTTTCTTCAACCTGTTGCATCACCACAGCCATTTCAATCTGATCAAAATGCAAAATACACTGTTCGATTTCGCTTAACTCAACCCGCTGACCACGAATTTTTAATTGATCATCTTTACGGCCACAGTAAACAATATCGCCCTGATCATTCACATAGCCCAAGTCACCTGTTCGGTACGCCATACGGCCATTTTGCATGAAAAACGGGGAAGCACCTTCTGGCGGGTTAATGTAGCCTGTTGACAAACCCGCACCGGCAACCACAATCTCACCGACCATACCTGTTGGGTTTTGCTGACCATAGGGATTATGAATGAGCAATTCGCTGCGATAAATCGGCCGACCAATGGGCAAAGGCTGAGTAAAATTCGAATGCTGAGTGACCGGATAAAAACTACTAACGGTGCCATTTTCTGTAGGGCCGTATAAGTTAATTAGCGCTGTCCCAGGACAAGCCTTAACAAAACGTTCTGCTAGCTGGCTTGCTAATGCTTCCCCTCCCGTCATTAGGGTGTCTAAGGTGGAAAAAACCGCTGGATTAATCGATGAATACAAATGAAATAGCGCGGTTGTAATAAACAAGGCGTCTACCTGTTGATCAACCAAAGTTTGTGCGAGCTGTTCAGCATCCAGCAAGGTGTTGTCATCAATTAACACCAAGGCTGCCCCTTGAAGTAACGCATTCCACAATTCGATATTGGCCGCATCAAATGCAACATTGGACGCATAGGCTAAACGTTTGCCCTCTGACAACGCCAAAAACCCATTATCGAACCCAAGCCTTGCTATCGCACGTCTCGGAATCTTGACACCTTTTGGCACACCTGTCGAACCTGAGGTAAATAACACACAGGCGGTCGATTCCAGATCCTCAGCCACTGCATCAAAAGCCGTTGCAAGATGCACAGATTGTGCAACAGACGCCGCATCAAGTGTTAACCGGCAATTAGCAATACGGGCTATTAATGCTTGCCTGTCTTTGGGTGCTTTGGTATCGATTGGGACACTAACCGCACCCATTTTTAAACAAGCCAATTGGCTTACCACCATATCTAACGAGCGAGGTAAATGGAGTGCCACAGAATCCTGCGCGTTAACATGTTGAGCCGCTAACCAATGGGCCAGCTGATTGGCCCGCTCATCTAATTGGCGGTAGGTAATCGATTGCTTACCTTCAATAAAAGCCAATGCGTCAGGTTGTTGTTGAACCAAGGCATGATAACGCCCCATCAAGCCGATTCCCGGCTTATCATGAAAACGGTTAATTGCCTCAATAAAGTCTCTATCAGCCAATTGACATTCGGCAAGCTTGATCGTTGGCTGCTTAACTGACTGCTCGAGTAGGTGGATAAGTTGATCGGCAAAGGCTGCTATAACTGGTTGCGTATAGGCAGCCGTTTGATAGCGAAATTGGAGTTGTATGCCCGCGCTCGTATCAAATCCTGTCAATACTAAATCGTAAATAGCACCTTGTTGCTTCATTGATAATACTGATTCAATCAGCGGGTTATCGGGTGAAAGGGCAGGGAGTTGATTCCAGGAAAAGGCGAACTGAAACAGGCCTGATTGCCCGCCCTCACGCGGCAAGTTTAATGCATCAATGATCTTCTGAATTGGGTACATTTGGTGGGATAATGCAGCATTGCGCTGGCTGTGCACGTCGTTTGCAAGGTCGGCAAAGGTATCATGTGCGCCTAACTCTGCGACAAAACACACAGGGTTCGTAAACTGACCGGCCACGCGCTGATAATCAACCGTATTTCTTGATGCCATCGGTACGCCAATCGCAAAGCGAGTCTCTCGGCTATACCAGTACAGTAGGAGCTGATAACAACTTAACACCCAACTAAATGACGACACGCCTAGATCTTGTGCTTGCTGCTTTATCGCATCACTTAATGTATTCGATAATGACACGCCGAATTCTTCACCCGAAAAATCAGACGGTCTGGTAGTCTGTTTTACACCATGCAATTGAATAGACGCAGGACGCTCTTCAAGCGTAGATAGCCAATACTGTCGATCGATCTCTGCTGCGTCTGACGCCAGATAAGTCGATTCCTCCATCACAAAATCTTTATACAGCTTGCCAATCGCGGGCAGCTCAGGCTCCAGCCCTTGACTCGTTGCCTGATACACTTGTGATAGTTCATCAATAAATAAAGAGAGTGCCCAAAAATCCGCCACAATATGATGCACGACTAACAGGAGAACCTGTTCGTTCGCTTTTTTACCAACAATAGCGCGAATCAGTGGGTCATGCGCTAAATCAAACGCCCGCCCCGTATGATCATCGGCCCATGCATCCAAACTACCATCAATCGTTTCAACCCGTAAAATGGAAGGTAAGGAATAACTGACTTGTTGCGCGAGATGCCCATCCAGTTGACGAATCGCCATCCTTAGGGGCGCATGACGCTGAAGTACCCAATCAAAACTTTTGGCCAACACGTCCTGATCAATACCAGGCTTGAGTTTCAGCATGGCAGTTAAATGAAAAGCTGCACTTGCAGGCATCATCGATTGCTGAAAAAAGATCGACGCTTGCCCATGACTCAGCGGAAACCCTAAGTATGCATCTGGGGTATCCTCGAGCAAACGAATAATTTGCGGTTTATTTTCACGTAATTGGCTAATTTTTTCAGAAGTCAGAACTCGCTTATTGCCACGAAACCTTAATTGATTGGTTTCCAGCCATAATTCGACTCCCTCACGCCACAAATCACGCAAAAAAGCTTTTAGCGCTGTTATATCCATAACGATTGATTGTTCTTATTTTTATTGTTCGTCACTGAGTCACTTGACGCTACTGCAATCGACCATCTCATCTAACCATTGCAAATAGCTTTGAAGAGCATACCTTTATGCTTGATTGATTTAAACTGCGTGATGACTAATTTGTTAAGGCATCCTAAATCCCGTGTGAGCCAAGCCGCTAAAAAGCCCTTGGCAGCGCTTTCTCTGTGAAACACTGCTATGTCTGCCTTGGAGCGCTTGAAAGAGACAAAAGAGCACACTTATCTCATTGGTACAAAAGCGAAACTTAAAAAAATAACCCATTAATTAACAAGGTATAGCGGATTATAAAAAACCCTCGATTTCTTCATCCAATGGATGACTTGCCGTCGATTTTAATTTAATAAGATAATCCACCCACTGTTCAAGTGTTTCGAATTGCCAAACTTTCGTCGCATCCAAGGTTTTTTTAGACCATGATTCCAGCTCGGCAAACAACCCCAGCCATTGCACAGAATCTAAACCAAGGCTTTCAAGACGTGATTGTGCAGTCAGGGTTACCCCATAATTTACTTCGAAATAATCAACTAGCGCTGCTAATAATTGATCTGCCGTCATATCCAAAAAGACTATTTTGGGTGCAAATGGTGTAAGTTTATCCGCTTGAATAGTCTCCCATTCACCCTGAACGTTAAGCGCCTCATTCAAATACTGCTGTTTGACTAAAAAGTGTTGAATTTTACCACTGGAGGTTTTAGGCATGGACGCAAAGCGAATGAATCGCGCGCTATGCAGGCGAATACCGTGTGCATCACTCACCGCTTGCAATAACGTTCGGCCAACAGCTTCAGCATCGAAGGTTTTGCGTGCTAAACGCTGCACTTCTGCCACGATGACTAACGCCTCGCCTTCTGCTGATTGCACAGTGAATGCCGCAATTGAATCACGCACAAGCGAAGGGCAGGCGTTGGCAGCAGTTAATTCAATATCTTGCGGATAATGATTTTTACCACGGATGATCAGCATATCTTTCATCCGGCCGACCATATAGAGTTCACCGGCAACCTGCGCAGCAAGATCGCCTGTGCGAAGGAAAGGGCCTTGCCCACAAGCCGTTTTTGCCGCAAAGGCTTCCATATTTTCTTCAGGTTTATTCCAATACCCCTTGGCAATATGGTCACCTTGAAGCCAAATTTCACCTATCTCACCTTCTGGCTTAATCGCCAATGTGACAGGGTCAACAATAATTAACGTCTGCGAATCAAGGCTAACACCAACACTCACAAAGGTTTGCGTGTTTTCCTCTGAAGAGACTAATTTTCCTAAAGCGAGTTGCGCTTTATCAAAGGTTGTGACTTGGTAGCTACCATAAGGGTTACAGGTTGAAAAAAGCGTGCACTCCGCCATCCCATAGGCGGGTCGAATCGCTTTGGTATCAAAGCCTGCTGCACAAAATTTTTGCGTAAAAGCTGCCAAGGTGTCGGCTTGAATAAACTCAGCACCAGACATAGCAAAAACCCAACGTGAAAAATCAAAGCCTGCGATCGCTTCATCGGCCACCTGATCCACAAGCATTTGATAGGCAAAATTAGGTTGAGTGACACCAACCGGAAATTGTTTTGCAAACGCATCAATCAAGGTTAATAAGCGAAGCGGCTTTTGCAAAAAGCTGTTGGGCGGCATTAACAGTGCACCGGCACCCCAAAACAAGGGCATCATCACAGCACCAATCAAGCCCATATCATGAAACAATGGCAACCAGGATACACTATGGGTGTCCTTGGGTATTTCATATGCGGCTTGCGCCATAGCAAAATTCGCCACTAAATTGGCATGGCTCACCATAACCCCTTTGGGGTTACCAGTAGAGCCTGATGTGTATTGCAAGAAGGCCAATTCACACGCGACATCCTTTGGCATAAATGCACTGGCAGCACGTAATTCGATCGAATCTGTTGCAACCCACGGTAAGGCATTTTGCGCTTTTGAAAAATAATCTTCACACAAGGTACGACTTTGGGAAAGCTGCTGCTCGGTTGTTAAAATAACCCCAGGCGCACAATCATCCAAAATACTCACTAAACGTTCCGTATGATGGTTGCGCTTGGGCGGATAAGCAGGAACGGCAATAACCCCGGCATAAAGACAGGCAAAAAAACTGAGTAAAAACTCTACGCCAGGCTGATAAATTAATATCGCACGCTCTCCTTTATACGCACTTAACGTATGGGCAATCGCACAACAACGATCATTTAATTCCTGATAACTGATGGCACGCTCCAACACCTCGCCATCGGCAAAATATCGCAATGCCAATTTATTTGGCTGAACCTTCGCATAATGCATGAGTGCATCAGAAAATGTGCTGAACCTGTGTCTAGAGCTCACATTATCACCTTCAAGAGTGCCGCCTTCCATGGAATAAGAATACCTTCGACTTTATTCAGGGTCTGATCTACTTTCAAAGGCATGGTACTTAAGTTTCAAAACCCCCGCAATCCTAAGCTTGGCCTCGTCCACAGATGGTGTTCGTCGATAACACTGAGTGCGTGGATACTAGGCGGCTTATCCATTGCCTTATTGCTGCCAAGCCTTGCGGCTGATTTTTATAGTGATGATTATTACTTCTACTGGCTGACACATCATCAACTTGAACCCTATATTCAAAATAACAAGCCAAGAGTTTTAGATTATTTCACTTTTTTAACAGATAACCCTGAGCGCACCAGCGCGTTAATTGCATTAGGCATGACACCTTGGTGGATCGAGCCTACCACCCAGCTACATTTTTTTAGGCCTCTCACTGAACTGACCCATGCTATCGATTTTGCGCTTTTTTCCAGCCGACTGCCCATGTTTTTGCATAGCCTGCTCTGGTACTGCCTGCTGTTAGCCCTTAGCGTTCGCATCTATTCACGGCTGCTAAAACCGCCTTCGCTGGTATTATTGGCCTTTACACTGTTTGTCTTGAGTGCACATGCCAGTTTAACCCTTAGTTGGATCGCTAACCGAAACGCGCTCATCGCTACTGTTTTTTTGCTATTAGCCTTGAGTAATTACCTGACTTTTTTGCAAAGCCTTCGCAAATGGTCACTTATTTTATCGTTATGTTTTTGGGCCGCAGCATTGCTTTCCGCTGAAGTTGCCGTTAGCGGTGTTCCGGTATTTATTGCCTTTTTATTCTGTCGCTATCGCTCTCTTTCTCATTCTGCTATTGGCCTGGCCGCCTTACCACTCATTATTGTCATTGTGTGGCTACTGTTTTATCTCGGCTATGGCTTTGGTGCCTGGTCAGGGTCTGGATACTATGTGAATATCTTTACCCAGCCATACGAGTTTCTTGCTGTTTTTATTCAACGCGCTAGCGAAGCAATACTGCTTCAACTTACAGGACTGCCGGATACACTCATTGTTAACCAACCAAATACACCCATCGTTGCTTCTGCCTTAGGGCTTAGTTTGGCTATCGTTATCTACCAAATGAAGCAGCCTGCTTTATGGGGGTTGTTGTTTCTTTGGCTTGTATCGCTCATTCCTATACTTTCTGTCGAGGTTCAATCACGGAATCTTTTGTTTCCAACCTTATTCATAGCCCCCTTGCTGGCTACGATAATAGTTCATGCCTTTACCTGCAAGCACCTGACATTCCCTAGACTTTTTTTGCTTCTATTCGCTACTTTACTCTTAACGATGCATGGTTTTTTTGCCTTGTTACTGAAGCCTGTTAATGCCTATGCTTATAAAATCCAATCGCAGCAGCAAACGGAGCTCATCCAGTCGTTACCAAAACTGACCAAGCCAACGTTTGTTTTAGGTAATGATGTATTTGACCAAACGGCTATGATTGGCGGACGATTTTATCACGGGTTTAATGATGAATATCCACTGATTAACCTGGTCACACAGACCCAAGGGCTCATCATTGAACCCTTACCTAACGGGTTAAGACTGCGCAGCATCCAAGGCTTGCTCTCAGAAAGGGATTTACTCTTTAGGTTAAGGTTTGAAGTAGGGCAGCAATTTACGCTCTTTCACAATACAACGATACAGATTGAAGCTATCAATCGCCAAGGCATACCAACTTCCATTCAGGTGACAACCGATACGCCCTATCATGTTTTTATCTATCGTGGAGGCATATTTCATGCACTTCGCCTCCCTGCGACATCTGCTCGTTAAATACTGCCCTGAACACGAGGAGCGGAGGATGACTCTGGCTTCTGTTTTTGAGCCATTACCTGTTGAGACGCTTTAATAAAATCAGATAATGCTTTGGGAGTATTCAGATCAAAGATCATATGCAAAGGAATCTCAACGTCAAAGCGCTGGCGAATTTGCATCAATGCACGGGAAGCCGACAATGAATTCCCACCCAAATGAAAGAAATTATCATCCATACTCATATTGCTGGCATCCACGGCGTCTTTAATAATGCGTAAAACCGCGCTTTCTGTTTCATCCTCTGGCAAGACCAAAGGCTTATCCATCGCCAACTCAGGATTAGGCAGTGCGTGCCGGTCAATTTTGCCGTTGTTATTTCGCGGCCAGTCATCCAAGAATACCAGATGATTTGGAATCATATAGGCAGGTAAAAATTCTGCCAATTCCGTTTTCCAGGTGGCGCTATTAATATAATCCCTTTCACCCACAAGGTAGGCAACTAATTGCCCCTGCTTTATCATGACTAACGCATCAAGAATGCCGGCGAGATGCTTGCAATGGTGTTCAACTTCTTTTGCTTCAAAGCGCTGGCCATTAATTTTTAATTGGAAATCTTTTCGGCCAACAAAAACGCACTGGCCTTCGTTATCCCAATAACCCAGATCACCGGTGAGATACAATTGCCCCTCACCAAAGGGATTAGGTATAAATTTCTCTCGATTTAATGCACTTTGATTAAGGTAACCACGGCCAACACCTTTACCACTAATCGCAATTTCGCCCACTAAGCCACTGGCAATAAGCTGATGCTGCACACCCACAATATACAGCTGAACATTGTCATTGGGCCTACCAATAGGTAAATGATCACTACTGGCAAGATTTTTAGGCAATGGATAAAAAGCTGCAATATCTGTGCATTCTGTTGGGCCATAATGATTGACCATGCGCGTGCTGGATGTTGAATACCAATCCATCAGTCGATTCATCTGAATCGATTCACCACCCAAACAAAGATTATTGAGTGTCTTGATATGCAACCTGGTTTCAATATCTTCCACTAATGGGTAAAATAGGCTTGGCGCACAATTTAGGTCGGTTATTTTCGCTTTCTGCATCAAATCCGCGATTTTGTGCGCATCGTAATGGCGCTCTGGATAAATCACCAATCGGCCACCTGAAATCAATGGCGCAAAAATATTCTTTTGCGTTAAATCAAAACCCGGCGAACTGATTAACAGAAACCGACTGTTTTCTCCCGCCTGCATCTCCTTGGTATACCAATGCTGCAAATTCATTACATTGGCATGTGTCACTGCTGCCCCTTTGGGAGCGCCTGTTGAGCCTGAAGTAAATATCACATAGGCGAGATCATCCGGCGTTGGCAAGAGCGTCAAAGGCGTCTTAGGCAAGGCTGCCAATTCTGCCTCAAAGACAGATGAACTTAGATCAATCACTGTTCTTTCAGAAAAGAGGTCGACTTGAGATTTTTCAGCAAATACCAGATCAATATTCCCTGACGCTAACATACTGTTAAGACGGGTTTCAGGATGCGCTGGATCAAGGGGCACATAGGCAGCCCCGGCTTTAATGATCCCCAATATAGCCAGAATGGCATCGAGGCTCCGATGTAAACAGACCGCCACCCGATTATCTGGGCCAACCCCTTGGTTTTTAAGCCAATGAGCCAACTGGTTGGTTTTTTCGCCTAGCGCTCGATAGGTAAGGGATTGATCCCCAGCGCAAAGCGCAATAGCATCCGGGGTAGCATCTGATTGCGCCAGTAGCGCATGGGCTAAGGTTGGATGACCAAGCGTAGACTCTGTGACATTGCCATGAAAGGCTATCTGCTGGCAATGAGATTCTTGGGGCATCAAACCTGTGAATTTGCCGAGAGGCTGATCAGTCTCAATAACAGCCAAACTTAACTGCTTAAACCGCTCAAGAAAATCTAACGCTGTAAATAAATGCGGCTGATAATATAGCTCTAGGCTTGTTTGATGCGCCTGTGCTTTTACAATAAATTGAACCGCCCCTTCAACAAAAGGCGGCACTTCTGCACAAGGAGCTTGCTCACCACAAATATCGTAAGCCTCAGGTAAAAAATGATAAAAATTAAACATAAATTGCAACGAACCAAGGGGTTGCAATTGCGCACTGACGCCTTTTGAAATTCGCCGAAATGATTTTGACCGACGATGCAAATCATGACCGGCTTTAAGCCAATCATCAAAGGTGGATTCAGGGGTTAATAACTGATTGGGCACCACAAAAGGCAGTTGTTCAAAAAAACAGCCCAAAGCGTCAATTTGAGATTTATCTCGCTGTGCGACAAATTCTGTCAGACTAAATGCACTTTCGGCACGGCAATACGTCGCAATTAAATAGCTATAAAGGACTTTGCAAAACATTGCAGGCGTCGTTCGCCGTTTTTTACAAAAGGCAATAACCGCATCCCAGTGTGCATTATCTATGGTAACTGTTTCCATTTGATGCGTTGATTCTTCATGCGTTGTTAAGGCTTGAGGAGGGAATTGTAAGGCCTCAACGGGGGCTAACTCGTTTTGCCAAAACGCCACGGTTTCTGGTGCATCCAAAATCGCTCGGTTGTTGAGCGTATAGTCGCGTAATGGATAAGCTTCTTCCAGTTGCGGCACTTCACCCTGCGACAAAGCCTCGTAAGCCTTAATATGAAGCCTTGCCAGAATATCAACGGACATACCGTCAACAATGGCATGATGCGCACTCATCATTAATAACGTTTTATTGCCTGAAAGCTTGGCTAATCCATAGCGAAAAAATTCACCTTTTTGGTAGGCCTCAGGCTGATAAACAAAGGCATGGATTCGCTCAAGAGGGGGCGAATCCATATCTTGCCAATCGAATAACTCAACTGTCACCGCAAGGCTGGCAGCTTGATATTGATAGGCCATCTCACCAATAGTCGAGGTATTTTCAACCAGTTGCGTACGGCAAATAGGATAAGCTGCGATCACCGCATGAATGGCTTGCTGCCAACGATTTTCATCCACAACAAAAGGCACTTCAACCTGATAGCCCAATGTATTAGCTCTTGCCGCAGGGTAGAGCGACTGCGCCAATACCATATCCTTTTGCATGGCATTTAGTAAAAGCCAATCCCCTGCATTTTTCGGTAAATTCCGTTGATCCGCCAATTGGGCAATATCCACAATATCCAGATTAACAAGCGCGGCATTCGGATTATCGACACAATGAGCCAACAAGGTGGTGTATTGCGAAAGCAGGGTGTTGATCGTGGACGCGTCGAATAAATCCGTATTGTATTCCGCTTTAAGAGTTATCTCGCTTTGCTGATGAATCACATGCAACGTCAGATCGTATTTTGCTTCAAAGGCTGCAAGCTCGATCAACTCAAAGGCTAAATCGCCAGAGGCTTCGGTCGATAACAAAGTATCATCTACATAATTAAAACCCACCTGAGCGACGGGATTAATCGAAAGATCTCGATCCAGTGGCAGCTGTCTGAAAATTCGCTCAATGGGAATATCTTGATGCGCAAATGCACCTAACACTGTATCAGTGGTTTGGCGGCAGAGACTCAGAAAATCCTTTGACTGACTCACATCCTGCCGGATCACCACGGCATTAACAAAATACCCAATGATCGACTGCAAGCTGCTCATATGCCTACCCGAGATGGGAGTACCAACACAGATATCTGATTGCTTTGACAGTTTATTGAGTAAAATAAAAAACACGCTCAAAAGGCTTTGATAGCACGTAATACCTTGTTGTGTTGAAAAACCCTGTAATTGCTCAACCAAGGAGGACTCTAGAGGTTGCGTCATCAAATCCCCGTTAACGCTCTGCACTTGCGGTCGCTCTCGATCGATTGGCAAATGCAGAACCTGCGGCAATGGCGTCAGCTGATCGACCCAATAATCCAAGTGCGCTTGAGCGGCTTCAGAGGCTAAATATTGTCGCTGCCAGACACTAAAATCTGCATATTGAAGATTCAGCGGCTCAAAAGATAAATGGCTATCTTTCGCATCACCGTAAGCTATGATCAAATCATTACGAAACACCGCAAGTGACCAAGCATCGCAGATCATATGGTGAAAACTCGCAACAAATAGCGGCGCATCACTCTCAGGGGTAATAAGCGCAGCCCGAAACAGCGGCGACTCATCAAACGCAAAGGGCGTTAGCGCAAAACGCTTGGCCTCTTCTAAAGCCGTTTGTGCGTTAGGTGTCTCAATGGACTGCAAGTTAAATGACGCTACCGGCAATAGTTTTTGATACGCCTCATTTTGCCCATCAGTAAGAATGGCTGTGCGTAAACTTTCGTGTCGTTCAACGACTTGAGTGAGCGCTAACGCCAGCCGATCACTATCTACGCTCTGAGTTAGCTTTAACGCGAAAGGAATAAGGTAACTCGATGAGCCAGGACGCATTTGCTCGATGACCCATAATCGCTCTTGTGCTGACGATAGCGGAATCATAGATTGGCGTGAAACACGCATGATTGGAAAAGCCTGTTGTAACCCCGTCATGGTATCAGCCTGTTCCACCTGCTGACCTATGGCCTCTACTGTTGGCGACTCAAAAAAATCACGGACACTAAAATCAACACCGAAGGTTTGCTGGATTTCTCCAACCACTTGTGTGGCTAGAATCGAGTGGCCACCCAGCTCAAAGAAGTTCTCATTAATTCCGACCTGATCTAGTTCGAGCTTTCTAACAAATAGCTCACACAACTGACGCTGCACTAACGTTTTAGGTGCATCGGCTTCTGTTGATTGAGAGGCGGCTGCCTCGCGTTTTTTCAAGTTTGCCTTGGGTAAAGCTTTACGATCAATTTTGCCATTAGCAGACAAAGGCCAGGCATCCAAACTAAGGATATCTTGCGGGATCATGTAGCTGGGCAACCAGGCTTTTAAATAATCCTGGCAGGCTTTTACATCCATTGGCGTTTGCCCTTCAATGACATAAGCCACAAGTCTAGGTGTTTCAAACCGGTCATCCAGCATCACCAAGCTATCATTAATGTCAGCAAATTCACTAATACGCTTGGCAATATCTCGGGGCTCAACCCGAAACCCTCGAATTTTAATTTGATCGTCCAAACGGCCCAAAAACTCCACGCTTAACGTGCCATCTTCACGCCATTGATACCTTGCCGCATCACCGGTTTTATAAATTTTGACACCGGGTTTTGAAATGAAAGGGTTGTCGATGAAGGCGGTAGCATTTTGCTCCGGGTCATTTAAGTAGCCTAATGAGACACCCAAACCGCCAATATAGAGCTCACCTGTTGTGCCAATGGGGACTAATGCTTGCTGCTGATCGAGGATATACAACTGCACACCATCAATGGGCGTTCCTATCGGAATGGGCGCATCAAGATAAGCGTTAATAGGCTTTATCGGCCAAGTGGTGGCAATATCCGTGCATTCTGTTGGGCCATACATGTTATGTATATCCGCAAAAAAATGATCGCTATTTGTCCAAGGCAATAATGCCCGCAAATTAATCGGCTCCCCACCAAAGAGTAAGGTTTTTAGGCTCGACAAATAACTGAGCTGTCGTTTACGTGCACATTCACTCACCACAGGATAAAACGCACTGGGTACGCAGTTCATGACCGTGATATTCTTTTGATACAGCGTATCGCTGATATGTGCAGGGTCATAATGCGGGCTTTCACAAAAGACAATTTCACTGCCAAGCAGCAGCGGCAAGAGTAGATTTTTTTGCGTTAAATCAAAACCCAGCGCTGAGATAATTAAAAATTTATCTTGGCTGGTAAACGCATATTCTTCGCGGTACCAGTGCACTAGATTCGTGGCGTTTGCTTGAGAAACACTGACTCCTTTTGGCACGCCGGTAGAGCCTGATGTAAATATGGTATAAAAAGGATCCAATCGATGTGCGCTAACCTCAGGAAGCATCACGTTGTCTTCAAAGGCAAAGGTATCCATGCAAAGCGTAGGGATAGTCGCCGTTAAGTCAAAGTCATTGTGTTTAATCACCGCAATCGGTGCGGCTTTATCCAGAATAATGTCTAGTCGCTCTTTTGGATAACTGGTATCCATGGGTACATAGGCTGCGCCTGTTTTAAGCACGGCAAGTATCGCGATAATGCTATCGATAGATTGTGGCAAACACACCGCCACACGCGTATTGGGTTTTGCCCCCAAATCAATAAGCTTACGCCCCAAACAATTGGCTTTTTGATGAAGTGCCTTAAACGTAATACTGCTAGCACCTTGGCTGACGGCGATATTGTCTGGTTTTTTTAGCCAGACTTTTTCTATCTGATCAATCAGTAAGCCTTGCGATTCGAATCCGGTTTTAAAATTCGGCAGTAAACGTGAGTAATCTTTTTCATCAAAGAGTGAAAGTTCACTAACAGGTTTATCCAGTCCATCAAGCATGGACTGCACGAGATTAGCATAATGCCGAACAAGATCTTTAATATGATTACGAGCAAATAGCGCACGATTGTATTCAAAGGTCACTAAAATATCCGCGCCATCGTCTTCAACATGGCATTGAATATCGTATTTTGCGGCAACCGAGCGAAAAGGCACTGGCGACAGATTGATTCCTTCACCCAATGCATTGTTAGGAATTTTTTGGCTTTGCTGGGTAAATAATACTTGGAACAACGGATGTTGCGATAAACTGCCTGCATCTGAAAACCGTTCAGCGACTTTCTCGAAGGGTACGGATTGATGCTCCTGCGCTTCAATCAAGGTGCGCTGACAGGATTCAATAAACGCACGAACGCTTAACTGGTCATCGATCGGCTGACGGATCGCCAATACATTAATAAAGCAGCCAAACACGGGCTCTATTGCCGACATTTCTCTGCCCGCCACAGGTGTACCAATAGCAAAATCTTTTTGCCCTGTATGACGCGACAGCAGTAGGTTAAATGCCGCAAAAAGGAAGCTAAACAACGTCGTCTCTCTCACGGGAAAAGCCTGCAAAAGTAAGTGACTCAAAGCTTCGGGTAAGGTGATGGTAACGCTATCACCCTCAAACTGTTGCTCATCCAGTTGGCCATCAAATGGCAAAGCCAGTTGCGGCAAGTTATCTAACTTTTGCTCCCAAAAGCCTAATTGTGATCTAAAAGCATCCGTGGCTAACCACTCTTGCTGGTACACCGCAAAATCAATGTACTGAACGTCGTGCGGCAAAAAGCTGGGAGATTGTTGCTTTTCAAGTGCTTGATACGCCTGACACAGCTCGGCAAGCAATATATCGGTCGATAAACCGTCGGCGATAATATGATGCAAACTCATCACTAAGACGACATCTTGATGAGGCTTTTCATTCAGTTGAATCAATTGCCCGCGAATAAAAGGCGAAAGCTGACTTAAGGGTTGGTTGAGATCAAAAGGTTTACGCGCCACATCCTGAATAATCTGTTGAACTTTTTGCATTTGGTGCTGTGCATCCAAGTGACTCAGATCAAAATCATCCTGTAAGTGCAAAGCCACTTCCGGCACCACTTTTTGCTTCAATTGATAGTCTGCATCATGCACAAAAAATGTTCGTAACATTTCATGACGATTAATGACTGCATGAAAGGCTTTTTCAAAGTTGGCAAAGTTAATCCCGCCTTGAAGACGCACAGCAGAAACAATATGTAATGCCGCATTTCCAGGCTCTAAACTATCTAAAAACCAAAAGCGTTGTTGTGCAAATGACAAAGGAAAAACAGCATCCGCATCACGTGCAACCTTTTTGATAGACAAGGTAGTTTTTTTCTGCGTTTCTTTTAAGAACGCAATTAATGCAGATTTTAGTGGGGCGATTTGCGCTTTAATCTCAGGGGTCATTGCCCCCTTGGGTGCTTTAAAGCGTAATTGCTCCTGATCATCCAGCCACAGCTTTATGCCTTTGGCGCCAAGCTGCGCCATTAGCTGAATGGGGGTCATAAAACGCCTTCTTCTAACGCTATGTCCATATCATGCTGAGTAAGACTGAAAATAATTTCTGCAAGTCCCTCAAGGGTTGAGACTTCAAAAACCGTACGTAAAGGTAAATCCATAGCAAAGGCTTCTCGAATGCGTATCATCAATTGGGTTGCCAATAACGAATGCCCACCTAAATGGAAGAAGTCATCATGCACACTAACCCGATCAATACCAAGGAGTGATTGCCAAATCAAGGCAAGCTCCTGCTCAATAGGATTTCTTGGCGCAACAAATGGAATATCTTCTGAACGATACAACGCGATCTCTGGCAGCTGCTTACGATCAACTTTACCGTTTGGACTTAAGGGGATCTGATCAATACGCTCAAAAGCTACAGGTATCATAAATCTCGCCAGTCGTTGGGCTAATTGCTGCTGATAAAAAGACGATTCCTGTAATTCAGATGTTGAGCGAATAAACGCCACCAGATGATTTTGCTCTGTACCCTGTAAATTAACAACGGCATCGGCAACACCTTCGATAGCCTTAAGCGCCCCTTCTATTTCTTCCGGATCAACCCGCATGCCACGAATCTTCATCTGTGCATCATTGCGGGCAACAAATTCCAGTAGGCCTTGACTATTATAACGAACTAAGTCGCCTGTGCGATAGAGAATTTTATCATCAGCATCTTGACTATAAGGGTTAGCAATAAAGATTTTATCGTTAAGGCTTTGATTTTTAAAATACCCAAGGCCCACTGATCGACCAGCAATACAAAGCTCACCAATCACCCCTTCAGGTAATAATTGTTGATTAGCGTCTAACACATAGGTTTTAACATTATCAATTGCCTTACCGATAGGCAGTTTATTATTGCCCGGGCTTATATGTATACTTGTCGTAATATCCGCACACTCTGTCGGCCCATACATATTAATTAATTGCGTTTGGCTATGCGCTAACCATGAAGATAATCGATCGACCTGAATATTTTCACCACCTAAAAACACTTGCTTAAGTGATGCAAGTTGAGCTGTACCATCGGCAAAATCTACCAAAGGATAAAATGCACTGGGTGCACAGTTAACCCAGGTAATTTGCTCTTGCTCGATGGTTTTGCAAATAACTTCGGGGTCATAAAAAGGAGCTGGTGAAAAATGGCACGCTGCACCAAAACAAAGGCTCCCAAGTAAATTCTTTTGCGTTAAATCGAAGCCAATAGCCGAAAAAACCAATACTCGCTGACTCGCATCTAAGCCATAGGTTTCGCTATACCAGTGCAAAAGATTCATTTCATTTCCAAGGCTAACACTGGCCGCTTTCGGTTTACCAGTAGAACCTGAGGTATAGAGCGTATAGAGAGGAGAATCTTGCGTCACTTGCCGTTTGGGGTTTTCGCTATCGATAGTAATCGCATCAAGATGTAATCGAATGGTTCGATCAACAAAGGACGTATCCTTCAACGAGATAACCGCTACCAATTCTGCATGCTAGGAGATAAAATGTATTCGCACATCCGGCAACTGCGTATACATCGGCACATAGTCTGCAACTAAT
>JAPOUS010000023.1 GCA_026708525.1 Cellvibrionales bacterium
GATTATGGCACTTACTTTATGTAAAGGGTTAACAGCTAGATGTAACTCGACATATAGCTTGGATACTCTACAGGAATAGTATTGGCCTGATGCATGTTATCTGCTTAAACGTCAATATTTTTAGCAAAACGATGAAAAAAAATTTTCACATTAAAAAAACTGTTTATGTTATTTTTATTATCCTTCGCCATACGAAAAATTTATATCAATGACGATCGATAATATACAAATAATGACTTATGTAAAGCGTTAGATATTAACAATTTATATAAAAATACCGAATAAAAAAATTGCAAAAACAATAGGTAAAATAACGCAGTAAATGCAAAGTTTTATTCGTTAGGTTGCATTATATAAAGATAACTATCGGCAAAAAATGAGGGCAACGTTTTAGGGGCATCTTTATTCATTGATTCTTAGGTTCTGCGCTGAATTTCAAGGTTGTCAGCAAGGCGAAGGGGCAGTCATGAAAAATCCCCCTCTTTTAATTGATAGGTTTATTTAAAAAAACACAGCCAATCGTTTTTTTGATAGAAGCCAAAAGCAAGCACCAGGGAACCTCTGATTAAGTCAAGATGCTCCCTAGAACTGCCGATAAATAGAAAAAGCAAACCAAATGGAAGCGGCCTCGATTTCAGGCTCTTGCACAAAGCCATGGTAAGTAAATGTTGTCACTCCATATGGCGTCGAATGCGTAACATGCCTTTTAGCTTCAGTTTCACCATCGTGGGTCAATATCGCCTCACTATAATGCGCACCTAACTGCAAAGCGATCTTTGGCGTGATCGAGTAATTTAGGCCTAGCCCACCAAATAGCCCTAACCCTGAAAAATCAATCCCGGTATCATCCTGAGTTATTGAATCCTGCAACGTATATGACTGCATACTTAAACCGCCTTTAAGATAAAGGCTGAGTCTTTCGTTCATTGGCATTCGGAAGACCGGTAACACATTCGCTACCGCATAACTTGCATACCGATAATCTGGATACACATCATCTTCTGCTGAAAACGGCAGTAAAAGATTCATCTCTATGCCAACAAACTCAGAGAAGTAATAACCACCAATGACGCCTAAATACATGGCACGATTTTTATATGCAGAAAAATCTATCCAAGCGGAGCGCATTTGCGTACGTACTTGCCCTATTTCGCCACCTAGATACCACCCCTCACGATCCACCGGCTGCGCCACATCAAGAAACAATGAGTCCTCTGCCCATAACCTGTGAGACAGTAAAACAACAACAAGAACATACCAAGATTTTTTCACCGCAATTTCCTTGTGCGAACAATACCCAACAGGCAAGTATCTCTTTATCAAGCGTAAGCAAGATACCCTGCTACTCTGTATTAATTTTCCTTAACTGCTTGATAAGTATAGAACAAAAAAAGGCTGCTCAATGGCAGCCTTTTTCAGTGAAGGATGATTACTCTTAATATTCCTTTAAGTTCTCGCAGTTACCGGTTTTGCTTCCATTCGCTTGCGTGCGAGTGCAAAGTCGTTAACGCTATGATGACTTACCCAACGATTTACCCCACTATTGGTACACGTGACACTATTAGTACATGTGGCCGTATTTACTTTTATTCAGATAATCTGATTTATCGCTGTAACTCAGCATCAAAGTCCCGCCTTCAATTTTATTAATCACCTCTTTAATATTTGATTGGCTTATCGCAGGGCAACCCCAACTACGACCGATTCGGCCATGTTTATCAACCCAGGTATCCGAGACATACGATGCACCATGCATAACAATATATCGTTTCATCGCATTATCATTAATACCGGGCTCTAACCCCTTTAATTTTAGTGAGAACCCATTACCACCGTAATAAGGCTTATCCGTTAAATAAAACCCTAATGAGGTTTGCTTTGAATTCTCAGTATTTGAGAAACGCTTAGTATGCCCATTGACTCCACTGTGTTTGCCATGCGCGACATAATCGTTAATCTCTACTTTTTGTGTTTCCAAGTTGATCAAATAAAATCGTTTTTTTGAACTATGTTGCGAATAGTCGTTAATAGCCAAATATTTTTTATTTGGTGGATTGATTTCATCAAAGCCTTTCATGGCATAATCAAACACTTCATACTTAAGATTAAGCGATTTCAAATTTAATTTTTCATAGAGTTTTTTGTTACTCGCATGAGATAAATGTGGAACCATAGATGATAGAATAACCAACCAACTTGCAGAATGTTTTGCAAGCTTTGGTTTTTTCTTCATTTTAGATTCAATGTTTCGTCTGTTTGTTATCATTATCATACCTAGCCCCTCTAGAACTGCCAAAGGCATATTTCTTAGTGACTATTAAACGACATAAGTTCTTCGAACAGAGAGTAATCAGTTCACTTTTTAAGCAACAGCACACTCGATACCATTAAATGCGGTCGAAGGGAGTAAGGCTTGATAACCCGTTTTACCGTTAGCGGAAATGCGACACATTTTGGTAGTACTAATTTTGGTAGCACTAAACGAAAGAAGGCTACCTATCCGGTAGCCCTCAAAAAATCAAATAGAAACCAATGTAAAATCAATAAGTTAGTAAGCTGGTTGACCGCCTGCAACGGTGCCTTTATGTAAACGGAACATATGCTTACGCATTTCACGTTTTTCATTTAACCAAGACTTCCATTGCTTCATTTGGTCTTTATTCAAGATACGTGATAATTGATCTGATGTTTGATTATCAATATTGCGTAAGTTTTGCATTAACTGCTTACGCTGAGAGTCTGGAATGGCAGCACGCCCCTCACGAATGTTATTCATATCCAAGCCAGCACTATGGAAAACTTGCTTTTTCGCTTCATGCGATTTTTGGATAATTGAACCCACGGATTTTTTTTGTTCTTCGCTTAAATTAAGCTTAGTAACGACCTCATTAATATCCTGACTGATGGTTTGTTTGGCATCGTTGCTTTTGAACCAGTCTGAGAAGGCCGCATTTGCACCAACACTCAGCATCAAGATAGAGGCAACCAAAGATAACAGCATGATTAATCGTTGTTTAAGCATATCACCATTCTCTTGTTGGACTTGGAAGTTAGGGAGAAACCCATCTACTATACTTAGTCATCAAAACTGCTGATTTATTCCCTATAAAACACGAAAAAATCGTTTTTTTTAGAAAAAACAACGAAATTTTCCCATTCTTTAGAAATGCTGGCAGTGGAAATCAATATGTCGCTCAATAAAGGTTGAGATAAAAAAGTAACTATGGTCGTAGCCTTCATGCCATCCAAGACGCATAGGCCATTGAACCGCTTTTGCAAGGGCTTCAAAACGTTCCACCTTAAGCTGTGATTCAAGAAACGCATCATCCAAACCTTGATCAATAAGTATTGGACGCTTGTATGCCGATTGGCTGGCTTGCTGCAATAACACCAGAGAATCATAGGCTTGCCAAGCAGAATGATCGCTCCCTAAATAGTGGGTAAAGGCTTTTTGCCCCCAGGGGCAGTCCATTGGATTAACAATAGGGGCAAATGCTGAGATGGAGCCATACCGATCCAGATTTTTTAATCCTATGGTGATTGCGCCATGCCCCCCCATCGAATGGCCCATGATGGCAGGCTTGCCTTTAATGGAGAAGTGCTCACCAATAATCGCAGGTAACTCTTCTGTGATGTAATCATACATCTGATAGTGCTCAGACCAAGGTGCCTGAGACGCATTGAGATAAAACCCCGCACCCAACCCAAAATCCCAAGCACCCTCTGAGTCATCAGGCACATCATCGCCTCTTGGGCTGGTATCCGGGCAAACGATAATCACGCCTTCTTTAGCGGCAATTCGTTGAGCACCTGCTTTTTGGGCAAAATTTTGATCCGTGCATGTCAAACCCGATAACCAATAGATGACTGGCATGGGGTTATCTGATCGATAATCAGGCGGGAGATAAACAGAAAAATGCATATCACAGTTGACAGTTATCGATCGATGATAAAAGCGCTGTTGTAGACCTTCAAAGCATTTGACACTACTTAGACATTCCATCGACTGCATCCCCCTTACCATTTATGATTAGTTCAATGATCTATTGTTAAGGCCTTAGCATTCAAAAACTTATTTTTGAAAAACAATGACTGATCGAATAGACTCGCCCGATTTCATATAATCGAATGCTTTATTGATTTCTTCAAGCCGCAATTCGTAGGTTACCATTTCATCATTTTTGATATCACCTGCAAGGTAACGCTCAACATAGCCTGGTAACTCAGTGCGAC
>JAPOUS010000029.1 GCA_026708525.1 Cellvibrionales bacterium
CCAGAAATGGCACCGTGTATGGACTCTGGATTGAGACTGAGGGTGAAGCAAGAAATGCCAAACTCACCGAAATGCCAACAGGTCAGGTGCGACCTGGGGCGAATACCTTGACGGATGCGGGGATGTTAGTCGCCTCTGATTACACGGCAGAGTACCTGAATTTTGAATTGTTGACAGAAAATAGCCCCTTTGTTGTTCGGTCGTCCGGTTTAATTGAGGTGGCCTATAAAGATCTGATTGATGAAAATGTTGATGAGTACACCATACGTGTGCGTGTCTCACCGGACGAGCACCCTGATTTGAAGATTGTCGTCGATGCGCCAACGACCGAACATGAGTTTACGATCAAGGTCATTCCTGATATTAAAAAATAACCGTCAAATGAAGTGTCAGGCTTAAAGGTGATTGTCGCTTTAAGCCCTTTACATTTTACCCTGTAAAAAAAATCAATGGACTTATGAAATCTCTCATCTTCTCCTTGTTTATCGTCGGTAGTGGTTTGGTATTTGCAGCCCAGCAGGAAGCGCAAAGGCAGCTTATGTCTTTGGTTAGGGCTTATGAGAAACCTCGAGGTGATTTTCATGCCTTGATTCAATTGTGGGCTGGGAGAACGGGTGGCCGAAACCCCGATGCCAATGACACCCCTTGCGAGATTTGGACAAAAAATAAAATGGTTTTTAACCAAGCGCTAGAGGCTTTAGTGAATAATCACCCAGTCGAAGTGACCTATTCTGGTCGAGGTGATAAAGACAGTGCATGCCAAGTGGCTTTTCTGACGGTTCCTATTACAGACCCTATTGTCACGAACGAAGTTGGCGATGCTGTTCATTTGGAATTGGTGCAAAGTGCAGAAGATGACCTGATGCTTGAAGATGGATTGGATAGTAAGCAGGGAAGTTTAGCTCGGTTTTCAGATGATTCCTTGCTTTTAGTTTGGGCCGAGGGGCCAGATGATGGCAAAACCCAGCGCATTATGGCAAGGCATTATACCTATAAACTTTATCCTCAAGGCGATGCATTCCAGATTAGCACGGCGACGCCGCTTTTAGATGAACGTATGATTAACCCCAATGTTGTCATACTACCTAATGATGATTATGTGATTAGCTGGAATTACAAACAAGCGAATTCAGAAGGGGCAAGATTTGTTATTTATAACGAATTTCATACGCCTAATCAGCCCATTGCTGATATGCCCAATGTCAATACCGAAGATATGCAACTCGTTGCTTTGGATAATGGTGGTTTTGCGATGGTGGGTGTGGTTACTGAAACCGTGACTTTATATTTATTCGATGGCAATGGCAGTTTAACCCATACCGAAGTTTTAGGCTCAGTCACTTCTCATTGGGCAAAGCCGGATATCACCTTAACGTCAGAAGGCCATCTAGCGATTATCTATGGTACTGAAGCGTTTGCCGATAATGCACAAGTGTTGGTGAGCTATGATATTGCGACAAAAACTGAACGCTTTCGTCAATCTTTTGGCGGCGTAGGTAACCAAGGTTGGGTAGAAAGAACACAAGTGACAGCGTTGGATAATGGCGAAGTGATGGCGCTTTTTGCTACGGGAATGGATATTAAGCTCAGGCGTTTTTCATCAACTGGTGACAAGCTCGGTGCAGAGGTAAGAGTGAATGAAGCGGATTATACCCTGTCTGATATCACGTTGGAGACCTTGGCCGATGGTTCAGTCTTTGTTAGCTGGGTAGATGAAGATGGCAATGACGGTGAAGGATCAGCTATTTTTGGGCGACGCTTTGGCGCAGATGGGATTGCTCTGACAGAGTCAATGATTATCAATAGACGCTGGGAAGGCTACCAGTCGCAGCCTTCGATGGTGCAGTCCAAAAATGGTACCTTGTTTGTGACTTGGACATCCAACCATTCAGATAAAGAGAGCATACAGGTTGTGCAGGTAGGAGTTAATCAGATAACCACCAAACCCAATTCCTACACGATCGTTGGTAGGGTAATTCCCAATAGTCGTGATGACGAAGACTTAAGTTTTTCATTGATTGATGATGCTGATGGCCGTTTTGTTATTTTTTCGGACGGCACGATCAAGGTGAAAGACCGTAATCTGATCGACTATAACACGAATCAAGCGCATACCATTAAAGTTCAAATATCTGATGGGGATACAGCAGTCGAGTCAGATTATAGGATACAGGTTTTACCCTAAACCCATAGAGTAATAACAATAAGGGAATCTATGAAAGCTTTTATTTTTACGCTAGTGATGGGGTTTGGGGCACTGGGTTTTGCTGCGCAGCAAGAAGCAGAACGGCAGCTTATTTCTTTGGTTAGAGTGTATGAGAAACCAAGGGGAGATTTCCATGCGTTGATTCAATTATGGGCAGGAAGAACTGGGGGCCGAAACCCTGATGCCAATGACACCCCTTGCGAAATCTGGACAAAAAATAAAGGGGTGTTTAATCAAGCCTTGGAGGCATTAATTAGCGATCACCCTGTCGAAGTCACTTATTCGGGGCGAGGGGATAAAGATACTGCGTGCCAAGTTGCGTTTTTGACAGTACCGATTACTGACCCCATTGTTACCTCTCAAGCCACAATCGGCGGTCAATTGGCATTGGCAACCAGCGCAGAAGATGATTTATTGCTATGGGATGGGTTGGATATAAAACAAGCCAAATTAGCGGCATTTGATGATGACTCATTTATTGTTGTGTGGGCTGAGGCACTTGAAGGTCAAGAAGCAACCCAGATTAAAGCGCAATATTACACCTATAAAATGTACCCAGACGGCGATGCTTTTGTGGTGAATACCAGTGCGGTTGCTGCGGGTGAGTCATTAAGCGACCCTAACGTCGTTGTCGTTGATAATGGCAATTATGCCGTCACTTGGAATCACTGGGATACGGATAGTAAACCTAAGGCACGTTATCGCGTGTTTGATGAATCAGGCCAAGAGGTCAGGGCTGAGAAAAATGTGCCATCAACTAGCTTGGAATCCATGCAGTTAGTTGCTTTGAGTAACGGCGGTTTTGCTGTCATAGGTTTAGCAAGCCAAGCGGTTAAGTTAGATGTTTTTGATGAAACAGGTGCGACGCTTCACAGGCGAACTATCAGTAACTTACAAAAACCTTATCTTGATGTGCCAGATGTGGTTGAGTTGAGTAATGGGTATCTGGGAATGAGTTTTGGTCGACATGGTGGCGGTGATGATACCTTGGATTACGCCATATATCGTTGGCAAACTTATGATTTTATTTCAGGTTACAATCTTTTTGGTGAGGAGCCGCCGACTGGTGTAGTCGATCGAACTCAGCTCGTCGCTTTGGATGATGGTCATGCTGCCATTTTGTATGCCAGTGAAGAGAATATCTATATTCAACGCTTTGATGCGTTAGGCAATGAGGTGGGTGGGCCTCTTCAAGTCAATGAATCTGAGTATGCTATTTCAGACATTGCGATGACGCGATTAAAAGATGGTTCATTATTTGTTAGCTGGGTCGATGAGTCAGCCTCCGATACCGATGGATCAGGCATTTATGGTCGCCGCTTCAATGACAGTGGCACACCTCTTACGGATGAAATGCTTATTAACCGCCGTTACCAAGGCGACCAGTTTTTACCCCATATGATTCAATCCAGAAATGGCCCGCTTTATGCCTATTGGACCTCGACTTACTCAGGTAAGGAGAGTGTGCAGGTTACGCAAGTGGGCGTGAATCAGATAACGACACGACCAAACTCTTATACTCTTGTGGGTAAGGTTCCGCCGCCTGAGGGAAGTCTTGACAATGTAACCTACTCACTCGTTGATGATGCCGATGGCCGTTTTATTATTTTCAGCAACGATGGCACCATTAAAGTCCGAGATAGGGATTTGATTGATTACGATGATGCGACAGAGCATACCATTCGTGTACAAATTGCAGATGGCGATACAGCAACAGAACAAACCGTGACTATCAAAGTGGTGGAGTAAGACTCTGTAAATAATTCTGTGTAATTCAATTTTCAGGCAGTATTCAAATTGCCTGATATGCCATTCATCCTCTCAAACGATTTTATTTTTTCTTAGCAGTTGTTAATATTAATATTTCCATAAGTTCTCGCCGTTACCTATCTCGCTCCCATGCGGCTGCTTGGGAGTGCAAAGTCGTTAATGCTGCGATTACTTAAGCAACTAGTATTAGAAGCCTGTAGTGGTCTAATAGCACCGGACACTTAAATGCGAGACAATATTATCAATCATT
>JAPOUS010000052.1 GCA_026708525.1 Cellvibrionales bacterium
CAAGACTGAGTTGATAGTCACTATCGGTTACCTCAACAGTTACCTTTACAGCATCTGAGGAAAAGTTTTCTTTAGGCACATACTGCCAGTCACCATTATCAAGCTGAGTAATAACGCCCGCTGCATCGTCATCCAAGCGCACTGACAGTACTTGCCATTCCGGCTGATTAGCATCTTCATCACTAATACCACCCAGCAAATCCGCTTCACTAAAGGTATAGGGCGTGTCTTCTTTCAGCCCTGTCAAGGTTTGCATGCTTAAGGTCGGCATATCGTTGACATCATTGACGGCAATTTGAATAAATTCCGTCACCGTCGCTTCACCGTCAGATATCTGCACAGTCACCTGATGGACTGAAATGGTTTCAAAATCGAAGGAAGCACTGTCACTGACACGAATAACACCTGTCGCTTCATCAATAACAAAACGACCATCTGCATCATTCAACAAGCTGTAACTTAACGTATCACCATCGACATCACTCGCGACAATGTCACCAACGAGTTGACCTGCTAGTGCATCTTCATCAACACTCAGTGCCGCAATGGCAGCAAAGTCATTGACTTGCACTTTTTGATACAACGCATTAACGGCAACAGAATCCAAGGCTTTATCGATGTAAATAAAGTCATCCATGCGGCCTTGGGTATTGGCATTGCCTGACCAATTACTTTTCCCTAAGAAGTTTTGGTCCGACGTTATTTCTAGAGGAATCAACGCATCGGTGACTTCCCCAACTAACGCCCCATTTTTATACAGGCGGATTCCACCTTGGTCGTCCACCGTCAACGTAATATGAAAACGCTCGCCCAGTGTGTAAGCATCACTAACATCCAATGAGGTGACTATTTTCGACCCATGCATAATCCGAACGGATAGATCACCTTGAGATACCGAACCAATAAGCAAATTATTTCTACCTGGGCCCCCGCCAAAATCAAAAATACGCGTCCAATTACTATGCGCATAATAGGTAAAGGTCGTCGCAATGGTTAACGCACCTCCCCAGGACATTTCACCTAAGTTAGCGCCTGATTGATTAAGATTCAGTACCCCTCCTTGAACATCCGCTGAACCTAATAACTCAATAGGTTGGTTGCCGTTATAGTCTGAGGTAGTAGAAAAGTCATAGACCAATATCTCATTCGGCAACGCTTGAATATACTCAGGCGCATCATTGACTGAAATGAAATCGACCACCGTCAACGGCTTAGGCAAGGTTGTAAATTCACCATCGGTTACCTGTACCGAAAAGCTAGGAGCGAGTTGTGAGCCATCATGAACAAAACTAATCTCACCATCGTTAATTTGTTTTTGTGTAAATACTAAGCTGCCGTCAGCCTCGGGAGTTACGCCTTCGAAGTGCCCCTGTTGAACATCCGTGACCACCCATTTAATAAAATTCGCAGGGAGTTCTCTATCAACCGCTAACAACTCATCACTGGTCAACACCAAGGTATCACCCTCTGAAATGGTTAATCTCAGATGTTCGATTCTTGGTGCTGTATTCACCTGGTTAACTTTGATGACTTGCGTTTGACTAACGATTTCAATACCGTCTGTGGCTTCAATGGTAATACTATGAGATAACGCAACATTCGCATTAAACTCAGCGCCCTCTTTCACTCGGATGATGCCAGTTTCAGCATCAATTACAAATCGGCCACCGGCATCATTACTCAAACTAAAGGTCAGTTCAGAATCGATATCATCAATAGCAGCTTGACCGACTATATCGCCCATTTGCGCTTTTTCAGATACTTGGCTGCCCAAGTTAATTTGATGTGAATGGAAGTGAGTCCCTTCAAGACTGAACGATGTCCAGGTATAGACCAACTGCCCATTGATTAATTGGGTAACAGAGACAGGACTATTGAACTGATAAGTATCATCAAGAAGTAAAAAAGGTTCAGATTGCGGATCACCATCGGCATTAAAATGTTGGCCATAGGCACGAGTGCCTGTTAAGGCATCATTTGATGATTTCCAATAAGCAAAAAATCCGCCATCCTGAAGGCTCACAAATTCTACATCAAAGGTTTGAGTTTCTGCATCTTGGGAAGAAAGAAACAGTAGATCTCCCAGCCAATTGCCATCGGATGAGAGTCTGTGCGCAACAATTTCATCATTAAGATTAAAGCCTGCGATCAGATCCCCGTTGACTAATTTATCAAGCGACATCCGAATTTGATTGGCATCTGGGGTCACGCCAGGCACAGCTTTAGGCAAGCCTAGCATCTCACCATCAGCGTCAAAAAATTGTACACGAGGCTCGCGGTTATCTTCAAATTTGGCCTCATAAAGTACTGCAAATCCGCCCTCTTCGGTTGCCGCAATATCGAGAATATCGCGTGAAAATCCTGATTTAATGAGGCCTGGGTATTCAGCGCTATGAATAACCTCACCATCTGTTGCAAGGATATTAATGACTAAATCGCCGGCACCTTTACTGGCTGCTAACGCAAACAATCCATTATCTAAAAAAGTCCCTTCAATGGCGAACGTATCGCCAGGAGAAACACGGTATTCATCCGCTTGAGGGACGCCATTTTGGTCATAAAAACGCACCATAGATCCACCAAAAGCGCCTGGGCGGAACATAGGATATACCACAGCGTAATTGCCTTCTGGGGCAACTAAAATCTCAGGAGACAATAACGAATCCGTCTCTAAGAAATCCATTTGTGTTGTTTGAATTTCATCGCCTACCGGCTGGCCTTTTGCATCGTATTGCTGGGTAATAATTTCAGCTTCTGTACCCACCCCTTTGTGCCAAGTCGCTATAAAGTTACCATTGGGCAAGCTTGCGATGGTTGGCCATTTCAGATTATTAATATCTGATGTTTGAAGGATTTGATCATCGGATACTGTCGGTAGAAGGACACTATTGGTAATGACTGGCGTATCATTCACCCCAGTTATCGTCATTTCAATAACCGTGAGTGTGCCATCTTTGGATGCCACCTCAAAACGATCAACCACGGATTCTCCATCACTGATCGATTGAATACTCTCTTTACCATTATCAGCAACGTAGGACCAAGCGCCATCAGCCAATACGCTTAACGATCCTATGCCTTCGTAAGTGGTTTCGATAAACTCCGCTTCGCCTGCATCGATATCCGAAATGGCAAGCTTCCCTTCGGCGATAAGTGCATCGGATTCATCTTCCGTAAAGCTTGCAGCCATCACGCCTGTAATTTCTGGCAAGTCATTAATTGGATTGGCTTTAAAAATAAAGGTTTTTTCAGTACTTTCATTATTGCCATCAGAGACGGTAAACGTAAATGACATTAATTCGCCATGCGCATGTTGCTCTGGCATAAACTGAATCTGATCTAACTGATCTACCGGTATAACTAAACCTGCTTCAAGTGGATTGCCTTGGTAAGTCAATGTACCTTCACCGCTGACAGATTTAATGGAAACTATTGCCAGTTCATTGCCGTTATACACGACATAAGGAATATCATCAGCGCTGAGTGCATAAGATGTATCTTCATCAAAGGTCACAACAACATCATGCGTCATAGGAACATCAATAAGCTGATTGTTCGGAGTAATAATCAAAGGAGTCGCCACAGTAAGCGAATCACCTAATGCCTCAGAACTTGTTGTTAACACCTCCAAGAACAGAGGCGCAGTATGACCATCGACAGGCTTAATAGTCACCGGCTGGGTTAAAGCCGTAATATCAATCGGCTCACCATCACAGGTTATAGTGATCGCACCATCCGTCACTGTAAAATCTTTAGGTAAACCGGCTAACGACACACTAACGGATTCATCTGCATCATCAGCGTGTGCAGATAAATCAACCTCAAATTGCTCACTGGTATCTATTTGAAGCTGTGCAATCGGCTCATGGTTGAACGCTGAACTCGCCACAACAGACAAGTGAGAAACCACAGCATCCGTTCGATCAGTATCCCCTTGGCTCACATCCGAAATGCTTACGCTGACATGCCCACCAGATATGCCGGTATAGTCAACGCTAAGGGTTTCGGCGTCTGAACTGGTTGCTAGAATAGTTTCTGTAGCAAGCACCTCACCGGTTGTGTCATCCGTGATATTGAGCAGTAATTCGGCAAAGCCTTCACCTTCTTTCGCATAATCAAGATGTAAGGTGTAATGTGCACCAGGCGCACTTGCCACCTGCTGAATGGCTTCACCGCCTTCTGTGCCATTGGCACCAAAGCGCATCACCTGATCAA
>JAPOUS010000241.1 GCA_026708525.1 Cellvibrionales bacterium
TTATTCCCTCTTTTATTGCCTATAAATAAGTCTGTTTCACTGTGAGGCTTATTTATGTCAAATCCACTGGCGGTGGTTACCGGGGCAAGCTCGGGAATTGGTCAAGCAATTGCTAAAAAGTTATCGGATCAAGGGTATTCGTTATTACTATTAGCGCGAAGCTTTGATAAGAGCGATGCGAAATCCCTCCCAAATGCACTATACGCACCTGTTGACGTTACGAACGAATCTGATTTTTCTAAGGCTGTCAATGAGGCAGTCAAAGCATATGGCGCAGTCGAATGTTTAGTAAATTGTGAAGGGTTGATGCTGTTGGGTGATATCGCAGATCAAAGTCCTTCTGAATGGCGTCAGATGCTTGATGTTAACGTACTTGGATTGACCTACGGTATGCAGATCGTACTTAAATCAATGAAGCAAAGAAATTCAGGTACGATTGTTAATATTTCATCCATTGCAGGCATTAAAACCTTCCCTAATCATGCTGCATATTGTGGTACAAAGTTTGCCGTGCATGCTATTAGCGAGGCTGTGAGAGAAGAGGTAGCCGGTAATAATGTGCGGGTTGTTACCATAGCGCCTGGGGTTGTTGAAACGCCATTACTAAGTCATACAACCTCTGATGCTATTAAGTCTGATTATACTGACTGGAAAAAAAGTATTGGTGGCGGCCTAGAGCCAAACAATGTTGCTGATGCTGTTTATTTTGCCGTAAGTCAGCCCCAATCTGTCTGTATCAGAGAAATTGTGCTAGCGCCCACAGGCCAAGCCTCTTAGTTATCCATTGCTTTTTTATTGTCGTTTATGGCCAATCTTATCAAGGATGGTTGCTGAAATTTCCTCGATAGAAATGTCAGTGGTGTTGATATAAGGAATTTGGAAACGTCGGTAGATTGCTTCGACTTCTCTGACTTCATTTTCACATTGTCTTAGCGATGCGTATTTCGAGTTGGCCCGTCGCTCATTACGGATTAATGACAGCCTATCCGGTGCAATGGTTAAGCCAAACAATTTATCTTTATGCGCTTTCAATGGTTTAGGCAGGCTTAAATCTTCCATATCTTCTTCAGTAATTGGGTAATTGGCCGCGTAAATGCCAAATTGCAAGGCGAGATAGAGACAAGTCGGTGTTTTGCCACAACGCGACACCCCGACAAGAATCAGATCAGCTTTGTCGTAATGAGAGATTTTTGCGCCATCGTCATTTTCCATTGCAAAATGAACCGCATCAATGCGACTTTCGTAGCCTTGATTGGATTGTTTACTGTGAGAAAGCCCGACCTTTGCACTGATAGGGGAGGCAAGCTCCATTTGCAGCGGGGTTAAATACATACCAAGGACATCAAAACGCAGCCCGTCTGCCTCGGCGAGTATGGTAGATAGTTTTTCATTAACAACCGTATCAAATATGATGGGTTTGGTATGAGTTTCTTTTAAGGCGGCATTGATTTTTTTAACTGTTTCAATGGCCTTTTCTTCTGTATCAACATAACGGATTAACTTAACATCAAACGCAATATCGTCAAACTGGCTTAAAAGGCTTTTTGTTAGGGTTTGAACAGTAATTCCTGTGCTGTCTGAGATAATAAAAACAGTTCTTGTTTGCATAAAGGCGGCTTGCCCCATTTTATTTATCCAATATTCCCTATATCATAGGGCGTCATTTTTATGGATGATGGCGCACCTTTTAGGTTTTTTGACGTTAGATCGTCACCATGCCTTATCCAGTTGTTGAGTTTATAAGTTTTTGGAGCATAAAATGCAACCGCCAGTGATTGAGTTTTCAAAGCTAGGTATGGGAGATGTCGAGATCGTCGGAGGTAAAAATGCCTCGCTCGGAGAAATGATCAGCCATCTAAGTGATGCAGGGGTTTCAGTTCCTGGAGGCTTTGCAACCTCGGCGGAAGCTTTTCGCGATTTTCTTCAACATGAGAATTTAGCCGCTCGCATTCAAGATAAACTGCAAGGTTTGGATGTTGATGACGTTAAAGCGTTAATGGAGGCGGGGAAAATTATTCGTGAATGGATTGTCTCTGCGCCATTTCCAGAATCCCTTGAAGTTGCTGTTCGAAGTGCTTACGAAACGTTGTCAGCAGGCAATGATATAAAAGTCGCGGTACGATCGTCTGCCACTGCTGAAGACCTGCCTGATGCTTCTTTTGCTGGTCAGCAAGAAACATTCTTAAATATCAGCGGCATAGAAAGCGTTTTAGATGCGATCCGTGAAGTATTTGCATCGCTATACAATGATAGAGCCATTGCCTATCGTGTACACAAAAACTTCGCCCATGAAGAAGTCGCGATTTCAGCTGGTATACAGCGTATGGTTCGCAGTGAAACGGGCGCTGCCGGTGTTATGTTTACGGTGGATACCGAATCAGGTTTTGATGGCGTAGTTTTTGTCACCGCGTCTTATGGTTTGGGCGAGACGGTCGTGCAGGGCGCAGTTAACCCTGATGAGTTTTACGTTCATAAATCACTGTTAGCTGACGGTAAAAAAGCGGTTTTACGAAGAAATATAGGATCAAAAGCCCTTAAGATGGTTTATACCGATACCGCAGAGGCAGGTAAGTCGGTGCAGACCGTTGATGTATCACCTGATGACCGCCAACAATTTTCTATCAGTGATGAAGAAGTTGAAGCATTAGCCAAACAAGCGGTTATCATCGAAAAGCATTATGGTCGCCCAATGGATATTGAGTGGGGCAAAGATGGCGATGATGGTAAATTGTATATTCTTCAAGCTCGTCCTGAAACCGTCAATAGTCAACAAAAAACCAACACAGTAGAGCGTTACCTGTTGCAAGAGCGTAGTGATGTCCTTTGCGAAGGTCGCTCTATTGGTCAACGAATTGGCTCGGGTAAAGTGCGCATCATTAACGCAATTGATGAAATGCACTTGGTTGAAGAGGGCGATATCCTTGTCTCAGATATGACAGACCCGGATTGGGAGCCTGTGATGAAGCGTGCGTCAGCCATCGTGACTAATCGTGGTGGCAGAACCTGCCATGCGGCGATTATTGCAAGAGAATTAGGTATTCCTGCGGTGGTGGGTTGTGGTAATGCGACTGATGTTCTTGAAGGTGTTGATGAAGCAACGGTTTCTTGTGCTGAAGGTGATACCGGTTTTGTATACCAAGGCATTTTATCGTTCGATGTTAGCTCCAGTGACATTACACAAATGCCCGACTTGCCTTTTGGTATTATGATGAATGTTGGTAACCCTGACCGTGCGTTTGATTTTCAGGCTATTCCTAATGAAGGCGTTGGCTTGGCACGTCTTGAATTTATCATTAACCGAATGATCGGTATTCATCCTAAAGCTTTACTTGAATTTGATCAGTTGCCACAAGATCTTCAATCCACTATTCAATCACGCATTGCAGGTTATGCATCCCCGGTGGATTTTTATCGAGAGAAAATTGTTGAAGGCGTAGCGACTATTGCTGGTGCTTTTTATCCGAAAAAAGTCATCGTGCGTATGAGTGACTTTAAATCCAATGAATATGCTCATTTGATAGGTGGTCAAACCTACGAGCCAGAAGAAGAAAACCCAATGATTGGTTTCCGCGGCGCATCGCGGTATCTCTCTGAATCTTTTAAAGAGTGCTTTAAACTTGAATGTGAGGCGCTTAGAGCGGTTAGAGATGATATGGGGCTTACCAATGTTGAGATTATGATTCCGTTTTGCCGAACGACAGGTGAAGCGAAACAAGTCATCGAACTATTGGCTGAAAACGGCTTGGTACGAGGAGAAAATGGCCTTAAAATTATTATGATGTGTGAAATTCCATCCAATGCCTTATTAGCGAATGAGTTTCTTGAGTATTTTGATGGATTCTCCATTGGTTCAAATGATTTAACTCAGCTAACCTTAGGGCTTGATAGAGACTCCGGCTTGATTGCACATTTGTTTGATGAGCGAAATGAGGCCATCAAAAAATTATTGCACATGGCGATTCAAGCCTGCCGTGAAAAGGGTAAGTACATAGGGATTTGTGGACAAGGGCCATCAGATCACCCTGATCTGGCAAAATGGCTTATGGAAGAGGGGATTAGTACCGTATCACTTAACCCAGACTCTGTGTTAGATACTTGGCTCTATCTAGCAAAGAATGACTAATCGCTGATTTATGGATAGACGTTTTATTCCGTTAGAAAAGCAAGTGCTGTTTACTGAAGGGTATC
>JAPOUS010000280.1 GCA_026708525.1 Cellvibrionales bacterium
ATCCAATTAAATGCAATCTTGTGAATTGGATGACATCAGGGCCTGCACAATAAAACCGTAATAACCTATGGTCTTTGTATTGCACATAAAGTTAAGGTTGGCACCCAGCAGTGATGAAAGTGCTTAATCCTTGAATGGCTATACCACCATAAAAATAATACTCCGATTGATCGGAGAGGAAGAAAGCTATGCTAACACTTCAACAAATTCTTATGCTTAAAAAAAATGATGTAACAACAATGTCACAGTTGGCATTATTGTTAGCGGCAGATTCGCCAAAACCTTTTCAGGCGCTTGCTAAAGAGACGGGTGTGACCGTTCGTGGTATTGAGCGAATGATTGAAAGAGGAACTGACTTACTTAAAGTAGTCGAAGCGAAAAAAAATAAAAAGCAAGAAAACACCGTTGGTCGCCCCGTAGTACGCGCAGTTGTTCGCACGCCTAAAGCGACGCGTTTATTGAAAAAATTGGCATAAAGGGATTTATTACTCCGCTAAGATTTTAGCTAAATACAAGGATGTGTATTTTTCTCGATCTTGCCTACCAAATTGGCTATCCAGAAAGTGTAGCCAGTTTTCCCACACTGGCGAGTAAGCCTGTCACCAGTAAAATGATACCGATAATGGTTACTGTTAGCTGCAACGGCCAGCCGCCTGATACCGTATAACCCTCCTTATTATGACACCGTTTATCATGCTTAAGCCGAATGACCATGGCGATGGGGATGAAAACAAATGCAATGGTAATGACTGCTGCGGTGAAGTTTAGCATCACCTGGAAAATATCTGGGGCAAAAATAACGAGTAATAATGTTGGAAAAAATGCAATGATTACGGCAATAAAGTTATTGCGTTTCGATGCAGGGAAGCGACAAATATCCATAATAAAATCTTTCAAGCTTAACGCAATGGTGCAATAGCTAGTGCCAATGGCGATATGTGCAAACAGATTCGTCACAATATCTATCCAAGAGTACCCTCGGTAAATATAGAGAAAAAAATCACCAATTTGATTGGCGTTGAATTGACTGAAAAAAGTACTATAGCTTCGCTCGCCGTATCTCGGGAGGACGCCAAGGGTAACCGCTAACCAAAGAATATACACGACACAAGGAAGGATGCTTCCGATGATAATGGCTTTACGCGTGAGCTTAACATTTTCATCCAAGTAATGGTAAATCGTCGGGACAACAATTTGTAAGCCAAAAGAAAAAAATAAAACAGGAATGGCAGACCACACATAGGGTGTACTATTTTTTACATCCGTCAATAGTGGTGCTTTGATGCCAGGAAGCAGCAAAGCAATAAGAATAATAAAGCAAATACCTTTAAGGGAAAAAAGGCAACGGTTAAGCCAATCGACGGTTTTATGGCCAGATAAAACGATTGAGCCGACGAATAACACATAGAAGGCACTGATAGTGGATTTAGAGAAGTGGAATCCAAATTCTTCAATGCTTGCGTATATCAGAGACGTGCCACCACTTACATAGGCGCAGGATAAAGAAAACAGCAAGGTAAAGCAGGCAAGCACACAAATAAATTGCCCGATTGGCCCAAGTGTATATCGGCTTAAGGAGCTAAAGTTTTGAACATCCTCGGGTGTTTTATCTAACGCTTCTAAAAACAGCAAAGATGTCCAGGTAGAAACAAACGCCGCCAAACACAATAAGCCAACACTAATCAGAAAACCAGGCCCAGATGCTGATAAAGGAAGTGCAAGCATCCCTGCGCCAATACAAGTGCCTGCAAATATTAGGGTGCTTCCTATAAGTTTTGAGTTAATCATGGACTTGGGATGACCGTACCGAGACTATTCTGACCTTTAAAGATTGGGAATGTTCAATGAGGCATGAGGTTAGGTGCTTGATTATGAATCGGCCTGGTTGTTATGTTGCTGGATAAATTTCTCAATAATGTCCAAAGGTTCGGCTTTTGCTAGGTGGTAACCTTGAATAAAATCGGCATGCATCTTACGGACAATATTCAGCTGATTGCGTGTTTCTACGCCTTCTATGGTGACTTCTAATCCTAAGTTTTTAGCTAGCTCTATGGTTGATTGGATAATCATCCGGTCTTTGGTGGAGGTCGTCATTTGGCTGACAAAAGAACGGTCAATCTTGATGTGATTGATGGGCAAACTTTTGATGTGCGAGAGTGAAGAATACCCTGTGCCAAAATCATCCAGCGCTAGGCTAATGCCGAGGCTTTGTAATTTGTCGAGCGAAGTCAAAACCTGTGTATCATTGGCCATAATGGCTGTTTCGGTTAATTCAATGCAGAGGCGATCAGGTGGAATGTTGTTAGCATGTAATCGTGTGGCAACTTCATCAGCAAGTTGCGTGGCGTATAGGTTTTTTGAAGATAGATTAATGGCAACTTGAATTTGTCTATTAAGGTTGATGATATGCGCTATGGCAAGATCCAGTGTTTTTAAAAAGAAATCATGCACAATGCCAGATTGTTCAACCATGGGCATAAAATCTTTAGGCAACAGCAAGCCAAATTCAGGGTGTTGCCAGCGAATTAATCCTTCAGCTGCCGTAATTTTGTTCGTTTTTAAATCAAGCTTAGGTTGTAAGTAGAGAACAAATTGATCAAGGGTTTTCGCCTGTTTGATCTCATGGTTGAGCTTTAAATGGAAGCGACTCAAGGTTTGCATTTGTTCGCTGTATAAGCTGGCTTGGCCTTTGGTTTTTGATTGTTTCAGTGCGATATCCGCATATTTAAATAGATCGTTGATATTTTTCGCATGCAGTGGGTAAAGCGACGCGCCTGAGGTATAGGAAATCGCCGCTTCGAAGCTTTCGATATGGAGTGATATCGATAGTTCTCGGCGCAATTCTTCCTCAAACTCGCTGTATATCCAATCGCTGTCTTGGGTAAATTTGTGCAGTAGGCAGAATTTATCTCCACCTAAACGTGCATAGAGATCTGCATGTGTATAGCTGACTTTTTTAAGTTGTTGAGAAAAAAAGCACAGCATTTGATCTCCGGCATCGTGCCCTAACGTGTCGTTAATTTTGTCAATGCCGGTCAGGTCAAAAATAAATAAGCATAAGCTTTCTTGATTCGACAAATGATTTATCAGCTGCTCCGCTTGAGACAGGAAATGATAGCGATTGGGAATTTTGGTTAAAAAATCAACGTCGAGCCACTGCTCTTTAAGTGCTGCGAGTTTTTCAGACGTTTTTGAGAGCAGCTTCTTTTGTGTTTCGCTTTTGGTGACATCCTCAAAACTCAATAAAAAGCCACTCATAAATTGGCTTATCTTCAATCGAAAAACGCGTGATTCGATTAATAATTGTTTTTGAATATCGGGAACACCTGCTTGCGTCGCACTGACTTGATAATCAGCAATCCAATCCATCAATTGCGGGAGATGGTGAATGTATTTAAAAAGGAAATCTCCTTCAAGAGTTTTTGACGGTTGGGAAATATTAAGAATCTTTAGCGCCTTATCATTAGATATGACCACTTTGCCCGTATTGTCGAGGGCAAGGATGCCTAAGATACTTTCTTTAACAATAGAAAGTAACAGGTCTGCCATTTCAACTTTATGCATAAAGTGGACTCTAACTACAAACCCATTAAAGTTAGAATGTTTTATTGATTTTGCCAGTGAAGCGGTTAGGGTTTTCGGTTCATTCTTGCTAAAAGAAAGGAAAATAGGGCTTGTTCTTTACCGATGTAGTCAAGCTGCTGGCAGGCATTGACAGAAGGCATCTGACTGATTGTTTGGACAAGTGCCGGAATATCCTTTTCAACATGATTGCCGCTGGAGAGAAAATAGGGCATGAGATCGACGGTAATAGAGGGGGTGTTGGCGTCATTAATGAGTTGTCGGCAGGCGTCTATCACAGAAGGGCTAGCCAGCTCTACAAATCCACAGACGATCTGATCATAAGGCGTTTGGTCAATATGTTGCTGTAGTTGATGGGTGAGCGTTAAGACTTCGTTATTGGCGTTGTTGCGGCGACTGCCGTGGGCAACCAGAATAAGGCAATGGTTTGCGTTTGTTTGTATGTTCATAAACCTATATTAACATTAAATTTGATAGATTAATTTAAAGAATGCTTGTCATACTTATTGAGGGTGTTTGGATTTACGAAAAAAACA
>JAPOUS010000330.1 GCA_026708525.1 Cellvibrionales bacterium
AAGGCGAAGGTTGCCGTTAATGTTAGACACCTTAACAAAGCCTTCAACGCCGCTGAAAGCCTTGAAATTAGTGCCCGAAGGGGCAGTCATAAAAAATTCGCCCTACCCTTTAATTGACTCGTTTATTTTAAAAACAAGGTCAATCACTTTTTTGACAGAAGCCAAAAGCAATTTTTAGAGGTGCCCTAAAGGCTTTTCAGTATTTCTACGTTGATATAAGAACTATTTGATTGCCGAGTTAATTAAAACCGATTATAACTTGCTTAGGGTCACCATAGTTGATGTAAATAATATTGGCCGCATCTTTTGTGGTGTATATGGAATCCGCACCCCCTGTTTCCTTATACCATTGAATTTCCGCCGTTTGCGTAAGCGAATGATCAGATCTTGTTATCTCGAAATATTGATGGCTATGGCGCCACCCGCAATAAGTAAATACCCCGGATTTATAATTAATAGTGACATTACGATTTTCACCGATCGACAAATGAAAATCTTTAGGGGAGATTGATGAAATGCAATAATCTCCAGTTGCTGTCACATGAACATCATCTGCAGTGTAATTAGTAAAAAGCAAGGTGGTCGAGCCTGCATTTACGGGTTGCTGGGACAGTAAAAATCCTAAAAATAAAAAATACACGTAAAGGGTACGTTTCATCATGCTTGTCTCCTGGCGCTGAATGAATATCGTTAGGCTGCATATAGCGCCAGAGGTTCCTGAATTGGCTTTATTGTGCAATTAGATGAAAAATATGCTATAAAACTGTTTTTTTATACAGTTATTTTTGTCTGATGAAATTGTATATTGCCGAAAAACCCAGTTTAGCGCGTGCGATTGCAGAAGCCTTTGGTGTCAAAGGTGGGCGACACGAAGGTGCTATCGCCTTGCCAAACGGTGATCACATTAGTTGGTGCATTGGTCATTTGTTGGAGCAAGCAGAACCCGATAGTTATGACGCTAAGTATAAAAAATGGCAACTTGATCATTTGCCTATCGTGCCGGAGAAATGGCAGCTTCAGGTAAAAAAATCAACAAAAAAGCAATTTACTCACCTAAAGTCATTGATGCGCAAGGCAACAAGTATTGTGCATGCCGGTGACCCTGACCGCGAAGGGCAGTTATTAGTCGATGAGGTGATCCATTTTATATTTCCAGATAGTCAAAAACGTCCACCGGTCGAGCGGCTATTAGTCAGTGATCTAAACCCTAAGGCGATTCAAAAAGCGTTACAGCAACTTCAACCAAATGATAACTTCTTGCCCTTATCAGCATCTGCATTGGCACGATCCCGGGCAGATTGGCTTTATGGGATTAATATGACGCGTTTTTATACCATCAAAGGGCGTCAGCAAGGTTTTAAAGGTAAAGGGGTCTTGTCCGTGGGTCGCGTACAAACGCCCTTGCTTGGTTTAATTGTGCGCAGGGATGAAATCATAGAGCATTTTGTTCCTAAGCCGTTTTATGAAGTGACTGTGCCGCTTGCACACTCAAGTGGCGAAGAAATCCTTGTCAAATGGCAACCCAGTGAGGCGGTTGAACCCTATATGGATGAAGAAAAGCGGGTATTATCGAAAAAGCTTTGTGAGCATGTGATTAAGCAAGTTTCTCATAATCAGGCTGAGGTATTGGAATTTAACGAAAAAGTCGTCAAAAAATCACCGCCATTGCCCTATAACTTATCGAGCTTACAAATTGATGCTAACCGGCAGTTTGGATTGTCGGCGAAAGCCGTTCTTGATATTTGCCAAAATTTGTATGAAAAATACAAGATGATTTCGTATCCACGATCAGATTGCCGATATTTACCCGTAGCACATCGTCAAGAGGCTCATCAGATTGCCTCATCGATTCAGAAAAGTTGTAAGCCTCTCAATCGTGCAGTCGCAGCGATGGATGCCACGATTAAAACCAAGGCTTGGAATGATAAAAAAGTCGGCGCGCATCATGCGATAATTCCAACCCTTAAAGCCAGCGCTAATTTACCCAAAGCTGAAGCAAATGTGTATCGGCTCATTGCACGGCAATATTTATTGCAGTTTTACCCTGAGCAGGTTGTGCAAGAACAGCGACTTATCGTTGAAATTGAAGGCGGTCGATTTAAGGCTAATGGTTTGGCAACCTTGGAGCAGGGGTTTAGAAAATTATTTGATGATCCAAATTATGGCGGGAAATTGAAAACGCTGACTGATAAAACCTTACCGAAATTGGTCAAAGGTGAAAAACTTCCTTCGCTTGAAGGCGTGTTGCTGGAAAAAGAAACGCAACCGCCGTTGCCATTTACTGAAGCGACCTTGCTCTCTGCAATGACCGGAATTTCTCGATTTGTAAAACACACGGAAATTAAAAAAATACTAAAAGAAACAGATGGCTTGGGTACAGAAGCGACGCGCGCGCATATAATTGAGTTATTAATTAAGCGAAATTTTATCAAAAAATCGGGTAAACAAGTGAGAGCCACAGACCTTGGTAAGCAATTGATTGCGTCTTTGCCTGCGTATGCAACAGAACCAGATATGACGGCACAGTGGGAATCGACACTAGAAAAGATTGCGCAAAAAGAGACCAGCTATCGAGGTTTTATGTCGCCCTTAGAAGACAGTTTACGATTACAAATTGGTGGCCCTGTTAATCAATGATATTTTGTGCAAAATAAGGTTTTTAACCACGCTGTTCTATTATTTTGTTATCAAATTTACTGCTGAATCTTTATGAAAGGCTAACCTGCTTACGCTGGAATAAGACGAATAAATGCAGCGGATTATGCCTAGGTTTTGTGCTGACGCTCTTAGTTAGCTGTGCTTATGATTCTAATCATAAGGCAACAAAGGATCATTATTTTGATCAAGCGCCAGAGAATTCAATTTACCCGCGGACTAATTATTGTTTTTCAAATGTTAAGCGGGATACACTGGTTGCCAATGTTGAAAGGGTATTAGATCAGTCGTATGCCCTTGTGGAGGGCCGGCGTTATCATTTTCGTTACTCTCATCCTACAAGGGTAAAACAAGGACAGACCACAATGAAGGTCATCTTATTTTTATTAGAAAACCCCTTTATTCATGGCGATAAGATTGCGTTGATAATACCTGCAAAGCCGGATGATAGTTCAATTTGCAGGCTCTATAGCCTGCAAACAGGCAAAGAATATGGCTTTGGGTGCACTCAAGAGCATTTTCAGCCGCAAGGGAGTGCATTATCGATTTATGCTGAAAGCTTAGATCATAGGAAATATATGGCAGAATTGTATGTCGCCATCGATGACTGTCGGCGTATTATGCAGCTCGGTAGTGTGCATTTTTATGCAAAGAATAAACAGAACAGCCAGGTAAATATTGGTATGTTGAATCCTTTTGCGGATTTCCCCGCCTCCTTTTGCCCACAGGCATTGATTTTAGGAGGAACCAGTTATATCGAATTAGCCAAAGTGATCGACAATTTTGCGGCGCTAGGGTATGTCATTGAGTGGTTGGATTTTGATCAATCTTTGCTAGGGTCAATAGATGAAGGGTTAAACCTCTATTCAGGTTTGATGATTCGAGATAGAGGAATTAGTACTCGGCTTAAAGCCAGTAAGCGAGTGGCCTCAGGCGGTACGCATTTATTTATTTCAGGCAATAGACGACGTATTGAGTTATCGCACCCATTAGAGCCTATTGAACGTACCAAACGTTTAGGTGTTCATAGTTGGAAAGGGCAGAGCGGCCAATCGCAAGCGATGATATCAGCCAGGGCATTACCCTTAAACCATGAGAGCCATGCTGAACAAGCGACATTTTATCAGCGTATGTTAGGTGAATCAGGTAGAAACTTTTATTTACTGACATTGCAAGCTGCGGCGCCTGAACAGATGTATTATTTTCGTATTGATGAGGCGAAAAGGCATGGCCTGATTACTGAAGTGGCTATTTCAAGTACTGCATTATCCAGCACTGGATCGGCAAAGCTTTAGACAGTCAAGTCGCCAATGTTAGAAAAGCATAATAGCGAGTAAGGCAAGTAATTAAATTGCAATAAAATGAATATCACCCTGGCAAAGGATTGAGTAGAACTACTGCCATGAGCAATTCTACATAAATATAATAAAGGGTA
>JAPOUS010000229.1:0-2372 GCA_026708525.1 Cellvibrionales bacterium
AAAACTCGTTCCCACGCTCCTGCGTGGGAATGCATATTGGGTAAATAATCGCTTCAGATCTAGGCGTTTCCACGCAGAGCGTGGGAACGAGGAGAGGTTATTGTTAAAATGTTCGAACCTCTTTATGGGGAAGTTAGGTTAGTGATTGTAAAAACTCAATATTAACAGGCAGCCTCTTACCAATCCAAAGTGCTTCATCAGTATGTGCCAATAAGTCATCGTGAATCAGCGGATGAATTAATGTACTGAGTTTATCTGAATAAGGGATAAACAATTGTTTCAAAGCGTCTAGATGTCTATCATCAAATGCGACTTGAAACATAGGGAATAAATGTGGCCCCACTGCATAATCGACTAGATGAGAGACGGGTAACTGGGGGAATTGGACTTGAACTTGTTCATGCACTTCAAGTGCATCAGATTTATTTTCTAATGCATAATAAATATGGGCGTGATATCGCATGGTAGACTGTTCTTATTATTATTGATTTATTGGAAGTTAGCTCAGGATAGATAGACCCTTAGCTTAAAACAGGCGGCTAATTTGATCGCTACTAAACCCTCGGCTTTGTAAAAATCGATAGATCTTAGATTTTTGTTTCATATCCATCAGATCTGCCTGCGCAAATTTTCGATCAAATACATTTTTTATTTGTGCATGCCAATCAATGGTTTCATGATTGAGATACTCATCAATGAGATGGGATGCAATACCTAATTGTTTAAGATTCATGCGGATCTTATTAGGGCCCTGACCTTTTTGTACATAACTTCTCACATACACTTCCGTAAAGCGTTCATCGGACTGAAGGCCATCATCGGCAAGTTGATCAATCACAGATTGTATTAATTCTTCCTTGGAAGACAAATATTGGACATGAGGGGATTGGTAAAACCCATGGCAAGTTATCTCATCATCCAATAAGGGCTGGTCAGAAATTTCTGCCTGGGCTAACGCTTCGCCACCAAAAAAATCGCTCCCTGATGATTGCGGATGCTGACAAAGTTCTGTGTGTTGAAATTTTTTTTCAAGTTTTTGAAACAACTCTTGCTGGCTATGTTCTCTTCTCGCCAGCAGAGTGATGGCTGATTCTTGTAACCGGCGCATGTAGTCAATGACTGACGTTTCATTCTGCCGGCTAGTGGAGATATTATCCTTTGCTGAATAACCCGTCATTAACTTTCATCAGACGTTGGAGCTTCCGGTTCTTCGGATAATAGCGGCAATAATTTTTCACGTATTTGCTGCTCGACTTCATCGGCGATTTGCGGATTTCCCATTAAGTATTTACCGACATTTGCCTTACCCTGGCCAATCTTGTTGCCTTGATAACTGTACCAAGAGCCTGCTTTATCAATTAACCCTTGTTTAACGCCTAAATCAATGACCTCACCCAAATGATCTACGCCTTTGCCGAATGCAATAACAAACTCTGTCTGCTTAAAAGGTGGGGAGACTTTGTTTTTGACGACTTTTACACGTGTTTCGTTACCCACCACTTCGTCACCTTCTTTAATAGAGCCAACACGACGAATATCTAAACGAACGGAAGAATAGAATTTTAAGGCATTACCGCCAGTCGTGGTTTCAGGGTTACCAAACATCACACCAATCTTCATACGCAATTGGTTAATAAAAATCACCATGGTGTTGGTACGATTAACGCTTGCCGTGATTTTACGGAGTGCTTGCGACATTAAACGGGCTTGTAAGCCCATGTGCGAGTCACCCATTTCGCCATCGATTTCTGCTTTTGGCGTCAAGGCGGCGACGGAGTCAATCACCACTAAATCGACTGCACCAGAGCGTACTAGCATATCTGTCACTTCTAACGCCTGCTCGCCAGTATCGGGTTGAGATACGATCAAGTTTTCTAAATCAACACCTAAGGCTTCGGCGTAGACAGGGTCTAATGCATGCTCGGCGTCAATAAAGGCTGCCGTGCCACCATTTTTTTGGCATTGAGCAATGGTTTGTAAGGTTAAGGTAGTTTTACCAGAGGATTCAGGGCCATAGATTTCGATGATGCGACCTTTAGGCAAACCGCCTATGCCAAGCGCGATATCCAGACCTAAAGAGCCGGTAGAGATAGAAGGAATGGCTTCAGGCTTTTTATCGCCCATGCGCATAATGGTGCCTTTACCGAATTGACGTTCAATTTGCGTCATTGCTGCATCAAGCGCGCGTTTTTTGTTTTCTTCCATTACCTAAACCCCTTTCAAACTCTTGTCGAATGTCAAATTCTCATCATATTAAGAATGCTAACATTACCCAACTTACATTTCTCGGTTAATAGCGCTCTGATAGCATTTCTCGATTAACATTAACCAACCAAAAAATACTGTATAATTATTCAGTATTATGGCACAGC
>JAPOUS010000229.1:2382-4073 GCA_026708525.1 Cellvibrionales bacterium
TTACCATTATTTCTTAGAGGATAACCGCCAACAATCGCCTCGCTCGCTTACCCGCCCTTCTTTACACAGCTTAATTAAATGCGCATGCAAGGAGCGTGAAGCCAATTCATGCAGGCTTTCATGCACATCAGCGTAGACAATTCGCGTTAAGTCGTTGAGTGTAATCCAATCTTGATTTTCTAACCCTTGAACCACTTTGGATTCTCGCCATAAGCGATGCGTAATCAGCCGATTAATTTCATCGACAGGATCAGTGATTAACTCACCATGGCCGGGTGCGATGCTATTTAGCGTATAGCCTTTAAGTTTTTCAAGGGATGAGAGGTAATCCTGCATATCACCAAAAGGCGGGACAATCACCACAGTGGAGCCTTGCATTATATGATCCCCCGTAAACATCATGTGCTCAGAAGGTAACCAAAAACACAAATGATTGGAGGTATGACCAGGTGTAGTCACTGCTTCAACCGTTAATGTCTTTAACATTAAGGTTTCCCCATCACGAAGCCTATGGTCAACTGTAACAGAGTGATCCTGAACCATATCTTCTGGCTCGGGAGGAATTCCATAAATAGCAGCACCCGTTGCTGCCTTAATCGCATTTGATGCCGGTGAGTGATCCGGATGCATATGCGTTAACAGGATACCTTTAAGCATACGATGACCTAACGCGTCAAGCAATGCCTCAACATGCTCAATGATGTCAGGGCCGGGATCAACTAAAAAAGCCTCATCTCCCTCTATGATAAAATAGCTATTTGTCCCTTCACCTGTCATCACTGACGGGTTAGGCGCACGTACACGATAAACAGCAGAATCTGCTGTCATTCGATACATAAGGTTATGCCATATCAATTAATTGCGCGATACCGACGCTCGGATTCACATCGGCATCATAATCAACGCCCTGTACTCCAAAACCAAAGAGCTGCAAAAATGCTTCTTGATAGCCTTTGAAGTCGGTAAGCTCGTCAATATTCTCAGAAGTGACCTGCGGCCAAAGTTCAGTTACTTTAGCTTGAATCTCTGTGCGCAGTTCTTTTTGATCTGCACGCAAACGTCCTTCTTCATCGGTAGGCACTGGGGCTGCGTACAGGCTTTCACGAAATAAACCATCCACTTGTTCAATACAACCTTCATGAAGCCCGGCCTCTTTCATTACTTTAAATAACAAAGAAAGATATAAAGGCATGACGGGAATCGCTGAACTTGCTTGGGTAACAACGGCTTTTAATACCGACACATAGGCTTCACCGTGAATGCCAGATAAGCTACTTCGAATATCTTTAACACGTTTATCCAAATCTTTTTTAGCTTCACCAATGGTACCATCCCAATAAATATCATGAGTGATCTTATCGCCGATATAAGTATATGCGGTGGTTTTACAACCTTCAGCCAGCACACCTGCTTGATGCAAAGCGTCCATCCACATTTGCCAATCTTCGCCTCCCATTACCGCAACCGTGTTGTCAATTTCTTCTTGGGTCGCTTTATCAAGGGATACGGTTTTAATTTGTTTTTTGTCCGTATCAAGCGTGGTCGCTGTCACATCACCTAATACCGGCTTGAGTGTAGAATTATGAATGACACCCGTTTCTGGGTGCTGGCGACGAGGCGCAGCCAAGCTATAGACCACAAGATCCACTTGCCCTAGATCTTCTTTTATCGTGTCAATGGTCTTTTGCTTA
>JAPOUS010000005.1 GCA_026708525.1 Cellvibrionales bacterium
AGCGCTTGATCCTTGCAGATCAGAGATCTTAATCACTTTACCCCAAGCGTTATAAATTTTGGTTTGTAGCATGCGCCAATGACCTTGATACTCGTCCTGATGTTTAATTTCACGATGAGATGCATCGAACACTTTTTGGATTTTGTAGCCTAAAGGCGTTTCACTGGTTTCTGCATTAATACCGTCTTTCTGAAAAACTTGATGAGTAACAGAATGTGCAAAACCCAGTGGGTCTATGGTGACTAATGGCTGATAAATGGCATCATAGCTAAAGGTAATGACCTCTCCCATAGGCGACACTTTTTTAATCGTCTTGCCTATTTTGGTATCAATAGTTTCTTTATGCACTGCGCCTAAAGCACTGGTATGGCTTGTCGTTAATAATGCGGTTGTTTCATCAAATTGATATTCGGTTGTATAGTGTGTTTTTTGCACACCGGGTTTATCTATTGCTAACCAACTAAGTTCTGAGTAGATTTGACGCCCGTTACTATCATATTTTTCAATCGTCTGTTGCCAAGGAGACCAATCGGCATCCTTAGCGTGCAATTTGTAATACTGTCGAATACGGCCATGATTTTTTTTATCATCGGTCAAGGCATAGGATTTTCGTAACTGCATTCCACTCACTTCATCAACAGATATGGCTTCTTGCAGCAAACTATAATGATTTTCATCGTAACTTAAGTGGGTTGAACGAATAGCTTGCCATTGCTCAGTATCACGATTAAAGACCCAGTGGGCTTCGGTTAATTTATTGCCATAGCGATCATAAGAATGCGTCGTTTTATCACAGGGTAAATAATATGCAGCTTTTTCGCTCCAAACCCAGTGAATCGTTTCAACAGGTTTATCGTAGTTGGTCGATTGACTATATTTAAACGGCGACAAATCATACTTATGAGTGGTTCTACTATAAGGCTTAGATTGATTAAAGGTCAGAATTTCGACGGGCAAATGTAAATAATTATAAATAAACGTCTGGTGATACAGCTGAGGTGATGGGGTATTGCCATCAGTTTGTATCACATCAACCGCATATCGATAGGCTTCGTTACCGCTATCCATCAAGGAATCTGTCGTATCGTTTAAGGCATAATTGGGATAACCGGTATAATTATTCCCTTTAGCATAGCTATAATGCGCATCATGATGCACCTTATGATCTGCTAAATCGTACTGCCTAAAATACGTGACAACGGGCATTTGTTTGGTAGCTGACCCTTTTCTGTAAGGTACACTATCGTGAATGAGCTGTGTTATCAATCCAGAAGGCGTTGTAATAGAACGGATAAGTGAATAATCAAACGCTTGAACATAACTGATATGAAACCGTTGGTTAAGTGGGTTAATAATATCATTAACCCCTTGGTCATTATAGAAAATCTTGTGTTGATTACCATCAGGATAAGTCAGGGTCAAACTATCGGGTTCATAGGTAAATGAATATTTATTGCCAAAATTGTCGTCGATCTCTGTAATTCTTGCATCTTCTAATTTATTTATTGGCATATCATACCGATACGTGATTGCATTATTAAAACGGTCAATTGACAATACTAACAACCCTTGATGGGAAAAATACTTCAAACTGCCATCTTTATGTATAGCTTTATAGCGATAATTTAACCCAGGATGGGTAGGAATTGGCTTGGCTTCCCCTTCATCGATGAATTTAGATCCATGTTGATTAAAATATTTAAGCCCAGATTTGTACTCCGTTTCATCAGACCATTCTTCATCAATCAACCAATGTTTACCGCCAAGAATGGCGGTTTTATTGTCAATATAATCAATATCAAACGCCCACCCTGTGGGTAAGCCAAACATGCCCTTTTTATTAAAACGATAGCTAAGATTAAAATGAAAAGGCTCAATACGTCCAATCGCATTAATGAGTGGATAAGAAAAAATAAATGACCCAGTTGCTGTATTGACTTGCGCTTGAAAAAGCTGCTGATGATTATGCGCTTGGCTATGACCATCACCATGACTGCTCAGTGAAAAAATAAGGAAAAGAAGAAAACACCCTAATCGACACATACATCACCTCGCAAAGTGTGATAAAGCAGATAAGATGAGGGCGATTATTTAGCCAGAGAAAAGATAAGTCAATTAAACGTAATTGTTATGAGGATACGCATTGCCTGTAACTTGTAGTCTATTTCACAGCGATTGTCGGGTGAGATATTTTTTCAATGCACCCACTCCTCGTTCTCATACTTTGCGTGGGAACGCCTAGACCTGAAGCGATTATTTAACCTGATAGGCAATCTAACGCTAGAGCGTAAAAGTGAAATGATCATTAACAGCTTTCTTCCTTCCATCGTCTAATGAATAAGGCGCCACCTCTTTTAAGTTTAGTAAGCCACCTAAGTCTAGTAAGCCGCCTAAGTTTTGTGAACGGACCGAGTTTAGTGGGTAGCCTGATTTTGGTGGGCAGCCTGAGTTTGATGGGGAGCCTGAGCTTGGTGAGGAGCCTGAGCTTGCTGGGGAACCTGAGCTTGGTGAGGAGTCTGAGCTTGCTGGGGAGCCTGAGCTTGGTGGGGAGCCAGATTTTGGTGGGTAGCCTGATTTTGGTAAGCCGACAAAGTATTTCGTCTTGACTGAGCTTATACATTTAAAGCAACTTATAAGGGAACTTAGGAAACTAGGTTTAGGAGTACGAAATACTAATGCATGCGTGTTATGCGATACGCTTTTTGGATACTCATGCTTATCGCCAGGCTGAATTATACTATTAACCTGGTTGAGATTGGCAATTTCATCAAATAATGTTGAAATTAGCCCTTGAAGGTTTAAAATATCTAGGTCACTTAGGCCCATATCTGTAAAAGGTCCACTTTTATTTTCAGTATTCTTATAAGCGCCCTTTCTCCATGAATAAGGAATGGCTTTACGAGTGCCTTGACGATTCACTATTTGATACCCTTCATGTTCACCACTCAGAGTTACACTAAATTTCGAAATTTTACCTAGTTTGAATTTACTACAATCTACTTTTTTCGTATTTTCTTCTACACTTTCTCCATCACTATCTGTTAAAGGCACGAAAAAATACACTGGCAATACGCTTTCTCCGTGTTCTATTCTTAACACGCATTGAAGATGAAGAACAGCTTTATCTTCAACAACACAAAATTTTAGCTCTTGAAACGAGATTGCTCTAGCATGGTAAGTTTTAGATAACACACTCCCAACAGTAAACATATTAACAATAAAAAAAAATACTATCGAAAAAATATTTCTCATAAATTTTTTCGCCATAAAAATTAATATATATGACTCCACAAATAAAATTTTTGTTCCTCCATGAAACCTCATTTTTTTGTTAAGTTACTGACAGTATCATAACCGACATTGCCGAATGGGATGTAGCGAACATCCCCTTCAGCGATAAGCACGTTATTCATATTTATGATCTCCGTTATACTTTCACTACACCCATCAGAAAACAATCTTCAGCGTTTTAATCCACGCTCACCTGAATAACTCATAAGATTAACGAATTCACACAGATTAACTGAATAGAAAGCACCTCTAAAAATTGCTTTTGGCTTCAGCCAAATAAACGATTAACCTTGGTTTTTAAAATAAACATGTCAATTAAAAGGAGAGTCGATTTTTCATGGCTGCCCCTTCGGGCAGTATTTTCGAGGATTTCATCGGTGCTAAAGGCGTTGTTAAGGTGACTAGGGAACCTTTGCCTTAATGAAAATCTTAAATTCAGCGCAAAATATCAAAATTAATAATTAAAGATACCCTTAAGTTCCACTGTTATTATTATTCAATAACATGATAACATCTTAATTATTTTCAAGCCTTTTTTCACCCTATGGAATAGCAGTGAACTTGAAGTGTCTAACAAACCTGAGAGTTCTCTAGCTGGCTTTAAGATGTCTTGAAAAAAACTGCCCTCTATCGACGCTTTTTATTTTTCTTAATAAAGATTAACTTAGTACCACATTCATCCTTATAACAAAAAGGTTTATCTCTATTTTGTATACTCTCAAAATATTTTTTTAATTCACTCTTCAAATCTTTATTATTCTCTGTATTCTCTG
>JAPOUS010000240.1 GCA_026708525.1 Cellvibrionales bacterium
ACCAGCAAGGACGGGCATCCTATCTTTAGGTTAATTTCTTAACCGGACAGCAGTGGCCAAAACTGAATAAATAAACCTATCAAAAACCACACCATAATTTGATTGCCTAGGCCCCCTAGTCTATATATTAAAGAAGGTCTTTCTTTCACACGGTTTTTATCAATCTTTTATAATTAGCAATTATAAATAGGCAAAAGGGATGCATGTGAAATCCATTATCTACCCCATTCTTTTGGTTTTAGTGTTATCAGGTTGTACGACACATAACTATGTTTTTAAAGGCAAAGGGCCTGATCACCCGATAGGTAATATTGACCCTGATTTGCGAAAAACAAACCACTTTTTTTTCTGGGGATTTATGCAAACAAAAACCGTGGATATCGTTTACCTTTGTGACCGCGGCGATAATACGGTATTAATTAAAGACTACAAAAATTTGTGGGATATTATTTTTACATCCGCAAGCCTGGGTTTTTACACTCCTACCACCACTGACATTTATTGCCGCTATTAAGGCCTACGCGTATCTTTCGCATCATTGCTGGATAAGTTGATTCGAAAACTTATCCACTGCGTCCCAGTTGGTAAATTCTTGTTTTGTTGAATAATCTGTTGGCCCATTCGTCATCCACATGATCAAACAGATAATGCGCTTTTGCCAAAAATTATATAGCGAATAATCCAATTTTCCTGCAAATACGGCCGTTTGAGTCGGCTGCCAATGCGTTTTCGCTAAAAATTTTTGGCAATAGCGATTCGTTTCAGGTAATGATTTTTCTGTTTTTCTGGCAACCAAACTGACTGAAAAGAACGCAGATAAATGCTGATCTAGCCACGCGTTATGTTTTTTTACAAAGTCTGTAATCGCTTTATCATGAGAGCCGAATCGAATACGAGAACCTAGAATCACATAGTCGAAGCTATCCAGCGATGCGGGCGCATCAGCAATCGATACCATCTCGAGGTGATGGCCTTGTTGTAAAATAGTCGCCGCAATACGATCTGCAATCTTTTTAGTTTGACCATTAACCGAAGCATAAATCAGTAAATACTGCATTCTCTGTTTACCTTAATGTAATGATGATGGATGTTTTTATGGACTTTTCTTTCCTAAAATTAATCTTATCTCACTAAAAAAATAATAAACGCCTGCACCATGCACCCTGTTATTATCCTTACTTTTTGTTTGTTTTTTTTGTCTGCTTGCGGTTCAGAAGCACCGCCACATGCCGAGGAAATATCGACATACACTAATGATTTAGACATAAGCGATTCAGATTTTAAAGACTTAAAAGAAACAAATAAAGACTGCATTAAACGGACATCGTTAATTCAAAATATTCACCATTCTGACTTTAACGCTGCAATTAATTCACACGCACCTTTATTTAATACCCTGTTGACCTGCGGATTAATCCTGGATAAAACCCGCTCATGCGACTTTAATACGCTGGATTTCCTCGTAGAATCACAGCCTTTAACTACAAATAAAATACAACAACGAGTGATTGCTACCAAGCCTTGGATGCTGCATAACTTTGAATCATTATTAAAAAAAATGCCGAGCGATTTACTCCCACTCTTTAGGAGTATTACCGCCATCATCATCCACCCGGCAGTCGATTTTGCGTATTTCTCTCCCGTCACTGGCGCACTGTATATAGACCCTTCACGTATCGCCATTCAAACACGTGAGATTGAAGATACCCAAGCATCAAACGAGCAACTGAATTTTTGCACAAAACCCGCTGTTGGCTCTTTTCACTATTACAGCCGTTATTTACTGGGCAGCCAAACGGCATTTAGCGAACAACAAACATCAAGTGATGCTTGGCGTATTGTTCCCGATTATTCGAATAATAAACTTCCGCAAGACGACCAAGCGGCCTATGCATTGGCCTCGATATTATTTCATGAATTAGCCCATGCCAATGATTTCTTCCACCCCGACAACATCCAATCTAGAAACCGCTACAGCACACCAGCTGAATGGTTAACACAACAGGATTTAGCCCTGACGGACACCGTCTTGAGCCACACACCATCAACGCTATTAACAGCCGCAGCCAAAACTCACTTTGAACGCCAAGCGCCGACAGATTTTCTTGCATCCATGCCAATCGATGCCCTTGCCTTAGCATTTCACCAACACCCTATGAATGATCTCTACGGGCACCTCTCGTCTTTGGAGGCAACCGCTATCCTTTTTGAAGAATGGGCAATGAAAGCCTTCTTTAATCTCGATCGAGAGGTGGCATGGATAACACCCAAAGATGCAGGCGAGCAAGGCTGTCAAAACGTGACCTTTCACCACCCAGACATTAATCGCGTACTCGCACCAGAACGCCTAGCAAATGCACTTAACATCGCAAGGGCTATTTCCATCGATACAGAGGCATTCACCTATACGCCGGCTCAACAATTTTATGGTTGTGCCCTTGATCAGGCCCACCCTTGAGCAAAGTGACGCTTTCGCTTTCAGAGCGTTAACCAATTCGTTACAATGCAAACACGTTTTAGATTCAGGTCAATACCATGCCAAATCGCCCATTTTCACGGCAATTTCCCGAAACTCGCTTACGCAGAATGCGACAAAGCGACTTTCATCGCAGGTTAATGGCCGAAAATACCCTGTCTATGGATGATTTGATTTACCCTTTATTTATTATTGAAGGGAACAATCAACAAGAAACCATTCCCTCCATGCCCGGCATCGAACGCTTAAGTATCAATTTAGCTGTTAAAGAGTGTGAATTATTGGCCTCACTTGGTATTCCAGCTGTTGCCCTTTTTCCTGTCATCCCCCAAGAGAAAAAATGCTTGGAAGCCAAAGAAGCCTACAACCCCGACGGTTTAATTCAACGCGCTATTAAGGCCATCAAATCAGCTTGCCCAGCTCTTGGTGTGATTAGTGATGTCGCCTTAGACCCCTTCACTCTTCACGGGCAAGACGGCATTATTGATCAAGCAGGCTATGTCATTAACGATGTCACCACCGATGTATTAATCAAACAAGCATTATCGCATGCAGAAGCCGGCGCTGATATTGTTGCCCCGAGCGATATGATGGATGGCCGGGTTGGCGCCATTCGACAAAACCTCGAAGCCGAAAACTTTCATAACACCTGTATTTTGGCTTACAGCGCCAAATACGCATCTAGCTACTATGGCCCTTTTCGAGATGCCGTAGGCAGCAGCAGCAATTTAGCCAAAGGCGATAAAAAATCCTATCAAATGAATCCTGCCAATGCGGAAGAAGCCCTGCATGAAATTGCACTAGACCTTCAGGAAGGGGCGGATATGATTATGATCAAGCCAGGTATGCCCTATTTAGATATCGTTGCTGCTGCAAAAGAACGATTTAAGGCACCTACTTTTGTCTATCAGGTCAGTGGCGAATATGCCATGCATAAAGCAGCAGCAGCTAATGGCTGGCTAGATGAGCATGCTATTATGCTCGAAAGCCTGCTCTGTATTAAACGAGCGGGTGCTGACGCCATTCTCACTTATTACGCTAAAGCCTTTGCACAAGCTAATCAATAAACCATGAAATTATTTGTCAACGATCTTACCGTTATCGATAGTTCCTATCTTTCCGATGCCCATGGCTTAACAGCAGATAGTTGGATCGTCGACCTTGAGCTTTCAGGCGACTTAAACGACATGAGTATGATCTTAGATTTCGGCAAGATAAAAAAACGCATTAAGTCGTTTATTGATAACACCATCGATCATACCTTAATTGTACCGGCCCGCTCAAACAACCTCATGCGATCCTACAACACCAACACCTGTATCGACTTCGTATCAAAAAAAGGCAGTATTCACTTATCTTGCCCAGATAGCGCCTTTTGCTTTTTAGAGACAGAAACCATCACAGATAGCGCTATCAAAACCTTTCTTGAGCAGTCACTTCCAGGCGCGCTTCCCGACAATGTAGCTGACATTAGCATTCATCTTCGACATGAAGCAATAAACTCGCCTTTTTACCACT
>JAPOUS010000066.1 GCA_026708525.1 Cellvibrionales bacterium
AAAATCCTCAAATTTAGAATTTTTACTAAGAAATAGACCTAACAGTTCCCGCCTGAATTCTTCACTAAGATATTTTGCAGAATTAAATAAAAAACACGTAAATTTAATATCCGATGCATTTTTCTTTACGGAATTTCGGAAAAAGTTATATTTTTTCTGAATCACATCTTCCGATTCAGTTTTCCCTTTTTCTTTAGTGAATAATTTACTAAATATATTTTCTCTATACCTGAAAGAGTGTTTATCTTTACTCTGAAGATATCTCGCGTATTCTTCAATTTCTTCGATGTAGCCCTCCCTTTCCCACATAAAATTTAACTCTGGCATATTTGTGTGTAAGTCAGGCCACCTTTCATTTTCATATATTTGATCGATCAATTTATATATAAACTCAAATCGTCTGTCTAAAAGAAGTTTTAAAGCGTCGCCAGAATAATCCCAGTGACGCTCTAGACTGTAAGCGGCTAGGTATGCATCAAAAACCAGTTCCTCATCTGGCTCAAACTCTCCAAACCAGTTGCCAAATATGCTGGAGTGACTACTAAATAGGTGTCCTAGTGATCTTGCATAGTTAGCATCTTCATGGGATTTATCAGTTAGAACTCTGACTACTTTGCTATAAATAGCATCGTCAATACACTTATACTTATCCAAGTAATCTAGCCAACCACGCAATTCGTTACTTGGCGTATTGCTAATGTGCTCTATTAATAAGCGAGCGTCATCATCTGCAATGGACTCCTCTGGCAATGATGCAAAATAAGCAGATAGCCATAACTTCTTCCACCGATATTCTTTGCTATTTAACAGCGAAAAAACGTCACTAATAGATTGAGACTTAAACAGGTCTGTAACTAAGAAATGAGGATTTACTTCAAAATAGTAATCATAGTCCATATACCTCAATACAATTTCAGGAAAGAGGTCAGGCACTGCCTCAGCCATAGCGTGAAGACTCATTTCGATTCCGTTTTTTAATGAGTAATCTCTATCTCTACCCGACAGGGCATTTTTCAATTCTTTGCACCTATCAATGAAGTCAATGAAATCTGTTATTGAAATTCCTGCAAAATTCTCAACTAAACTCTGATGACGGTATTGATTGTATTCCTCATACCCCATTTCAAGCATGCGCCGCTCATGCCTGTCTTCAAGAAGTAAGTGTGAAAGTTTAAGCGTTTCATTAAAGAATTCTTCTTTCCACTCCTTTGGATAGTTCAATTTCAAAGATTCAAGGTGCTCACAATAGTCTTGCATCATCCTGCAGTGAGACAAACTATCCTTATCTAACTTTTTAACAAAATATCGTTCAAAAAAAGGAAGGTCAGCATCAGCCATATCCGCTCCCTCATATCTTGCTCTGCCTATGTACTCACTAATTACATCAATAACGAAAGGTTGCAACTCATCTTTATCCATTAAAAAAGACAGGTTTGAGATAATCTTGTCTCTTAAAGCTAGTAGGTATTCATCAGGAGTTAGCCTAAAAGTTATTATGCTTATTGCATCACCGCGAGCCCACTGATGCTCTCTGTGCTCAACTTTTAGCAGATAACTAGCCGTTAAAATAAAAAGGCGACTAAATAAGTAGTTTTCCCCTTTATCCAGTTTTTCTATCAACTTATCTACAATAAACGATTGTACATAATAGCCGTATCGGCAATCATTAGGTTTAAAATTGTAACGTTCAGACAATGCTCGTATTACAAAGCCAAGGGACACCTTACTTTTAGCAAGATATTCAAGCAGCAATTCAAAGTAAATTTTAAATTCTTGTTCATCATAAAACCTAAAACTTGTTAACAAACTTATTAAAGATGATTTATCAGCCTCGTTCTTAGCCTCCTCATAATTTTCACTTTTCCAATCAATATCAACGTCCGGCATTCCGCTAATAACTTTTGATGAAAAAACCAAAGCCTCTGTTGGTAGGGCAAACCAAAAAGTGCTCAAAAACTCTATCGATTTATCGACACTCTCGCTTTCAGAATACTTTTCAAATATGTCTTTAAGCTCACTCCTAATGTCAGCAACAACTTTCCTTTGGTCAAAGGCACTAATAATAGGGTTTAGTGAATCAACAATAGTTCTTGTGTAGTCAGGATAAAAATCTTTAACGATTGATGAGAATGGTATTAACTTTTTTTCAAATACAGTTATATAAAAAAGGTAAGTAGATAGAACTTGGTCAGACATCTTCACTACTTCGCTTTCATACAAATCGACTATTTCGTTTTTATGTAAGATATCAACAAGCTCCCAAAACTCCTCAGCCTGTATGCCGAAGGAATTTTCCACCATACCCATTTGCTGTTCATTAAGTTTGTCAATTTTTCTAAGGAAAGAAATAGCGCAGGCCGCAACAATCAACCGCTCATCGTCAAGCACAAGTTTTACATTCTCGTTCTCCCCGAAGTAATCGCTATATAAGGAAGTAACATTTTGGATAGACTGTATTTGATTTGTTTCTACAGCAACTTTTGATGCCATTACGGCCAGTCGTGGATTGCCGCAGGATATTTCTTGTATTCTTTTTTGGTATTCCCCATTTTTAATTCCAAATAATGTTTCAGACAACTCTTTAATCTGCTCATCAGCTAACGGGGGAATGATTTGCTCATGTAGCTCTGTATATTTAATAACCTTTTCTATAACGGATTCTCGTGCATAATCTCGTACTGTCGCGATAATTCGAAAAGTCCGGCTTTCATCCTTTTCATTCAAATAGTGAAGTATGTAATCAAGTCGATTGTCTAGCCTGTTTGCATCGTCGACAAAAATCAGATAATCCCCTGGTTCGCTAAAGCATGCGGTTATATCCCTTATTAAGTCTGCACCTTTATCAAAAAGACAAACAACATTTGTGTTGTTGTTTTCTTGTTGGACTTGTTTTGCCAAATTTACTGAAAATAATGTTTTTCCTAATCCGGCTGCACCAGATACAAGTAGAAAATTAGAAGAATTCAGAGTGCTGACTGCATTACTTAGCAAGTCATCACAGAATAGCAACTCATTGTCGATAGACGTTGTAAAATTGCTTCTACCATATCTTTCAATAAAATCATCAATGCTCAACAACTGGCCAGTATCTAATGGTAAATCTAAATACTCTTCTGAAAGGACTGGGTAAGAATTTTTAATACTCAAAGAAATTGAATCAAGACCATTAAGAGTCAACATTACTCCTCTTTCGTAGCAAAAGGTTCTAATTTCTTTGATTTCTTCCGTAGTAAGTTTACCCAAATAACATATGATTATTTCACTGATTTCATCTACAGGTATGCTTGTTTTATTTTCATCAAAGCACTTTTCAATGTCATCTTTTAGCTTATTGGCTAGACGATCCTGCTGAACGGTATATTCTGAAAAAATATACTTTCCATTTTTCTGCATAAACAGACAGTCTGGCGTACCTTTAACAACTCGGTCAGTTGTGTTCATCATTCCAATAGGGTTTATATTTTCATATCCCTTTCTATGCAGCCAATCATCACAGAGTCTTTGAAATTTTCCGCCTTCCATTTCAAGCAACTTAGATTTTATTTGGTTTTGACTTCCCATAATCCCTCTGTGTGGACATAAATTCTACAAATTAGGTAGCTGCCCCTGAATGCCCTATAACGCACGTATCACGGGGAGGAGCGCAGCGACGATCCCGTGGATACGCTTGTTAGAGCAAATACCTACCTGCATCCAACTTATAAATTAACAGTTGATAATACTAAAAATTGTAACAAATTTATAGCTAGATAAATTGAAAAGGAAAAGCCCATAAAAATTAGCAACACTGCTAACCGCCGCTTCCATGGCTGAACTATAGGCTGAGCATACATGTCTACCATTGAGGCCATACATTGATCTGAACGAGCCGTTATTAGTTCTGGTAATTTACCATTAACTGCTAAAAGCTCAAATCCAATTAACTCATTGGGAGCTAAGCTGGCAAACACCATTACATAT
>JAPOUS010000217.1 GCA_026708525.1 Cellvibrionales bacterium
TAGATGTTTTCCAAATAAGATCTGTAAAAAGCGTTACCTGATCATTGGTGGATGTAATGCCAGGCGATTGCGATTTAAGTAACGCAAAGGCTCTTAAAAGCGATGATTCTGAAGGCGTCTTCATAAAGGTCTTTTTCTCAACAAGCAATGCAAAAAACTTACGAGCAAACAAAATAATCGACCAGGTAAAAATCAATAAGGTTAATGGCGGAATTATCCCTCGCTCTGTAAATTTTACCGCCAAGACTGATAACCAATCGGATTCTGCATTCATCATAACTAACAAGTTAAGCACAGTTACAGGAATCGCTAAAAACAACGCCAAAACAACTGACGAGCCAGAAAAAACACGGTTAACCAACTCATAAGGCTCAACACTATGCTGCTTAACTTGTCGCATTGCATTCAAAAATGCATACGAAAAGTACAACCCACAAAGACACAAAATAAAGGGGATAAGCTGGGCTAGCTGCCAATGTTGTTTATTATGAATAATGTGCATCAGGATTGGCATAGAGCTTAATGATAACAGGCCGATAATGACCACATTTAATCGAATCAAGTACAGATGAATTGACAGCTGCGGCACTCGATAAAAAAAGACAAGACAGATACCAATACAGAAGACAGACGTTAGTATGGCAGCGATATAACTTGACGCGTCAAGTAAATCAACAGCCACCCAAAAACTGATAAAAATTAACAACGTATTTAATGCATAAAACCATCGTGCCATTCTTTATTCTCTTGAGTGCTTATTCTCTTTAGGTGCGAGTAAAATCGTTGTTTACCTCTTTTTCGCACCGACGACATCCCTGTCCAAACATTGCCAGAACGCCCAGCCTGACGGCCCTTGCCAATGTAGACGCTTACTCAATTAACTGCTTTCATACACTATAGCACCGAATTCCCAACACACATTTTTATTCCACGAATACTCTCTGAGAGATTTTCTTAACCAGAACAGTCGTGCTAGCGCCCAAAGTACGATAAAATGTGCGTTTTTAAACCTATTTTGGATACATCAATGAGTGACAACGCACTGAACACAGCTGAAGAAAAAGTCAGTTACGGCTTTGGACTTCAGTTTGGCCAACAACTGCTCCGCAATCAATTCGATCAAATGGATGTCGAATTGGTTTGTAAAGGCATCAAAGACATCATAGAGCAAAAACCCATTTCGCTCTCTGAAGCAGATTTAAATCAAGCTTACAGCGAAGTTCAGCAGCAGATTGAAGCGAAAAAAGCTGAAGATGCAAAAAAAATGAAAGAGCTGGGTGTATCTTACTTAAATGAAAATGCCAAACGCGACGGCGTCAAGGTCACAGACAGTGGCATTCAATATGAAATCCTTGAGCAGGGCTCTGGCGAAAAACCTACCAAAGATTCAACAGTTAAAGTCCATTATCATGGCACATTTATAGATGGCGAAGTTTTTGATAGTTCAGTTGAGAGAGACGAGCCTGCCACCTTTGGGGTGACACAAGTTATCAGTGGCTGGACTGAAACCCTGCAATTAATGAACGTTGGTGATAAGTGGCGCATTACTTTGCCACCAGAGCTTGCCTATGGTGAAGCGGGTGCACCGCCATCCATTCCTCCGCAGTCAGTTCTAGTATTTGAAATTCATCTATTAGATATCGTATAACGAAGTAAATTCTCTAGGTGCTCTTATCCTTAACTAGCCTTAACCCTCTCAGATTTGATGGACATTAAAGCAGATTGAGAACACCTTCTAATAAATGGTTTTACTTCGTAGTAATTTAATACAATTAAGCTATAAGGATAAAACAACAGTGGAAGTTGTTTGTAACGCACAACAATAACAATAAAAGGAAAGCGTCATGCTTAGCTTACAAAAAAGTAGCCTAGCATTGGGTCTGATGCTCTTTTTAGGCTGCAGCCATCAACCAGACCAAGATTCATCAACCCAATCAACTGGGGCGGAACCTTCAAGCCTATTGCTTGCTGAATCCTTAATCGATCAAAAATCACCCCCTCCGAAACTTAACAAGGCAACAGAACAAGAAAAGCTCATTGCTCTCAAGCAAGCACTCGAAGAAGAGCGCACAAAAAATTTTCTAAACCAGCAAGCCCTGGAAGAAGAAAAAGCCTTACGTGAGCAATTGGCTAAAGAGGCTGCCGACGCAAAGCTACGACGCGAACAAGAAGCAAGGCAACTAAAAGAAGCACAGTTAGCAGCTGCTGCAAAGGCAGAAGCAGAGGCAGAGCGACTCGCTAAAGAAAAAGCAGCAAAAAAAGAAGCCGCAAGGCTTGCAAAAATCGAAGCTGAAAAACAAGCAGCGCTTGAAAAAGCCAAAGAAGAAGCTAAAGCATTAGCAGCAAAAAAACTTGCTGAACAAAAAGCCAAAGCGGAAAAAGCGCGTTTAGCAAAGATTGAAGCCCAAAAGAAAGCAGCCGAACAAAAGGCGCGTCTTACTAAGAGCCAGGCAAATTCACACCTTACATTGGTCAAAAGAAACCAAGCTACCTTGGATAGCCCAACCTACACACCATTGGGGGCTGAACGTAGTGGTAACCTAGAAGGGACTATCCCACCTTGGACGGGCACACTCAAGCAAAATACCAATTACCGCAGCGGGCAAACACACCCAAACCTGTATGAAGATGAGCAGCCCATGTTTACCATTCATAGCGGCAATGCGCATGAATACACCAATTACCTCTCAGAAGGCCTGGGTGAATTATTAAAAAAATATGCCGATACCTTCTATATGCATGTATACCCCTCACACCGAGAAGGACGGTATAACCCAACCTTTGAGAAGCGCACAGCCTTCAACAAAAAACACACCCAATTACATAACGGCATCGACAACCTGAGAAACTACACTGGGGGCATTCCTTTTCCATTTCCACAAAACGGGGCTGAAGCGATGTGGAATTCACGTTTCGCCCACCCCCACCAAAGTATTGTAGGCGTTTTAGATGATGTCGCTATCTACTTAAATGGTAACCAACAACTTAGACGCCAAAAATATCGCGTTGAATTTCCTTTTGCTAACCCCAGCACACCCGTTGGCGTGGTTGATGAAAAAATCGGCATGAATGCAGGGCTGGTACATATTGCAGTTGAGAAACCTGAGCGACTTAAGGGCCAAATGACCATTGTTCACGAGGCACTTGATCAAGTGACTCATGGACGAAAAGCCTGGGTGTATGTACCCGGATCAAGGCGCGTTCGCCGTGCGCCATCCGTTGGATTTGACACGCCTGATGGGCCAGGCGGCCTCGTCACCGTTGACGACTCGCTTGGGTTTAATGGTGCCATGGAGCGTTATGATTGGAAATTAGTTGAGAAAAAAGAAATCTACATTCCTTATCATGCCTATGCGTTTGATGACCCAGACCTAGACTACGATACCTTATTACAAGCAGCGCATGCCAACCCTGATTATATGCGCTATGAGCTTCATCGCGTGTGGGTTGTCGAAGCCACACTTAAAAAAGGCGCAGATCATATTTATGCTAAACGCCGATTCTATATTGACGAAGATAGCTGGCAAATTGTTCTGTTAGAAAGCTACGATGGCCGTGGTGATCTCTGGCGAGTTGGCATTCTTAACACAGTCTATGACTATGCAGTACAAGGCTATGTTGCACGCGCACAGGTATTTCATGACCTTCAATCAGGCAGCTACATAGCGTTACGCCTAGTTAATGAAACAGCGCCTAGTATTTTTACTGCCCTTTCTAAAGGTGAAAAATTCTTTTCACCTTCAAATCTTCGCAAGATGGGTACACGATAATCGGCAATTAAAAAGAAACCTGTTAGTTAGCTTCTATAAAAGGTTACATCAGTAATCGCAGCGTTAACGACTTTATACTCCCACGCAGGCGCATGGGAGTAAGATCGGTAACTACGAGAACTTATGTGTATTAGTCTCGACTTGACCTGACACTTCACTTGAAAAAGAGAGAGTTACCCG
>JAPOUS010000011.1 GCA_026708525.1 Cellvibrionales bacterium
AGCCATTTTCCATAGCTGTAAGTTCGCTTGCATTAATCGATGAGTCAGGGAAAAAAATCCCTTTGCTTAAACAGTCTCAAGCAGTTGAGATTTCCGGAGAAGGGCTCGAGAAGGCTTTATTTCAAGGGGCGGGAGCCAATGGTGAATATCAAGGAATAGAAGTTACCTTAGATTTGAGTCAAACCCGGTTGATTCAAGCGCAATCAGGTAATGGTCAAATATCCTACAACCCTATATCGCTCATTGATCATGGTGCAAAAAAAATTCCAGATGAGCGCTCGACATTTGTTCAGACTATTCATACTAATTTTCAGCTTGAGAAAGATAAAAGAAATATTCTTAGGGTGTATTTTGACCCTTCATTATCTATGAAGTTTGTTGTGGAAGATCCGACTATCCCTGTGATATTTCACACAGGATTGTCGTTTGATGCGGTATCTTTAGCACACTCGACAAAAGAAACCTTGCTGTCAGGAAAAAAAGATTCATCGGTTGTATATTCTGTCATGCGCATTGAAGGGAATACTTTGTATTTGCGAAAAGGCGGGGAGCAGAAAACAGTCGAGTTAAATGATATTGTACTTCTCAATCGTTTTGGCGGTGTATTATCCAAAGAGGCACTCTATCAAGGTCAGCGTGTTCTATGGTCGGGAAATGAAATCACGACATTGCCCGAAAAGTTATTGGCCATTGTTAAAGACAGAAACCTTGAAACACAGCAGCTCATTTGTGATCCCATCACCTTGAATCATTTTAAACCTGCCGATGTATTGAATGAAAAGCAGCGTGACTGGCTTTCTACGCTGCAATTAAGCCGAATAAGATTGGATGCTTCAGCAACGAGGCAGGTGTTTAATGATACCGAAATGAGTGCATTATTTTTAAGTGATGTATCGCCGACCGATTTAATGATCAATTTTTTTGGCGTGTTTGACCCGGCTAATCAACGGTTTAATGTTCAATACGCAAGTCCCATTGCATTGGATAATGTATCGTTGATACTTGAAGCAAATGCGCCGTTTTTTTCATTTGATGTAGAAGAAGCTGATGACAATCTCATTGTAAATTTACCGCTGGAAACCGTCGAGTTAGGCGCTATTTTCCATTTTATGGATGAGAAGGTAACTTTCTCACCTGAAGTGGCTCGTGTCATCTTTACGAACGATACGCAGTTTCAGTTAACCTATGTAGAAGAGGATTCTGAAAATACCTTTCAATGGACGGGAATTAAAGAGATCCCTGAAGAAAATAAATTTTGGTTACAAAAAATGGTTAAGCTAACCATTGATGGTGAAATAGAGGCTGGAGACATGCAGGCGTCAGCCGTATTTGTCTCAGTCAACAATGCACTCGATGATGAAGCACTCGATGATGAAAAAAACGCCACTCAAAAGAATTCGGTGAAAATCGGCTTAAGGATCGGTGGAGGCATTCTTGGGGTTGCGGCGATTGCCGGTTTGGTTTATAAGGCTATTAAATTTACACAAAAAAAGCGATTACGTCCAAAGCCTGGCACGGGAGAATTGACGCCGATTTTACATCCAGTGCTTGAGAAAAGCATTTATTTTTCTGTGGTGAAAGGGCTTAATCCAAGCGTAGTAGATGCGTTGAGTGCCGCATTTTTAACCAATAAAAACCCAAATATTGATAGTCAGGTATTGGTAAACATTACTGAAGACATGGCGAGAGTTTTAGACAATAGGTTTCCAATTCTCAAAATGCATTCGTCTTTCTCACAAACGAACGAGGCATTGAATTATATAGCTAGTGGCAGCTTGGCGGCAGAGATTGGATTGAGCGACTTTGACGATGATTTTGACGATGATTTTGATGATGATTTTGATGATGATTTTAACGAAGAGACTCCTAATGACAAAGATGATACTTTAGAGCCGCTTAACGAACTCCCTGAAAAGAACAATAACAAGGCCAATTTAACAACTGAAGAGTTTTTCACGTTTGGTGAAACCTTAAGAAATGCAGCGACTTATGCTCTGGCCGGCCAATCTGACAGCTTAAAAACAAACAATCTTGATGAACATGTTGATGTAAACCCCATTGACACAGGCAAAAGCAGCGTTGATGCGCAAAGTATTAATAATTCGCACAGAAATATAAAAATACCGCGATTTAGATGGCACAAAAAATAACCCCCCCTCCTTTGCCATAGCATTAAGCTATGGCCCATAAATCTCTGTTGAAAATTCATTTTTCATCCCAATATCGTAAACAGTGACCGTTTAAACGATACAAATGAGGTTGAAGAATGCAGATTGAAAACTTTACGCAGAGCCTTCAACAAGTGCTTGCCAATGCGCAATCATTAGCAGCAAGTCACCAGGCATCAACTATAGAGCTTGCGCATTTTTTTAAAGCGTTAATTCAGGATAGCTCAGGGTTTTTATCCAGTATTTTTACCAAAACCCAAGCAGATTTATCGCGATTTGAATTGCTCATTGATCAACAGATGGAGAGTCTTCCAGCGCTTTCATCTCCTTCATCTCAGCCACCACAATTATCAGGTGAGCTATTTCAATTACTCACTAAAGCGGAAGAGCTTGCAAAATCAAAAGGCGATCAATTTGTTGCCACTGAGATGGTACTTTTAGCAACATTTGGTATCAAATCGGAAGGGCAGCAATGGTTTACAACCTCAGGCCTTACTCAAGAAAAATTAGAACGTGCCGTAGATGAGATACGCGGAGGAGAAACAGTGCTTGATCAAAACCCAGAAGAGAGTCGAGGGGCGCTTGAAAAATACACCATTGATTTGACAGAGCGCGCAACGGAAGGAAAGATGGATCCAGTCGTCGGCCGTGATGATGAAATTCGTCGAACTATTCAAGTGCTTCAAAGGCGAACAAAAAATAATCCTGTATTAATAGGCGAACCTGGTGTAGGTAAAACTGCCATTGTTGAAGGCCTAGCCCAACGAATTGTGAATGGTGAAGTACCAGAAGGACTAAAAAGTAAAAAATTGCTGTCGTTGGATTTAGCAGGTTTGATCGCAGGAGCCAAATTTCGCGGTGAATTTGAAGAGCGCCTTAAAGCCTTGCTCAAAGAACTATCTAAACAAGAAGGTGAGGTTATCCTCTTTATTGATGAAATTCATACCATTGTGGGGGCAGGGAAAGCCGATGGTGCTATGGATGCTGGGAATATGCTAAAACCTGCGTTAGCAAGAGGTGAATTACACTGTGTCGGGGCGACCACTCTTGATGAATACCGTGAGTTTATTGAAAAAGATGCAGCCCTTGAGCGGCGCTTTCAAAAAGTACTTGTGGATGAGCCAACTGAAGAGGATACCATTGCAATTTTGCGTGGTTTAAAAGAACGCTACGAAGTGCATCATGGTGTTGATATTAGTGACTCGGCGATTATCGCAGCGACTAAGTTATCGATGCGATATATTACGGATAGAAACCTTCCGGATAAAGCGATTGATTTGATTGATGAAGCAGCCAGCCGAATTCGTATGGAAATTGATTCTAAACCCGAGGCGTTGGATAAGCTTGATCGCCGCTTGATACAGTTAAAGATACAGCGAGAAGCCCTTAAAAAGGATAAAGATGATAGTGCGAAGGAACAACTCGCTCAGTTGGATGATGAAATACAAAAAGCAGAAAAAGAGTTTGCCGATCTAGAGGCAGTTTGGAAGTCTGAAAAAGCAGCACTTCAAGGGTCACAACAAATTAAAGCCGATCTTGAACAAGCCAAAATTGATTTGGAATTAGCGAGCCGAGCATCTGATTTAAGTAAAATGTCAGAGCTTCAGTATGGTGTGATTCCAACGCTTGAAAAGCAGCTAGCCGAGGCTGCCAAGGCAGAAGAAAGTGCTCAAGGCGAAGAAAACACCTTGTTGAGAAATAGGGTAACGGATGATGAAATCGCTGAAGTCGTCTCTAAAGCCACGGGCATCC
>JAPOUS010000220.1 GCA_026708525.1 Cellvibrionales bacterium
TTAACTCGTGCAAAGTCTGGTTGCTGGCGATGTGCTAGTGCATCGAGCCGGAGGAGTGGGATTTTCAAATAATTATATTAATCCAGATGATGCCAAAAACCGCATGATTCAACTTTGGGCATTACCTGAGGAGGGCGGGCGTCCAGCTGGCTATAAGCATTACAGGCCAAAAGCCCAGGGAATAACTCGCATATACGGCGGATTGGCGACAGAGGGTGAAACGTTCGATAGTTCAACAACCATTGATATTCTTCGATTATCGGAGGGTGAATGTTATGACATACCTCATGAGTCACTCAGTTATGTGACCGAAGGGGAGTTAACCTTTACCGAGCAGGATGCACCTTACAAAGCATCAGACGGTAGTTTGGTGCGAGGCAACAATCTCATACTTAAGGCAAAAACTAGCTGTCAAGTGATTGTTATTCGTAAGGCTGATTGATTAGTTGATTTAGTAATGGTCAACAGGAATATAGTAGATGCTACAGAATAATAAACATGTTAAGGCGATAGTGACCTACGTATGGCTCATCCCATTAGTCTACGCATTGCCGGGTTTTATTGCCCGTTTTTTGCCAGATAATCAACTGCTTGTGGTTGTCGTTAGTTTGGCGTTTATCGTGCCTTTGATGATGTATGTTATTGTCCCTGTAAGTTTAATCTTTTTGTCCAAGTTGATGTGTGGAGCGAATGCAGACCCTAATTAAGTCATGAGTCTTGGGCTCATTTTGCGAATGCAGGGAGCTAATTGTGGCGAAGTAAGATACTTAAAGTATCTACAATGAGTGCCCATTCTGCATCATCTTCGATCACTTCTCGCAAAAAATTGGCTTGGTGCTGATTCCAAAAATCGGCTTTATCCAGTGCAATATTCTGTGGGAGTGCATGCTGCTCAATAAATTGATCAACGGCAGTTTCGTCACTGTCTAGGCCGAGTTGTTCGAAAAGGACTTCGATAGAGTGTTCTTCTATCATTATTTTCTCCTCGTGACGTCATTGTTAGAAATGCGGGTATAAAATAACTTTGACCATAGAATTCAGTAGATGTTTTCTTTTAATAGCCTTTATTGAATGAATAATAGGATTTTATAGCCCGAGGTTATGGGTTGTGTGTCGGGGTTCAAATCCCTTACAAACTGTGTGGGAAATAAATAAATTAACCATGCAGGGTTGGGTTTCTGTGTTATAAATACACACAATGACGTTTAAGTTGAATGGTTAGTTAAGTTTTTATAGGCCATTTGACTGAATTGTCAGCTATCAGTTTGGATGCAAATGGATATGTAACCTAACTGGAATTCTCACGAAGTTTTAATTCGCTCAAAGGAACTGTAGCGATTATGAAACGAGTTGCCTGCTTAAATACGCTATTAACCTCGCCTGAAGACCCCAAAGCTTCAGAAAAGCTGATGGATTTATTCAATAGTGTTCGATTATATAATAAAGAACAGCGCGTTAATGGCGTTGTTTTGGTTTCTGATAATGCCTTGCTTCAAATATTAGAAGGTGAATCTCATGTTTTAGCGGAATTGATTTATCGATTTAGCCGAGATACCTGGACGAAAGACACCAGTGTTATCTTAAATACTGATATCGATGTTCCACTATTTAATAATTGGCGCCTTAAATTTGTTAAATCTTCAACGGCTAAAAATGATCAGTATCTTCGAAAAATTCATAAGGCCATCGTGGCGGATATCAATGTTACGACACCACAAGATGAAAGACGCTTGGCGCTATTTTTCTCGAGCAGTTTACTGTATGCATCACTTAAAAAAGTGCCTGAGGCCGCTGAAGAAAAAGAAGATGGCCAGAATACCTTTGTTAACAAACGTCTATCATTGGCGGCATGGCCTAAGCCCTCACAAATTAAACCATCACCAGAGATATTCAAGCTCTGCTCTTTGCTTTCGCGGCGAGAAGCGATGTATGAGACCTTAAAACAGCTTGATTTATTTGAGTCGGCAGCACACCTTGATAATTGCCTGTACCTTTTAGATGGTTTTGGATTATTAATTAGCGCAACCGTTAAAGAAGCCATCGTTGATAATGCCTCTGATGACAAGGTTATTGTTGACAAGACAGTTATTGACAATGAATTACCGTCCAACCGGAAACCACAAATTGCTTTGGTGACTTCCAATACAAAGCCGATGAAAAAAGACAATCCATCAGATAGATTTAGCCAAGTGTTGCGAAAGTTTATTTCGCAAACCAAGCGGACAAGGATGTAGTTAGGGATTGAGTTATGGATGGAATATACAAAAAATTAGCCATTGTCGGTGAGGTGGGCGCAGGTAAGACGCAGCTGATTAACGTCATCAGCGAAATATCCCCATTCGCCACAGAAGAAAAATCTTCTATCGATATTGGAAAAGAATACACAACGGTCGGTATTGATTATGGGCGACTCACCTTAGAAGCTGATATGGCGTTAGGCCTTTACGGTTTACCCGGTCAAGAGCGCTTCTCGATGCTTTGGGATATGGTTAAGCAAGGGCTTTGGGGGTTGTTAATCCTGGTAAAATTTGATGAAGCCTTTAACAGTGAAGCCTTACTGACCATTTTAAAATACTTTGATTCAGAGAAAACCGAATTACCCATAGTTGTGGGTATCAGTCACTGCGATTTATCGAATGATGCAGACGAAGTGGATGCCTTTTTAGAAATAGTGACCCAACTATTAGAAAACAATGGATTCATCACACCGGTTTTTCCTGTCGATCCACGCGAAGTTGAATCCATTTTATTACTTCTACAAGTGTTTGACTCCTTAAATACTTCCATCGAATACGAAAGAGAGCTTTCTTATGCTCAGTAAAGACGTTTTAGTGACGGTTATTTCGCCTCTTTTTGATAGCTATTTGAATGAAAACGAGGGGATTGAAGTCATTTGTTTGGCTACGACCGATGGTTTTCCAGTCCATCATGTGATGAAAGATACCAATACCTTTGAAGCTGATAAGATGGCCGCTGCCTCAAGCACATTGTACTCAGTCAGTAATGCGGTTACACAGCAAATATTAGATAAGCAATTTAAAATAACATTTATCGAAGCAGAAGAGGGTAATATCGCTTTTGTTGCCATAACCATCGATGATAAAAATTTTGTGTTAGCCATGTCAGCTAGGCAGTCGATTAACATTGCAAGTCATAGAATGTTGATTAACCGGATGGCAAAAGAAATCATAGCGATAACTTATGACAAGGTTGATGCAATTGCTTAATGCTGAAATCAATCATCATTAAGCTGACCAATATTGGTCTAACAAGAAGAAGTAAACCACTAGAAAGGGGAAAATTATGAGTTCTATTGATGATACATTACGAGGCATGATCGATATTCAGGGATGTTTGGGCTGCGCCATTGTTGATTATACCAGTGGTATGCTGTTGGGTTCGTTAGGAGCAGGTGTGGATCTAGAATTGGCCGCAGCAGGAAATAGTGAGGTGGTTAAAGCCAAGCTAAAAACCATGGATAGCTTAGGTATATCTGGGAGTATTGAAGATATTTTGATCACGCTGCAAGATCAATTGCATATCATCCGACCAAGTACATCAAATGAAGGCCTCTTCCTGTACCTGGCGCTCGATAAGAAAAATGCTAACCTTGCGTTAGCACGACGTAACCTTAATGATCTTGAATCAAAACTTAAACGTGTGTGAGCTCATCACTAGCCCTTCCAATCCAAGATAAACACCAGATTTGGTGTTTACCCCCTTTTTTTTAGGGGGAATTTTTTCTAATAATCTTTCCATAAGTTCTCGTTGTTACCCGTCTCGCTACCATGCGCCTGCGTGGTATTGTAAATATGGGCACCTCGAATAATAGCTAAATTATTAATTCAAAATAAATGACGATGATTCG
>JAPOUS010000155.1 GCA_026708525.1 Cellvibrionales bacterium
TAGTCTTAACGATTTCTTTAAGTCATCCAATAGATGCTGTTAATCACAAGACGATCGCTTTACTTTCGGTTTACGGGTTTCTTCTTAATTCTCCCTTGCATCAATTTGATTTATTCATCCAGCAAGGCACAGAGCGATGAAAATCAGCCCGTTGCCTCTGTTAGCCTTTGCACAGACCAATGGCTCATTTTATTTCAAGATTCATCGACACAGTATTACCTTTCTCCAATGGCACCCCAAAAAAGCTATAACTATCTTTACCGTGAAGTGAAAAAAAACCAAATCATCAAACCTCAGCTTGATGCATTATTAACCTTAAAACCTTCTCTCGTTTTAGCTGGAAGCCACACTAAAAAGAGCCTATTGCATGGTTTGGGTAACCTTGGCTTATCGACTGTTATTATTGAACCTGCCTATACCTTTGAAGGTATTCGAGAAAACCTGGGTAAACTGCTTAACCAAGAGAAAAAAGCCGCCTCTCTACTGCGTGAATTTGATACCCGATTAGATTTGCTCTCAGACCAAAGCAAAGGCAAACCGGATCAAACCGCGATTTTTTATGCCCCCAATGGCTTTACCCATGGGAGAGGCACGATGTATGATGCTATTCTTAGCGCAGCAGGGCTTTCCAATCTTGCTGCCGAACTCGGCATCCAAGGTCACGGCTATATTTCTCTAGAAACCCTACTCTGGTACGAACCGGACATTATTATTCTAGAAGATGACTTCTCTGAGAATCACTCGCTTTCACAGCAAATGCTCAACCACCCAGCACTAAAACGTGCACTTCTGCAAAGTCGCCTGATCTATGTTAACGCTAATAAGTTACGTTGCCCGGACTTTAGTTCTTTATTAGCCGTTGAGCAAATCTTGGAGCAGCGATAATCAGTGGATAAATGATCCTTATCATCAACTCTAAGTCTTAGAGATACTGAAAGACCTTCCCCAACAGGAGAAAACTGTCATTATCAGCCTGCAAATGTCAATTTAGCGTATCGATTTTGCCACAGACTATCGCTACTTGATGCAGGAAGGCCGACTGCATTTTTAGAGTCTCAGCATGTGTTAACCCTTGAATACATCCAGTCTGTCTATCAGGTTAATATGTACTGGCTTAACAACGAAAGCGCCAAAGCACTCTTCCCTATTTCACGCACTAATTGAACTAATTATTGCCCTAATGAACAGATGTCACATATTTTGTTAAAAAAAGGATATTTACTGGATTTTAGTGTCTAAGAAGATTCTTTGGCTTGAGGGGCTTTTTCATGCGCAACCCGGTCATATTGTTAACGTCTGTTCTCTCCACAGCTTTTCTTCACCCGACTATTGCAAAAACGATGGAAGAAACGGTTGTGATCGGTACGCGCACCCCTCAAACCATTGAGAAAGAATTAGCCCCCGTCACCTTAATCACCAAAGACCAAATCGATAAATTACAGATCAATGATATGGCGCAGATGCTACGGCAAATTCCGGGGATGTCAGTTACTCGCGCAGGTTCTTATGGCAGCAAAGTAGATATTTATTTACGAGGAACAGCAACAGACAAAACGCTCGTATTAATAAATGGGCAAAGAGCCAACTCTGCGACTAATGGTGGCATGGATTTATCCTACATAGACCCAGAACAAATCGAACGCATCGAAGTCGTTCGAGGCGCAAGAACATCACTCTATGGCGCAGATGCCATAGGCGGCGTTATTAATATAATCACCCAAGATGAAACAGGCGCTAATCACGCCATGATTACAGCAGGCTACGGCACATATAACACCCAACGATACGCGACTGCTGCACGTTACAACCTATCCGAGAGCACAAAAATACAGATTAATTTTACAAAACATCAAAGTGATGGCTTTGACGCCTTAAGTAGTAAAAATACTTACAAGAACTTGCCACAAGATAATGACAATGACGGATTCGATAACACCGGCATACAAGCCTCTTTATCTCAACAGCTCGGTCAGCTTGGCAGATGGTCACTTGGGTATTTTCATAATCAAGGAAATAATGACTTTGATGCAGGCGGTGAGCCGCCATTTGATCCTTATCAACACCGCAGCATTGATACTTTATTTACTAAGTATCAGATCGCACTCAACAACAAATGGGATTCAATCATTAATCTGGGGCATTTTAATGATAATTCTCAGACGTTAGACCACAGTCTTGCCAGTTTTAAAAACTGTTTTGTTACCAACCGAACACAGGCGTTGTGGCAAAATGATGTCAGTTGGAATACCAACCAAATGAGTACACTGGGATATGAATACACTACAGAGAATATCGATAATTCTATTCCTCCCACTGGGGGTGAATTTCTAGATGCGAATGGCAACCCGGTTGATGGCCGAAACAACTCTGCTATCTTCTTTCAACATTTGATCAATACCGATTTTTTCGAGCTGCAAGCCGCCGTTCGCAATGACGACAATAGCTCCTATGGTAGCCATACGACGGGCAACCTATCACTGGGTATTCCGGTGGGGCCAGGCACACTTATTTTTGGTTATGGCACGGCATTCAGAGCGCCCGATTTTAATGAACTCTACTATCCAGATAAAGATTTTATTCCCAACCCCAACCTAAAACCAGAATCCTCCAGGCAATTTGAAATTGGCTATAAAGGCCAACAGGACAATCTGTATTTTGAGCTCGCCGCGTACCTTAATAAAATGGAAGACATGTTAACCGTTATCTACTCTTCAGGCAGTTCAACAACTATAAACATCAACAAAGCAGACATTCAGGGGTTTGACTTCATTGTGGGTTATCAATGGGAATCTTTCTGGCTTAAAACCAACTACAGTTACGTAGACGCTGAAGATAAAAACACTCACAAACAACTTGTCCGCCGCCCTAAAAACCTCCTCACCATAGACTTAATGCAACGCTTTGAAAAAATAAGCTTGGGTCTTACCTTGTTAGGACAATCACAAAGTTTCGAATGGGATGATACCAAAAACCCAGGCTTTGCCACGGTAGACTTTTTTACCGCTTATGAAATTTGCAAAGGCTTTACCGCAAAGCTGAAATTCGCCAACTTACTTAACCAAGATTATACCCTTATTAACGGCTACAACACGCCTGGCATTACGGGCTTCTTTAGCTTAACCTACGACTATTCTTTACAGTAGGCAAATACTATGACAGAAAACAGCAATAACGATAAAAAAAACGCCAAACACAAAGCCAGCATGGAAAAGCAAAAGGCCAATGTGGATGCCAACATTGCCAGAGCGGATGAAGAGCGTGGCATTGTGCTATTGCTGACAGGTGACGGTAAAGGCAAATCCAGCTCGGCCTTTGGCATGGTTTTGCGTTCATTAGGCTATGGCTACAAAGTTGCCATTACCCAATTTATCAAAGGCGCCCAACTCTCAGGCGAAGAGATTTTTATTAAAGAAAAACACCCAGAAGTCGATTTTTATCAGATGGGTACAGGATTCACTTGGAACACTCAAGATCGCGAAAAAGACATCGCAGCCGCTGAACGCACCTGGGAAGTTGCCGCCAAACAACTCCAAAACCCCGACAATCATCTCGTTATTTTAGATGAGCTAACCTACATGCTGGCTTATAAATATCTCGATGAAGCCATGGTATTGGATGCAATTAACAACCGCCCACCTGAGCAATCGGTTGTTGTCACAGGTCGCGGCGGAGGTAAAGCTATCAAACAATTAGCTGATACCGTCTCAGAAATCAATGACAGTAAACATGCATTTAAAGCTGGGATTAAAGCCAGGAAAGGCGTGGACTTTTAATAAAAAGTCAGATCAAGGCAAGCTGTATACATAAAGTCATCTCCCCATACGTTCTTGCAGTTATTAGTCT
>JAPOUS010000207.1 GCA_026708525.1 Cellvibrionales bacterium
CCATCGGCGCTGAAAAATCTAAAGGCTTAACATCAAAAAGCAACAAAATTTCTGTCTGGAATGGTGTTGTTCGAGCTGATGAAAAATCTTTAGAAATTCCTTATAAATGGAAAAAACCACGTAAAATATTTGTTAACTCTATGAGCGATTTATTTCATGAAAAGGTTGATGATGATTTTATCTTAAAAGTATGGAAAGTTATGGAAGATACGCCTAGACATAACTACCAAATCCTCACCAAGCGACCTGAACGCATGAAGAATTTCGTTTCTTCGAAGCTAAATAAGGTATTATCGAATGTCTGGCTAGGCACTTCTGTTGAATCTAAACAAAATCAGACAAGGATTGACCACCTTAGAGAGACACCATCGGCTATCAGGTTTATTTCCTTTGAGCCATTAATTGACTCAGTAGGTAATGTTAATCTAGAAGATATACATTGGGCGATTGTTGGTGGAGAGAGTGGGTCAAAAGCCAGGCCCATAAAAGAAGAATGGATAGATGAAATCCACACCCAGTGCGACACATTTAATACAGCCTTCTTTTTTAAGCAATGGGGATCTTGGGGAAAAGATAATCAAAAACGCTCAAAAAAGGCAAATGGCCGTGAATATAAAGGGCGGACTTGGGATGATATGCCTTCTACTCAGGATATAATTCATCGTATTTAACAAGGTAGTTTAAAGTGGTAAAAAAAAGTTATGACTGGAATGCTGGTGCAGACCTTGATAATCATACTAAAAAGAAACACCAAATATTATCAGCCTATTTTGCGCAATATCTCAGGGTAAGATGCGCGCACCCTCAACAATCTCTTTTCAGGTTGGCGATTGTTGATGGATTCTCAGGATCTGGGCTTTATAAAAATGGAGAATACGGTTCGCCATTAATCTTTATTGATACTCTACATAAATTAACAAAAGAGATTAATTGCAAAAGAGCTGCTGCGGGCCTGAAACTAGTTAATATTGAGTGTCTTATCATTTTTAATGATATCGAAAAGATAGCAATTGAAAAGCTTAAAGAAAATATAGCGCCATTACTAGCAGGAATCCAAGAAACGGAAAAAAACTTATCTATTCGGTGTAAATACTTTAACGATAGATTTGAAGATGCGTATTATACAAGTCTAAAACAAGAGATACTGGCTACAAACTGTAAAAATGTTTTTTTTAATCTAGATCAATGTGGATATTCCCATGTTACAGCACAGGTTATCAGTGAAATAATGACAACTTGGAAAAGTGCTGAAGTATTACTGACATTTATGATTGAAAGCCTGCTTGCTTTTTTGTCTCCAAATAATAATAGTGCAAATAAAACCTCGCTCGAGCCTGAAGCGCAAGAAAAAATCAATATGCTGCTTAATGGTAGAATCCTAAATAAGAGACAATGGCTTGGCGAAGCAGAAAAAATAGTTTTTCAGCATCTACAAAGGTGCGCTAAATACGTCAGCCCATTTTCCATAAATAACCCTGACGGTTGGCAATACTGGCTGATGCATTTTGCAACCTCTTATCGAGCAAGGCAAGTATATAACGATGTATTACACAGATACGGTGAAGCTCAAGCCCATTATGGACGGGCTGGTTTAAATATGCTCTCATTTGATCCAGCTCATAAATCATCTTCTCTATATTTGTTTGATGATGATTCAAGGTTAATTTCTAAAGATGCGCTTCATGAAGATATTCCTAGATTAATATCCCAAGCTGGTGACGCCATTCTTGTTGGGCAATTTTATGAAAATGCTTATAGTGAAACACCTGCACACAGTGAAGATATTCATCAAGTTATAATTGAAAATCCAGATCTTGAAGTTATAACAGATTCAGGTGGAGAAAGGCGAAAAGCGAATACTATTCGAGTTGAAGATATTATTAGGGTAAAAAACCAAAGGAGTTTTTTCCCTATGTTTCTAAATGATGATGAGAATGAGTAATCCGCTTGGCTAAAAATGGGATTAAATTGAAAAAATTACCAAAAACCACTTTAAAAACAATGAATTAAACTCATTTCTGGCGGGATAATAGCAGAATCCCGTTCACCCCCCTTATAAGGGTTTCCAATGCGCTATCGCATTGACCTGATAAATAAGGCAAGGGGGCGGTATTATGTTTAGATAAGCTGCCAAAGTCATCGGGATCGAACTCGATAAGCAGGGCAATATATTCATCGTTGCTGGGTATGTTTCTCAGCTGAACATCATGCGTATTCCCAAGAAATAAAAAGTCTTTAGCAGAACACACAATGGTTTCTGTACCACACAGGTGTTTTTTACCTTGCAATACAATAATTAGTGTTGGATGAAGCACGGAGACATTCGCGATGGCTTGTGCTTCGGTTGCTCGGTAAATCGCATAAGGTAGTGCTTGCGTTGTTGTTATTTCGTTTTTAATAACCTTAAGTACAGTATCCATGCAAATTTAATTTACCCGTTGACTTATTAATTATTTTATAACGTTAAAAATCTGCGTAAAATTCATTATCCACTAATAATACGAAAAGGAAAACACATGAAAAAAAGCCTTGCACTCTGTTTATCTACGTTAATGTCTGCATTTATGCTAACGCCTGTCTATGCGGATGATTTTTTAGATGATATTGATGAAGGTAATGATCATACGGGTTGGTTTGTTGGAGGGAAGGTGGCTAAAATTTCGGCCGAGTTTCAAGATGAAGGTGAACCTGACAAGCTTGATGGAGATGGCACAACTATTGGTTTGTACTTTGGTTATAATTTCACTGAATGGTTTGGGTTGGAGTTTGAGTATTCTTATACGGGAGATGCTAAAAAATGGTTAGAAGAAAACCCCTTTGTCACTGATGCAGGTTTTGGTGGCCTAAGGTTACAACCTAAATTTACATGGCAAATCAATGATACAACAGGCCTATTTTTCAAGCCTGGAGTCTATTCAGCAGCTATGGTTGTAGAAAGATATGAAATATATAAATTTAATGCCCGAAGCTCTGTAACAGACACCTATAGTGGCGTCGGTTACACTTTAGGCCTTGGCGCTCAATTCTCTGTCACAGAACATTTAAATCTTCGTGCTGTTTATGATTTTTCATCGGCTGACCTTGAGAATGATTCAGACATATCCAATTTAACCACTGAAGCTACCATCAGTGAGTTTGGGGTTGGACTGCACTACCAGTTTTAGTCGCTTTAACTTTTTTATGCAAAAGACGGTCGTCGGCCGTCTTGGCTTTCTTGCTGAAGACCAAATTAAATACTTCATCAAAGCTTGAAACAAAATTTACCGTTAATCCCTTCTTAATATAATCGGGTAGTTCAACGTAATCGACTTGGTTGACGTCAGGCAAAATCAACTGTTTAATTTTTTGTCGTTTTGCAGCAATCACTTTTTCGCGAATCCCGCCCACGGGCAAAACTTTACCTGTCAGAGTTAATTCCCCTGACATTGCCAGCGATTTTTTTACCTGCTTATTGAGTAGCAAGGAGGTTAGGGCGGATGCCATTGTAATACCTGCGCTTGGCCCGTCTTTTGGCGTGGCACCTTCAGGTACATGTAGATGGATTACATGATGCTCCAAAAATTCTATATTGATGCCAAGTTTTTGGAAATTTGCGGCAATATAGCTGTAAGCAATTTCACTGGATTCGCGCATTACATTGCCGAGTTGGCCGGTTTGTTTAAAGCCTTTGCTTCTGCTTGGTATAGCCGTTGCCTCAATCGGTAAGGTGGCTCCTCCTAGCGCTGTCCAAGCGAGGCCTGTTACGACACCTATGCCACTTAATGTCTGCTCATTTTTGAAGTGTGGCTGGCCGAGATAGGTTTCTAGATCTTGTGCTTTGATACTGATACCTG
>JAPOUS010000010.1 GCA_026708525.1 Cellvibrionales bacterium
TAGTGATAAAAAGCGTTGCGAGTGTTACTGGATTGACTCAGGTTGGCCCATTGAAAAACGGATTGATTGACATATGCCGATGCTTTATTTAGGGCACCCAACATAAAGACGAGAAAGATTGCCAGACGAAAGAAAAGCTTAAGTTTTGGCGTGAGCCCTTGTTGTTTACCAACACCATCCATGTAGGCGGAAGTTTCCTTGTTTCCTTCTAATCACTATTTTTTATTATTCATCTAACACCTTATCTATGCAACTGATGAATTGTGTATTATCCACTGCATCCTTTATAAGTTGCTCTCGAAATGCCGTACTTAATTCAATATGAACAAAACGATGATTGGGCTGAGAAGCCATTTTTCGTGCCATTTTATTGGTTGTTCCACCCAACTCACTAACATCCATCGGGTACAAGGCTGCCTGCCAAACACTATTAAAACAAGCGGTTAACGCCTTGTGCCCAGCACTAGGTGTGTTGATGCCTTCACTCACAATAATCATCGAACGCTTACCGGCTTCTGTGGTACGTTTTAAGGGGGTAAAGCCATGCAACTGAATCAAATCGCCCTTTGGGATGGATTCAAGCCAGGCATCGGTCAATGCCATCATCATGGAAACCTCAACATGTGAAAAATCGATAGTGCGTCGATGCTCGGTATTCCATGAAACAGAAAACACGTTAGGCGAAGCAAAAAGTTTTAAGGCAATTGGCCGTGTTTTTTTATCAAAATAGCGGTGTGGCGCCTGTACAAGATGGTATTTTTGCGCATGAGGGTTAAAGATATAATGCCCGCCACCTAGCATTGCCGCATCATCTATCGCTTCAATATGCCAAAGCCCGCCATCTTGGTAGTAACGGTAACCCAGTTGATGCCAGTTATCCTGCCACTGCGGGCCAAACACTTTGTTTACGTGCTTTGAAAATAACGCCTTGGCTTGTTGGTAACTTCGCGACACATTATCTTGTATCGCCCCATCATCAGCAACACAAAGATAATAGCTACTCAACAACCCAAATAAACACAGCCTCCGTGCGAATTGATTTAATTTTTTACCCATCGCAACCACGTATAATCTCCAGCAATCAAGCTGTGAACATGAATAAATCCTGGAACACCTTCTATTTGACGCACAGTAATCTGACAAAAGCCTCTCGGCAAATCATCACCCAGTCGCAATGTAAATGAATGGGACGCTCCAAGCTGCCGCTTACCGTGAAGAAACCAGCCTAGATCGGCTACTTGATCAGCAAAAAGAAACCTAACCTTATGGTTAAAAATTGTATCATCCTGACTTACCTGAACAAGCGGCTGAGATAAATCTTGATCACAATTTATTCTGGCGCTCAGTGCAGCGCTCAAATTTTCGGATGAAAGATCACCGTCTAGCTTGCCTCGATTGCGTTGAGGGTAAAAGGTAACCACCACGTCCTGCGGTTTTTTGCTGCGTTTTTCTACGCTGAAATTGGCTTCACCCTGAGATAAATCAACGAGGGTTCTTTTTTGAAAAACGCGTGCTTTAGAACCTGCACCTGTCTTTTGGACATAATTAACATAGAGCTCATCAGATGTGTCCGATAAGACTTGCAGCGCATAATGACCCTGAGGTTTTTCCGGCAAAGAAAACCTGCCCTGCTTCTGATTTACCCACTGCGAAATGGCCTTATCCCCCAGGCGTATGATTATTTCACGCACACGGTCAGTTTCTGATCGATAAAAAATGGTGGGGCTGACCTCCGACTGATGAAAAAAAGAAGCTAATGACAAACGACTATCTTTGCCCATAATGCGCGTAAATCGCTTCCCCAAATTCCGTAACGAGGTTTGAGAGCGAGGGGACACTGAAACTAGTGCTTCATGCTGCATACTGCTGGTTTTGATCGGCAACCACTCGTATTCACCGGCTATAATATCTGTCTCTATTTCAGGTAACCGGTGCTGCGCATTTACCCACACCATCCGCCCGCTACTGCGAAACTGCCGCCAGTTATCGGGCTTTGTCAAAAACATACTGGGAATATCACTTGGCGCATCGAATTCACCACGCCCCACATGCCTAATACGCTGATAGTCTATCGGCCGTGAATAAAATGACAATAACATCCCTTCTGCATCTTTAATCACTAGCCGCTTGGCATGGTTAGGCAAGGTAAACACCCTGCGATAAACCTCGGTCACTGGCAGCTGCTCTCCCTCTCTTCTCACAAAATCATAACGGCTGATGGGCTGATCCAAGCGTATCTGGCCTTTTGAAATCGCATGCCCTTCAGCATCCTGCCACTCAAAGCCTAGTTGATCCTTTGTTTGACCCGCCAATTTACGCACATCGAGCCGGACTTTTGCCTGCCAAACGGCATCATGATTCTTTTGATAAGGTAATGAATAGATAACATCTTGCATATCCGGTATCCAAGCCGGGATTTGGCGCGGTGCCAAAACATCTGCTGAGGGGTAAGCACTGGCAGGAATCGCCGCCTTTAACCACACAGGCAAGGCACTTGTCACTTCTATCCAACCCGGTTCGAATGATGCTGTCCACTCATCGCTCTGGCCTTTGATTTCGAAAGTCGTGTGTTTTTCTGAAAAGTCACGATGTGACAGCCACCGTACCAAGATCTTTTGAGCGGTAGCATGTCCAAAAAATGTCAACTTGAGCGGCACGGTTTGATCGACTGTAGCGGGTAGCTTGAAGCTTGCGACCTTAGCACTATCAATCCACCGTACATGCTCGGCCATTCGGTTATCGATGCCATCTATTTTCTTACCCTGCGTTCGATACAATAAACGTTTGTGATACATCTCTCCTTCAATGCCATATGGCCCAAGGGGAACAAATTGGCTTAATAAAGCACTGATTTTTTCATTCGCATTTAACGCTTTTTCACCAAAAATATGCGGTGATGCTAAATCAACTTGTTGCAGAGGGTTCAATCGTCGCCAGGCAAACGATTGTAGTTTAGGTTGTTTATAAGGTAAGTAAGCCAATTGAACAGAAACATCTGCCAGTGCCTTATTTGTATTGACCCACTTTATGCGAATAAATGCAGCGCGTTCGATATAGGTTGGCGGTAAAAACTGAGGCTGGGGCCAGGCCAATTGCCAAGGTTTATCATGATAAAAAAACAGCGGGCGATGAGCTCCCTTAGCGATAACACCTTTTGGTATTCGTGCTTTATGGTGATAACGATCGGAGAAAATAATCCGCCCTTTTAAATCCAATAACTGATAATCCAGCGCAAAAGCTATTTCATTATCTTGCATAGGTTGATCGATCGCAGCTACCGCTAACAAAGCGGCAGACTGTGCTTTTTGCGGCAAAGGAAATTGAATAAATTTTTCTGTCGTTAAGGAGTACAGCGTGGTTTCTCTAACGCCTTGAGTGGCAGAGAATTCCTTCAATTGCATGGCAACACGATCAATCCATTGCCACGGTGCAAGCCACCAGCAAAACAAGCCAAGCACGAGTGCAAAAACAAGCTCACCCAATTGCCTCATATACCGACGCCTTTTTTATGATCTGCATACAAGAGATATGCATCAAGGTAAAAAACTGTCTCATCCGTTATCGGTAATGCTGTGACACCTTGCTCGCCAAATCTGGCAAAGTGCGACATCGACAATAACCAAGCCACATTGCCTTTATCACTTAATGCCACAAAAAAATCCTGCGCACTTAGGTCATCCTGCCAATAAATAAGACGCAAAGGTTCCACTCGTCGCTTGATCTCCGACAAAATTAAAATATCTTTTTTTGCCCGATAATCATTAAGCAAACCATACAGAGCATCATCGATAGGGCTATTTTCTACAAATAATGATTGGGAAAATTTTTTGTT
>JAPOUS010000263.1 GCA_026708525.1 Cellvibrionales bacterium
TTTTTCGTCTTTATAGCGCGAATCATCGTCATTTATTTTGAATTAATAATTTAGCCATTAATCGAGGTGCCCTTAAGATGGTTTAGGGTGGATGTCCCTTAATATGTGCTTAATATGTGGGTGGATGTCCCTTAATATGCCTTAATATGTGTTAAGATGCCATTAAGATGTTACCTTAAGATGCCTGATATGATGGTGCAAGAAATTAAGGATACGCAGGCAATGATTGACGCAAAAGACAAAGCTAAGGCTGCTCGTAAAAAAATCCTGAAGAGTTTCTTCTGTCGGTCTCTTTTTGAGATCTTAACAGGCGCTAATTATATCTTTGAAAAAAATTTGCAACAATATAGAAATATTAAACTTGAAGGAAATTTCCAATTATCATTCGCTTCCAGTAAGCTGTCTGCTTCATATTTCGTATTAAGGTTGCTTATCCTAAAGCTGTCTGCTTCATATTTCGTATTAAGGTTGCTTATCCTAAAGATGTCTGCTTCATATTTCGTATTAAGGTTGCTTATCCTAAAGCTGTCTATTAGTACTATTAATATCTCTAGTACACCACCCTGATTCATAAACTTCGTTATTAAGCTGTTCTTTAGTGACATAGGATTATTAGGCAGTTTTTTGTGGTAAAGGAATGTTGCTTCCTTTACTAGTTGTTCGATCAGGCGAGACCTTAGAGCATTGTCTATTTGCTGGCCGTCGTCTCTTAGGAGATCGCCAAAGTATTTAAGCATTGTAATGAGGCAGTTGAAATCGCTTACGGCATTATCAGCGTCACCTCGAATCAATTCGATTCCCATCTTGCGTAATGCGCCAGGCATGTTTTCTCTTGGAAAATTTAAGAGTCCCTCATTTAACGTCTTAATAGTTTCATTTCGAGTTGCAATATTGTGTGCTTCTGCTCGCTCTATCAGCCAATTACCTGTGCCAACTCTATTGCATGTCAATAACGTGCGAAAAGATTGTTTCATCTTCTCTTTATTAAAACGGTATAAATAAGGAACACTCATGGCTTCTTCTACCGCCCCGGTAAAATCATCCGGAGGCCAAGCCTCCACACTTAAAGGATTAAATAAGCAAACACTAACAAGCAATGCGGGTATTGATTTGATCAATGTCTCTTTTAAAATGTAGAAAATAGTGATATATAGAGTAATAAATCGCGATAAAATTCCCTCTTTTTGATAGATTTTTAGAGTGAGATGCATTCATTATCTTTAATGGTACAGGGTACCACCTCAGATGCAGGCAAAAGTGTCATGGTGGCTGCTCTATGCCGTATTTTTGCCAATCATGGTAAAAAAGTCGCACCCTTTAAATCCCAAAATATGGCGCTCAATTCTGCTGTCACAGACTGTGGTGGTGAAATAGGGCGTGCACAAGCCGTTCAGGCACAGGCGGCTAAAATTTCGCCAACTGTGCATATGAACCCTGTGTTATTAAAGCCTAATAGCGATATAGGCGCTCAGGTGATTGTAAGAGGAAAGGCTATCGGTAATATGAAAGCCGATATCTACCATGATCATAAACCCAAGTTGCTCGATGAAGTTTGTGAGTCTTTTGAAGAACTCAAGCAGGATGTCGATTTTATTTTTATCGAAGGTGCAGGCAGTCCAGCCGAAATTAACCTTAGAGATCGTGATATTGCCAATATGGGGCTAGCTGAGGCCTTGGATGTGCCTGTGGTTATCATCGCCGATATTGATCGGGGTGGCGTGTTTGCGCATTTAGTTGGTGCTTATGAGCTGCTGTCGGCCGCTGAAAAACAGCGCGTTGTCGGTTTTATCATTAATCGATTTCGTGGTGATATTAATTTATTAAAGCCAGGGATCGATTGGCTCGAAGCGCGGTTAGGTGTGCCTGTGGTAGCCGTTATCCCATACATTGAAAAGCTTTATATCGAAGCAGAAGATGCAATAGATCATCAAGCAATCCAGACGGAAGATACCCAAATAAAGGTACGAGTGTTAGGTTACCCAAGGATGAGTAATCACAGCGATTTTGATGTACTGCGTGTACATCCACAAGTCGACTGTCAGTTTGTTCGAAGTTCACATGAATTAACAGGGGCAGATCTAGTCATTTTACCAGGCAGCAAAAGCGTGCGTGATGACCTTGCATGGCTAAAGCAGCAGGGGTTAGATGTTGAAATAAAAAAACATCTCCGCTATGGCGGCAAGGTGCTTGGTATTTGTGGTGGTTATCAAATGCTGGGCGAGGTGATTTCAGATCCTTTTGGCATAGAGTCGGCTCCGGGTGATTCTGTAGGGCTTAATTTATTGCCGCTGAAGACAACACTAGCCAAAGAGAAAACCTTGGTGAATGTATCCAGCAGGTATCTTGAAAATGGCTGCCAAGTAACAGGTTATGAAATTCACGCAGGTAAAAGTGAGGTGACGCAAGAGGGGACGCAGGCATTGTTTAGATTATCAGATGAAGGCGTTGATCGCATTTATGATGACGGACTAAAAGACGCGGATGATAATGTAAGAGGTACTTATCTTCATGGGTTGTTTGATGAGGTCAGTGTCTTAAATGCATTTCTTGAATGGGCGGGGGTGTCGAAGGTGTCGTCTTTTGATTTTAAAGCTTTTCAGGAGCAGGAAATTGATCGACTAGCTGAGGTTGTTGAAGTGGCGCTGCCTTACAAAAAAATTCTACGCTTGATGGAAGCATTTCAACCACAACAATAACAAACAATTGAGGTGATGGTGTCTACCCATAAAAGTTATTTATTTGATCGAGGGTTTTGGTATTTACTCATAGGCTCTGGCCTATTTGCGCTAAAAGGGATTTTTATCAAGCTTGCCTATCATTATGACGTGGATACCACAGAGCTAATGACTCTGCGTATGCTCTTTTCGTTGCCGATTTATCTTTTTATTTTGTTTTATTCCCTGCGTAACGATGAAAATCAATTGAGCGGCAAAATCTGCTGGCTGGCAGCGTTATTGGGTTTTTTTGGATACTACCTGGCCTCTTGGTTGGATTTGTATGCGTTGAATTTTTTGCCAGCCAACATTGGGCGGGTTGTTTTGTATACTTATCCTACTTTTGTGTTGCTGATCAGTGTTTTGTTTCTGAAAAAATCATTACAAAGGCATCTTGTTATACTTTTAGCCGTAATCTATATAGGCCTTTTATTTGTACTTGGGCCATCAGTATTTAAGGAAAATTTAGGCAGTATTTCTTGGTCATTTTTATTGGGGGTGCTGCTAACGCTTGGTAGTGGGCTTTCGTATGCCATTTATTTAGTCGGGGCCGACCGATTATCTAAAAAAATGACGCCGCGTTTTTTTACTTCGCTGGCTATTACCGCAGCAAGCTGTGCTATTTTACTGCACTATTTTAGCTTGTATTCCTTTGCTAATCTATTCGAGCAGCCTTTGCCTGTATATGGCTATGGTTTAGCTATTGCGATTTTTTCAACGGTGTTGCCTTCATTTTTAATTACCTCAGGGATTACTCGTTTAGGTGCCGAAATGGGTAGCGCGATGACGACGGTTAGCCCTGTGTTTACCTTGGTTTTTGCGTATTTCTTACTGAACGAAACATTGACGTGGATTCAGTCAATTGGGTTTTGTATTGTGTTAGTTGCGGTCTATCAACTAAGCCAAATGAAAAGGGGGTGATTTATGATGACGCAGTTTTTTCGCGTAGAAGGTGGAGGTATAGGTTGATTGAACGGTGAGCAGCTTAGAGGGCATTTAGAATTATAACCGATGGTTTAAAAGCCTCATGCCTCCATAACAATGAAACAATGAAGCTTCAAAGAAGTTGTTGTTTATTTAAAGCGAATATACTTTTCGTT
>JAPOUS010000247.1:0-13643 GCA_026708525.1 Cellvibrionales bacterium
ACACGTTATTTAATTTCGTTACAGAGCCCGAAAGCAATTTTTAGAGGTGCCCTTGTATCTGTTTAGTCATTGCAGGCTGCGATAACCTGCTACCACTAACCCAAGATGAAATAAAAAACCGGTTTAAAAAAGCCGTCGCTACCTCCAATCAGTGCGATGAAGACAGCCAGTGTCGACTTATCAACCCCGGTTGCCCACTAAGCCCAACCAAGCCATTAACAAGCGCTATCAATCTACCCTAGAAAACACAGCCAAAGCATGGATTGACCGATATGAGCTAACCGGTAAAAACAGTCGCCATAAATGCGCAAACAATACGCCATTTGCTATGATGACCAATGCTTGGGCAAAGCTCTTTTACCCTCTGGTGTCGCCCTTCAGTAACTTTGCGATTCGAAAATCTTTCGATAATAACTGTTTTGTTGTAACAAGGCTTCAGGTGACCCTCGCTCACGGACTTGGCCTTGATCAATAACAAGGATGTCATCACACAAGGTTGTCGTATTCAGCCTGTGGGCTATGATGACCAAGGTTTTTTTACCTTTTAGTGAGTTGATACAACGCATAATAATCTGCTCAGATTCCACATCCAATGCCGCCGTCGCCTCATCAAAAATCAGTATCGGTGGATCTAACACCAGACTTCTTGCAATGGCAATACGCTGCTTTTGCCCACCTGAGAGTTGCCCACCAAATTCACCGACTTGAGTATCTAGGCCTTCAGGCAAATGTTTAAGCATTTGGTCGATACCGGTTAATACCAAAATAGACGCCAATGCCTGTTCTGATATCGACGGTTTTGCCAATACAATATTATCGCGAATCGTACCGTTAAATAGCAGACTCTCTTGTAACACGACGCCGACCTTTTGGCGCAACGCCTGACTGTCAGCCAGTTGAATATCCAGCTGATCAATACGAATTTGTCCATGTTGCGGCGTCACCATTTTTTGCAAAAGTTTGGCAATACTCGATTTACCAGAGCCCGACTCACCGACAATGCCAATACAGGATTTGGCAGGAATATGAAAAGATAATTGGGTGAATACTTCAGGGCTGGATGCTTGATACCGAAAACACACCTGCTGAAACGCAATCTCACCTTGTATCTCAGGCAAAGCTGACTGACCAAGATCTAATGAGCGTTCAGGTTGTTCATTAACAATAAGCCCCAAACGCTGAATAGCCGTTTTGCTTTGCTGAAGATCCTGCCAAAATTGCGCCAATCGTAAAATAGGTAATGTGACATGCGAAGATAGAATATTAAACGCCACTAATTCTCCGACAGTCAGCTTGCCATCCATAACCATCTGCGTGCCAAAATATAAAATACATACTGTTGATAATTTCGAAATAAGTACAATGACATAGGACGCATTTTGTCCAAACAAGGTGACGCGCTTTTGACTATTTACTGCAAGGGCTAACCGGTCTTTCCAATCCTTATCTAACTGCTGATCAATATCGCTGGATTTAATCAGCTCAATACCTGTTACTGATTCTGTTAAAAAACCATGATTATTCGCATTATGCTGGTAATTTATCTCAACTCGCCGTTGAAAAAATGGCGCCAGTGCTAACCACACAGCAAACAACACCAATAAGGTTGCGATAACAATCCACGCCAGTTGAGCAGCATAATAAAACATAACGAGCAAAAAGATGCCGACGAACAGCAGGTCAATCAATGACATTAAGGCAGAGCTTGCTAAAAAGTTACGCACATGATCCATCTCTCGCAGCCTTGCAATCAACTGCCCATTTTGATGCCGACCAAAAAAAGCCATGGGTAACTTAAGCAAATGCGCATAAACTTCCGCCAGCATTTTTGTGCTAAGACTACTGGAGAGATGCGCAAATAACACAGACCGAATAAAGTGCATTAAGGGGTCATACAAGGCCATAATAATTAAGACAATCGCGAGTACGGTTAAGGTTTCAAGCGTGCGGTGCGATAACACATCATCAATCACAACCTGAAAAACTTTTGGGGTGACTAAGGCGACAGCTTGAATTAAAGCCGATGCCATCAATATCCATGCAAGGCTCGATTTGTGCCGGGCAATTAACGGAAAAAATCTAGAAAAGCTCAAGGACTTTTGTGAAGGTTGATGAGCGGCGACCGATTTAAACAACAGCACCTGACTCTCCCCATCAACATTTTCAATGGCAAGACTTAATGGTGATTGATTAACGGGGTTAAGCAGGTGAATCTGCGCATCATCCATGCGTTCGATAAGAAAAAAATGCCCATTAAAATAAAGCACGGATGGTAGTTGCTGGGCTACATTCAATTCACTCAAACTAAACACAGCCACCTCAAGTGAAAGCGACTGCGCCAATAACATAAAGGATTGAATACTTAATGGCGCATCACTTTTGGCTCTGGCCAATTGCAAATGTTCAAGGCTGATGGCGATATCAAAGCCATGAGCAATGCCTTGTAATGCATGTAAACCACTGTCATTTTCATATTGATAGTCGGTTTTATCGGCATGAATGTAACTATTGCCAACCAGATCATCAGCGTTAAATGCATCCATGCTTTATTTCCTTGCTGTTAGCGAATAATACGTAGCGTTAGATAGATGCTTCGTGTAAACCATCAATACCCAAAGGTGTCTAGCGTTCACGAAGCGATTCTGTTTGATACTGCTCTAATGGGCTCAGTAGATAACTAATCAAGCGACGTTGACCTGTCAATATACTGGCTGATAACGTCATACCAAGTGATAATGGCAGATTGACTTCATCCAATAGAAGGCTCACTTGCGCAGGAAATAACAGCCCTTGCGCTTTCGTTGCTATGGCGTCTTGTGCAATATAATCTATACGCCCTTTGATTGCGCCGTGACGAGTGTAAGGAAAACTTTCGATTTTAACATCCACTAACTGCCCTACCTCGATGAAACCTCTATCCTTAGCCTGAATCATAATTTCTGCTGCCAGCCTTTGCGTATCTGGCGCAATCACCATAACCTCTTGTAAAGGCTCAATGACCATGCCCACTTCTTTGATGTTAAGCCCTTGAACATAACCCTCAATGGGGGCAACAAAAGATCGAACCTCAATCGCTTCATTGACTTTGGCCAAGCTGGCCTGTAGCTCTTTTAAAGTAGCTTCAGCCTTTTGCAGGTTTTGATAACGCTTTTCTTGGAATTCGGCTTTAAATGCACGTACACGAACGGAGGTATCAGATAAATTTGGTTGGCCTTTTTCACTGGGGGCAATAGTTAACCCTTCGATTTGCGTTTGATAATAATACTGCGAGGTTCTTAAGCGATCACGGGCTTTACTGATCAAAACGGCTGAGGCACCCTTAGGTGGCTCAAACGCTGATTCTGGATCATCCGATGCGAGCGCTTCCAGCCGGGCAATGTCTAAATGGGTATCCAATATAAAATCATCCAGCATTTGTTTTTCCGCCAAGTAATCATCATGATCCAATGTCATTAACACCTGCCCTTTTGACACATGATCACCATTTCTCACAAAAACCTCACTGACATCCCCCATGACTTGTGAACGAATCACCTGAGTCCCTGCCTTAGAGACCAGCTTACCTTCCGCCACTGCCACAATATCAATAGAAAATACAATCGATAACGCAATAGACACAAGCATCAACAAACTTATGGATAAGCCTAAAAATCGCCCCATCACACTCGGCTGTTTTTTTATGATCGCCTGATGCTCGGGTAAAAAATCGTCTTCCGGCCTTGATTGAATGAGCTTAAAACGAAAAAACGTCACGGCATTATCCTTCTTCACTATCACCGGTTGGCGTTGGATGTGAGCTGAATTCTTGTAACGATTGTTGAGATTCCCACAACGCTCGATAAATAGAATCTGGTGCATTGATCAATTCGGTATGTGACCCTGATTCTGCTACCTGACCGGCTTTTAACACAATGATTTTATCCACTGTCTTAATACTCGATAATCGATGAGCGATGTATATCTGGGTCGGCTTACTGGGTAATGCGGCTACCGAGGTCATCAAGGTTTGCTGCATCATTTCATCAAGTGCCGATGTCGCTTCATCAAAAATCAGCAGGTTCGGCTGGCTTAATAACGCACGTGCAATTGCAATACGCTGTTTTTGGCCACCCGACAATGAGCGTCCACCTTCTTCGATCAAGGTGTTATAGCCTTCCTCTAAGCGCATAATCGAATCATGAATACCTGCCACCGTGGCAACATGTATTATTTCATCCAGATTGGCTTTGGCGTTAAGCAACGCAATGTTTTCTCTCACTGTGCGATTAAATAAAAACGTCTCTTGAGACACCACAGCAACTTGCTGACGCAAGTGGGGTAAATACCACTGATCAAGAGGTTTTTCAGCTATCGACAGACTACCCGATTCTGCCACATACAATTTTTGTATCAGCTTGACCAAGCTACTTTTACCCGACCCAGATTCGCCTATAATGGCTACACGCTCACCCGATGCAATAGAAAGTGAAACACCCTTAAGTATATGGGGTTGGTTCGCATGGTAACGAAAATACAGATTTTCAACACCTAAGCTTAACCCTTTAGAGGCCACAAGATCAGACTCAGGCACAGTCTCAGACACACTCTTAGGTTCAGAAGGATTAGGTTCAGAGGGGTTAGGGTTAGGTTCAGGCAAGGTATTCAGCACATCACCAATTTGCATCAAGGAGACTTTGGTTTGCACAAAATCTCTCCATACCTGCGTTAATTTTAAAATTGGCTGCATGGCATGCTGCGCCATCATATTAAAAGCAATTAGCTGCCCAACTGTCAGCTCAACCGCGATCACCTTTTTAGCGCCCAAATAAATCACTGCTGCGAGAGCCAATTTTTGGAACAACTGCACCCAAAAATCTTGCGCATGCATCAGTTTAGCCACATAAAAATTAGCTAAGAGGGTATCGCGTGTCTGATGTTCAAATCGCTGCACGACTTGTCGCTCAACCGCATGGGCTTTAATGGTTTCGATATTGTTAACGGATTCTGTTAAAAACGCACTATTAACCGCTGCGGCTTGATAAAGCGCCATCAAACGCGCTTGAAGTCTGGGAGTTATCACCCACACAACAAGAAAACACAAAGGTAAGGTCGCAAAAACCACCCCGGTTAATTGTGGGGAATACAACAACATCACAGCAAAAAATACCCACAAAAATAAACAATCCAGCACGAGAGTATTCGCCGCTCCTGTCATAAATTCTCGAATACTGTTGAGTTGGCTGATACGCATCACAGTGACACCAACACTTCGTGAGGTAAAGTACCCTAAAGGCAGCGTTAACAAATGTTTATAAAGTAAAGCGCCAAGCCTTGCATCAATCCGTGTGCTGGTATGGGTAGCGAGATATTGACGCGTGATACTCAACATACATTCAGTAACAACCACCATCGCCATCGCAAGACAAATAACATATAGCGTGTCATAAGCTTGGTTTACGATCACTTTATCCATCACCACCTGAAAAAAAAGCGGAATGCAAAGCGCCAATAATTGAATACATAATGCACTTAACAGCAGCTCGCCAATAAACCCCTTATAGCGCAACAAATGCGGAATAAACCAGCGAGCATTCCAACGAAAACTGGTTTTGCTCGGTTGTTTATCAACCACTCGAAAGGTGTTACCTGACAATTCAGCGAATAACGCTTGCGCCTCCACCCACTCCGGCATAGGCTGATCACTGGATTTCACTAAAGCTTTATCATCCACTTGTTGAAAAAGAAGTAACCAAACACCGTCTTGGTTTTCAACCAGTAAAGGGCATTGTTTTTTTAATGCCTTAAGGTTTTTTTCTTGCTTATTGATCAATTGCACATCATCTGCGCTTGAAAACGCACCCAATAGCGCATCATCAGAATCATCAGAATGCAGCATGGACAACCGTCGACTCACCTCATCAGGTGCAATCGGATGGTCTGCCTGCCTGAGCAAACAGTAGCCTGCGATCAAACTGTGTTGACTTTTCGAAAGGGATACCGCCACCTTTACCTACTCTTTTTATGCAATTCATTGAGTGTAGAAGTTCTTTGTAAAACTACCAAAAACGAATCAAGTAGGTACCTAGTAGTTCGATGCACAGCGATTGTCTTGTTGCAAAACTCGTTCCCACGCTCCTGCGTGGGAATGCATATTGGGTAAATAATCGCTTAAGCTCTAGGCGTTCCCACGCAGAGCATGGGAACGAGGAGTGAGTGCTTTTTATAGCTTACCCCACCCGACAATCGCTGTGAAATGAACTACTAGAGTGCACGGCGATTGTTTCTATGAAACTCTCATCCACATTCAAACATAAGTGCGAGGCTCACTATTCACTGACAATAAAGATAAGCCTGTGACTCGCAGGGATATGCGATTATAATAGCGATTTTTTGAGCCCACTGTATATGACCAAATTCCGCCCCTGCATTGATATCCATCAAGGCCAAGTGAAGCAAATCGTTGGTGGCAGTTTAAATGAAAGTGGCGCTGATACTAACTTTGTCAGTCAACACAATGCCGCTTGGTATGCAGATCTTTATAAAAAACACCAGCTTAAAGGTGGGCATGTCATAAGCCTTGGCCAAGGCAATCAAGAACAAGTCAAATTGGCGCTAGCAGCCTATCCCGGGCACTTGCAATATGGCGGTGGTGTCACATTGGATAATGCGCTGGATTACCTAAAACTGGGAGCCTCCCATGTCATTGTCACCTCATTTATCTTTGATAAGGATATCTTAAGTCTTGATAAAGTAAAGCAACTCAGTCAATTGGTTGGCAAAGAACGCTTGGTATTGGATTTGAGCTGTAGAAAAAAAGGCGAGGATTGGTTTATCGCAACCAACCGTTGGCAAACCGTAACCCAAACCGCCATCAATGAAAAAAATTTGGAGACTCTCAGCCTTTACTGTGATGAGTTTTTGATTCATGCCGCAGATGTAGAAGGCTTGCAAGGAGGCATTGACACTGAGCTTGTAAAAAAATTAAGCCAAATAACAGCAACGCCCTGCACCTATGCCGGCGGTGCCAAAAGCCTTAATGACCTTAAATTAGTGGATTCACTCTCCAACAGCACGATCGATCTCACCATCGGAAGTGCGTTAGATATATTTGGTGGCAAAGGCATTACCCTTGAAGAATGCCTTGCATTCAATCAACAAAGCGATTAAATATCCGATCGACGAATCACCATTTCGCCAAATTTACCAATATTATTCCCCGATCTATTTAGGGAATTGCCTGGGCGCATTATGCGTATACCTAAAATACCTGCATCGATAGCGGCTTGAATGTCACTATCGCTATCGCCCAGATATACGGCCAAGTTTCTTTCTTTTAACCAAGATGTTTTGCTACCTCTACCAAAGTCTGTTTTGGTAAAAACCACCGGATTCATCTGCTTAATTTCAAAGGTCTCCTTAATCCAATCATTAATAGAGTACCCCGCATCCACACAAGGTGAGCTTCCTCTTGCAGTAATAAAATACAGCTTATCACCTCGCGCTTGATGATAAGCAATCAATGTTTTACCAATACGCTTAGGTAAGGTATATCGCACATCATCGCAATTCATTTTTTGATACATTGTGGCTTGTTTTTCCAGGAATTTTTCCGATGTACAATTCGGGCAATGCTTCTCAACAATGGCCGTCGCAAAAAGGATCGCACCATCTAAATCAAACCCCACATTCATAGGCGGCATATTGTTAAAGCGAGCTTTATAGCCTTCAATATCAATCCATTGAATAGACGGAGGGTATTGATGTGCGTTAACCTCTTCCGTGGACAAGCCTTGAAATGCCAAGCCAGAACACACCATCGCCCAGTGACAGAAATAAAGTAGAAGTAAACGGTACACACACATAGCAAAGCTCTTAAACCTAAGAAAGCTATTTAGTCTACTAAGCGATAAAAAAATTCCGTTAATGGCCTAGAAAGCGTGGATCTTAACGCTCCGCGACTGCTTCCAGTAACTCAAAATAGGTCGGAAACGTTTTATGTGTACAATCCGGATCATTGATAATAATGTCATGGCCACCAACGGCCACCAGTGAAAAGCACATAGCCACACGATGATCATCGTAAGTATCTATCTCAACAAAGGCAGGTGTTTCTAGCGGCCAAACCGTTAAGTAATCTTTGCCCTCCTCCACTTTGGCGCCTAGTTTTTTAAGCTCGGTTGCCATGGCATGTAAGCGATCCGTTTCTTTTATCCGCCAGTTATAGACATTGCTGATCGTTGACGGGCTGTCGGCAAATAACGCCGTGGTTGCAATCGTCATTGCCGCATCCGGAATATGGTTCATATCCATACTCACACCATGCAATGCGCCTCGGCGACAAGTGATGGATTCATCTTCCCAGTGAATGTCAGCCCCCATTTGCTCAAGCACATCGGCAAAACCAATATCGCCTTGCACACTTTTTTTACCCACACCTTCAACCGTAATTTCACCGCCATTTATCGCAGCCGCCGCCAAAAAGTAAGAGGCCGAAGAGGCATCGCCTTCAACCCAATAGCGCCCGGGGCTATGATAAGTTTGACCGGATTTGATCACAAAGCAATTGGTTTTAGGCTCATCAACATCAACCCCAAAGGTTTTCATCATACCGATAGTAATATCAATGTAAGGCCTTGATACTAATTCACCCACCACATCTAAGGTTAAGCCAGAGGGCAACAGCGGTGACGCTAACAAAAGCGCGGTGATGTATTGACTAGAAAGCGAACCATCGATGGTGACTGTATTATTGTCTACTGACCGCCCTCGAATATACAGCGGCGGATACCCTTCAGTTTCAAGATAATCAATCGATGCGCCCAGATCACGTAAAGCATCCACCAGGTGTTCAATTGGGCGCTCTTTCATTCGTGGCTCTCCAGTTAGCTCAAACTCACCTGAGCTAAATGCAAGAGCTGCGCACAAGGGCCGCATGGCTGTTCCTGCATTGCCTAAAAATAGATGTTTTGGCTCGCTGACATCAAAGCGACCGGCAAGCCCTTCAACCGTGACTTCGTGGTCTGCCTCATTAATCGCTAATGAGACACCTAAGGCATTAAGTGCCTCCAACATAAAACGGACATCATCTGAGAATAACAGGTTGGAAACCGTGGTTTTACCTGACGATAGCGCAGCCAATAACAAAGCTCGATTAGAAATACTTTTTGATCCAGGTAAGCGAATGTGGCCATTGACCTGCTTGATCGCTTTAAGGGTGAGTTGTTTCATGGAGAATGCGCTCAAATACTAACAAAAAGCGCAAATAATGCGGGATGTTTTAGAAAAAATAAAGAAAAAGTCCAGATTATCGAAGCTAAGGCTTCGTTAATTGAGTCCAGATATGACTTAGCAGCCTGACGAGCGAGTGTTAGAAAGGTCTTTCATTAATCCATCCAACGGTTCTTCATAGTGAGGCCAGGTTGATTCAATGGATCTTACCGCATCCATAATAATTGCTGACTCATCAATTTTACCTAAATGATCCAGTGCAATTTTTGACGCGACTAAAAAATGAAAGATAGAAGTTGCCATCATCGATTTTTCAATTTCGCACTCAGGCACCTGCACCTGAAAAAAATCAGACATAGATTGTGTTAATTCATCAATCAACTCAGGGCGTCGGTATTGGGTCGGAAATTGAATTAAATTATCGCGCATGCGAGCTGCCTTTTGTTCTTATTCTTATCATCAAGATTAACTTCAGTTAGCCTTGATCGAGGTGCAGTATAATCAAGCATTTGAAGTATTTCGGCGATAAAGACCATAGTTTGGTGTTTTTTCGCTGCTCATTGCTCAAATTGTGAGCTTTCTTCATCTTTATCTCTGATTAGTTCTTAAGAAATCCGCTTGGCAAGAAACGTCGGTGCGTTATAATTGCCGTTTTTTTTGATGTCGTTCTCAATCGCCCATCGATTATCTCAGATTGCCGCAAACTGTTAGGCATCCCTGTGATGCTAAAGCGCCTCTACAGAATCATCGAAAAACGTAAAAAACGTTTAACATTCGCAGCGTACCCTGAATCGTTAATCTGAAACATTAGATAAGCCAATAGCTGAGAAAATTATGAGTGAATCGCTTGTTACTTTCCCGACCCAACTGGATGCATTACATCTCCTTTTAGCAACCGTTGCTTTGATTTGCATCGCATTCTGCTTACTCGCAAAATCTAGAAAGACTACAAAACACCCAGACAGTGAGGCTGCACACACTCAAATACCCAAAGAGGTTGCCGCAACGGAAAAACCAGAAACCATCGAATGCTCCGCCAATCAACAACAAGCCTTTATTAACCAAGGTGGGCTCCAATTACTCTCCGTGCTTCAACAAGAAGGCCGCTTTATTGATTTTCTGCAAGAAGAAGTTACCCACTTTTCTGATGAAGAAGTGGGCGCAGCTGCCCGTGTTATTCATCAAGGGTGCAAAAAAGCACTCAATCAAATGGCCAGTCTCTCGCCTGTTTGCGATCAAGAAGAAGCGTCACCCATAGCGCTAAGTGCAGACTATGACAAAAATGCCTATCTACTCACAGGCCAGGTCACCGGCGAACCGCCTTTTAATGGCACACTTATTCATGCCGGATGGAAAGCAGACCGTTTTGAGATGCCCACCCTAACCCACTCAAACCCTAATGCCATTATCGCCAAAGCTGAAGTCGAGTTATGAGCCAACCAACATTCTCCGTCGGCATTGACCTTGGCACGACACACAGCGTACTAAGTTACCAGCTTTTCGATGATACCCCTCCCGAATTGCTGCCTATCGCACAATTAGATGGCCAATTAACGATTACGGCATTATCGCAGCTGCCCTCGTTTATCTATTTCCCCCATAAAGAGGAAGCGATGCCAAGCGCAAGCCAAGACTTCCCTTGGTTAAGCCAGCCACCCTATGTTGGATTAGGGGCAAAAACCCTAGGGCAAAAAACACCGGGCCGTCTGATTGCCAGCGCCAAGAGCTGGCTGAGTCATACCGGCATTGATCGACATGCCCCTATTTTACCTCTTACAGAGTTTGATGATGTTGACAAACGCTCTCCGGTTGATGCTAGTCGAACTTACCTTGAATTTTTAAGCCATGTCTTTCAAAAACAGCACCCAGAACAGCCGCTCAAAGACCAACAGATTACACTAACGCTCCCGGCTTCCTTTGATCCGGTTGCACGTGAGTTAACAGTAGAAGCCGCAAAGTCGCTCGGTTTTGAAAAACTCAATTTATTGGAAGAGCCTCAAGCTGCGGTTTATCACTGGCTATCACAACATGACAACTTTCGAGAAGAAATCAGCCTTGGTGATATCATTTTGGTCGCTGACATCGGTGGTGGCACCACAGACTTCTCATTGGTCAAAGTCGCTGATAACGATGGTGATCTCACCCTTGAACGCATCGCTGTAGGTGATCATTTACTGTTAGGTGGCGACAATATGGATCTAGCCTTGGCTTATCGTGTAAAAGCCCAGTGTGAAGCCGAGGGTAAAAAAATCGATACTTGGCAAGTTAATGCCATTACTACAGCTTGTGCGTCAGCAAAAGAAACCCTATTATCTCAAGACGATGTGAATGAAATCCCCATCAGTATTCCAAGCCGCGGCAGTAAACTATTTGGTAAAACTTTACGTACCAGCCTCCATCGAGAAACCGTCACTGATGTACTCGTTAATGGCTTTTTCCCTGAAGTATCTATTGATAATCTTCCAAGAAAGCAACAACGCATGGGCTTAGGCACGCAAGGATTACCCTACACACAAGACCCTGCTATCACTAAGCATTTAGCGGCCTTTTTAACCGAAAATAGTCAAGATCAAAGCCCATCAGGGTTTGATCCACTTGCGCCTCAGGCGCCTACTTTTATCAAACCTACCGCCATCTTACTGAATGGGGGTGTTTTCAAATCTCGCCATTTTACTCAGCGTTTTATGGCGGTTGTGAATCGCTGGCTCACGGATGCTGGCGCTCCAGAAGCTAAATGCCTATCAGGCTCTGATTTGGATCATGCTGTGGCCGTAGGTGCAAGCTATTTTGGCATGCTTAAGCAAACTGGACAATTACGCATTAAAGCCGGCTTATCCCATAGTTATTATGTTGGTATCGAAAGTTCAGTGCCTGCTATACCCGGCATGCCTGCACCTTTTGAAGCCTTATGCATTGCCCCCTTTGGTATGGAGGAGGATTCCTCAACCGAGCTTTCAGCCCAAACTTTCCATCTCCGAGTGGGTGAGCCTGTCACCTTTCAGTTTTTCCGTTCTGCCGCCAAGCAATTGGATCAGTTTGGTGATGCTCTGGTTGATAATCAACTGGATGAACTCACAGAGCTTGCACCCATCACACTCACTATCCCAGCAAATAGCCAAACCGCAGGAAGCCATTTATCCGTTCGCGTGCAATCCAAGATTACCAGTATGGGCTTACTAAAATTAATGGCCATAAGCGAAGCTGAAACCTTCCCCATCGAACTTAATATCCGTCCAAACACATGAAAACACTAAAACCATTCATTATATTTATATGCCTGACGATACCGACCGGAAATACTTCAATACTCACTAAATCTCTCAACACTATATTTTTTAAGTGTTTATTCGTACACAATATAAAAAAAGAAGAAAACAAAAACAAAAAAAAAGAAAATTTCCGTACGCAATTTCGCCAACGGGTTGATGACTGGAATAAAAATAAAGATACCGCAATAAAGGCAAACCTATAATCTTCAATAACCTCACTTTCTTCTTATGACTGACTATTTTATTGGCATTGATCTCGGCACCACCCATTGCGCCTTAGCCTACGTTAAAAGAGATAGTACGCTTAAAGCGAATGCCTTTGCTACGTTTAACATTCCGCAATTGGTTGGCCCGGGAGAAATTGCTAAACGCCCTCTTTTGCCCTGCTTTCGTTACCATGCCGGTGATGAAATACACCCTAATGACCGCACTCTTCCTTTTGATGCCAAACTATCTGAGGATATCGACCATGCCATCATTGGTGAATGGGCAAAACGCTTAGGTACAAAAACCTCAAGCCGTTTAGTAACAAGTGCCAAGAGCTGGCTCACCTTGTCTCAAAACTGCAACATAGCTTGTCTACCGTTCAATGAAACCCAAACTATAGATAAAGTCTCCCCTCTCATGGCCACAGCAAGCTACCTTAACTACCTTCGTGCGGCCTGGGATTATGAGCACCCCAATAGCCCACTAGCCAAGCAAACGCTAGTGATCACCATACCTGCCTCATTTGATGAGGGTGCAAGACAAGCCACAGCTGAAGCAGCTGGAATCGCAGGGTTATCCAACGTTAGCTTACTCGAAGAGCCACAAGCGGCTTGTTATCATTGGCTATCTGAACATCAAGCCCATGATACAGAACAGCGCCATGAAAAATTGCTGTTAGTCTGTGATATTGGCGGAGGCACAACCGATCTAAGCTTGCTTAAGATTTCAAACAACGAAGGCAAGACACAACTGCATCGAATTGCTGTCGGTGATCATCTCATGCTAGGTGGTGATAATATGGATTTGGCGCTGGCTGCTAAGGCGTTATCCAAAACCTCATCACCCAGCCACAGTAAAGTCTCAGCTTTAAGTAGTGCAGCGCAAGCAGCGAAAGAAACGCTACTAAGCGAAAACTCACCTGAAACTGCCTCACTCACTTTACTAGGTCAAGGCCGAAAA
>JAPOUS010000247.1:13653-16814 GCA_026708525.1 Cellvibrionales bacterium
CGAAAACTACTTGGACAAAGCCAAACTTTTCACTTAACCCAAGAAGAAACCCTAGCTTGCTTATTTGACGACTTTTTTCCATTAAAAGCGATGGATAACATTCATGCTGAGACAAAAGCCCCCTTGATGACAATGGGATTACCTTTTGAATCTGACCCTGTCATTACCCACCACCTTGGGCAATTTATTCAAGCACACCAGTCAACCATAAAAAAATCGCTGGGATTGCCGGCGGATGCACCGTTTCAAGGCCCAGATGCACTATTGTTAAACGGTAGCTTATTTAAAAGTGAGTCGATGCAAGCACGCATCGCTCAAGTCACTGAAACCTTGGTGAATCATCCAATAACGCTTTGGCATAATAGTCAACCTGACCTTGCTGTGGCTTTAGGTGCTGTCTATTCTGCTTTATCGAAAGAAGGGTTGGGCACACAGATTACAGGCGGCTCCGCCAGACATTTTTTTCTTACTTTACGCACAGAAACCGACCCACAGCAAGCCATATGCCTTCTTCCCAAAGGCAGCTTAGAAAATCAGCCTATCCCATTAGATCAAGTGTTTGAATTGACACTAAATCAAGACGTTAAATTTGAGCTGTTAAGTAGCAATGCCGATGCAGACTTTCAATCCGGGGATTTAATCACCTTGGATACAGCCTCCCGATCCGAATTAAACATTAGCCCTCTGCCGCCTTTGATGCTTAAAAATAACGGGAAGTCATCTGTCTCTACGCCGCATAGAGTGTCATTAACCTCTGAGTATTCTGACATTGGCCTGTTAGCTGTCTTTTATCAAGGTGAAAACGCACTCAAAGGGCAATTACGCTTCGCTACCAGGCAACATACAACCAACACCGCCTTGCCTGCCTGCTGGCCAAAGATTGTTGCAGCGGTTAGGGATGTCTACGGTAAAAGCCAAAAAAGCCCAGAATTTACCATTAAGAATCTTAAAAAACAGCTAGAAAAATTATTAGGCCGCAAAGAAAGCTGGTCAATTGAGGTTAACCGTGCGTTATGCGATGAACTCATTACCCACAGTAAGCGACGCAGACGATCGGCGCAACATGAGCGGCTTTGGTTTCACCTGACAGGCTTTAGCTTACGACCGGGATTCGGTGACACTAAAGATTCTGAGCGACTAAACACACTGTGGCCACTCTACCAAAATGGTTTGCAATACGAAAAAGAAAGTCACAATTGGATAGATTGGTGGAATTTCTGGCGTCGCATCAGTGGTGGGTTATCGGCTGATCAACAAAAAACAGTCTACCAAGATCTTGCTACCTATTTCAGTGATAAATATTTCACGTCAAACAAATTGCAACAACAGGCCAAGAAGCAGGGCGTAGAAGATTTAATTAAACTCGCAGCGAACCTTGAAAAGCTACCCGACGATATAAAACAAGGCATTGCACAACACCTAGTTACTCGACTGACAAAAAAAAGCCAGCAACCGGCACTTTGGTGGGCCTTAGGGCGGTTAGGTAGCCGTGAGATGATCACACCAAAGCAAACACCCCTGCCCTCTTCATTTGCTGAAACACTGCTTGAAATAACGCTTAAACAGAATATCGATAAAATTCCTGAAGCGGCATTAGCCTCAGCCATGATTGCCAAGCAATCAAAACGTCAAGCAGAAAATATCTCTAACACCGTAAGAGACCGAGTCGCAGAGCAACTTAACCATAAAAACCTTCCCAAGACTTGGCTTGCATTATTCGAAGGGCGAGAAGATACCCACAATGAAAAAGCCGTCTTTGGAGAAACCTTGCCAATAGGTATCACTTTGCATCAAGGCCATTAGACAGCTTTCGAGTTGTATATAGCTCTGTTTACCCATGATAAAGAGCCTCTGATAAAATCCAACATATGTTGGTATCCTTGAGGTTACTTACTCACTCTGCGCAAATCATATACTTTTGAAGTTTGAGGGGAATGTCGAGAATTTATCCCATCAGAAGTCATAGGGGTCGGTTCAACGGTCACTTGAAATCCATTAATGTTAATGGTCGATTTCACGGCTCCAAGATTTATTGTATTAGATGGCGTTTGCAATTCCCCTGATGGGCCATCGGCTAAGGTTGTATTCTTAGAAAAATTTAACTCACTGATTTTTTTTAATATCGGTTGATCTGATGAAGCAACAGAGGATTGAAACGCTTTAATTATTTGTGCATTGTCGTCGTTGACTATCACAGAATCACTTTGGTCAATAAAGTCAGTGAATGCTTGATTTACTTGTCTAAGTTGCTCATCTATAGCATCCACTGCACGAGGCTCCAATGCCTTTAACTTTTTGTGTAGAGAGCCATAAAAATCCACCTTATCATCCGTTGCTGACATGGCACCCAACTTAGTTTCGAGTGATCGTGTATCGGAAAAATTGTTTTTAACCAAATAGGTTACCTGCACATCATAAAGTGCACGAAAACGCTCTGGCTGCTGAACAAGCAGATCAGCTAGCGCAGGATTTACTAACAACATTCGATCAATTAATGTCGTCATCAGATGGCCTTCCGATTTTTCCTTTGCTATATAGGCTAAAGGAAGCTGTTCTTTAAACGCGGAAAAGACCCTTGAATATTTTTCACTTTCAAAAGCTGCATGGAAGATTGAGTCACGCATTTTTTCAACGTCTCACCGGTTGGCTGATTGAATTTACTCATCTAGTAGACGCAGCATCTGTGCTTCTTTTACTGGGTCAGTCTTCGTTAATAATGGACGCAGCGGAGGAATGTCGGTTAACTGCTGACTAAAACGAATAATATCTCCGCTAGGATTGGCCATATCAATGGTTTTATCTAATCGATTTGCAATAAAGCCGCCTATTTCCGCATTGTATAACGTCGCTTTACGGACTGTATCATTGGCTTGCTCTAACGCTCGCTGGTCAAACGCTGCTGTTTCCTGAGCTTTTTCCTTTCGCTTCCGAAGAAGTTTATATAATAGGTGCTTGTCTTGTGCGTTACTTGTCGCTTTTTTATTACCTAGTTGTTGACGCTTTTTCTTTCGCGCTTGCACCCTCGTAATCAACTGTTTATTTCGTGTAAATTTTTCACGAAATAACTCCTCTAAAACTTCCTCATATCGCACGACAACGCGAAAAATACCTGAAAGTTTAGATAACAATGGGCCTTTTAATGGAGTCGATTCCTCCTCATG
>JAPOUS010000247.1:16824-27393 GCA_026708525.1 Cellvibrionales bacterium
GTTAGCTGCTCAATAAAATGCAAAGTAATGGCGTCTGCTAACAGTTGATTATCCAGAAGATGACCATTCGCATTTATTTTTTTGATCTCCCACCCCGAATCGATGAGTGTTTTGATCGTATTAACCCAATCACTCACTAACAAACTCTGATAACTTAAGGTTTCTTGTTCAGTATTGGTTGTGATTAGCGTCAATTGCTTAGGATAATTTACAGGTCTTATGAGACGAAGCGGATGTACATCCCCTTCGGGCAACAATCCCATTGGCCAATGCTGCCAACTCAACATCATCATCGCAGATTGTTTGACATCATCACTAAAAACAATCTCTCCATCTTCGTTGACTATTAACGGAGCAACATTTACATCAATAGGTAGAGAAACCATCATCGTTAACTTAGGGTCATCAATAATCTGCCATTGATGAACAGAGAGGGTACTCTGATCGGTAAATATCCCATTGGCGGCGATATAATCACCGGGGTTCAACATCGAATGCTGTATAGACAAATTAATGATTGATGCCGCTTTATCAATCGATGGATAAGGGTACTGCTCAAAGGCCAGTAGTTCCGCAGTAACGTTATCCTCACTGGCTTCGACTATTTTAAGTAACAATTCAGAAGGTACGACTAACTCACCTTCCGGCAATACTTGTGCATTGGCACTGACCCCTCGATAACTGACAGGCATCGGCAATGTTTGCGAATCCACATGAATCCGCGTGTTGGATAATGTTGTAGAAGTCATGTTAGCCACGCCACCAATGTAACCCAGGTTGGGCAATCGAACACCTTGGTGAAGATAGTTTTCTGGCGTTGTCATCATTCTGACAGTCAACGCACTTGATCGACCACCTTGGTAATGCACAAGGACGGACACATCTAGAGAAGAGGCTGTCGAGCTTTTTACCTTATCAAGCCAAGCGCTTTTTGTGAGAGCCTTAGTGCCCCACAAAAATTCTGTCTCATCATTCAACGCGATTGAATAAATCGAACCTGTGTGCCCTTTCTTTTGAGAAACTTTGATTGTGAACGTGGTATCTGACGTATCAACTAAACTCCCCTGCATTGAAAAAAGGGTATTTGATCCCTCATTGATTTGAGAAACAGTCAATACAGGCGATAGTGTTCGATCAGCCTTATCTTTGTCTAGTGTGAGTACTGTATGGCTTGCCGTAATATCGAGGTTAACTTCAAGTATCGTGGGTTTCGTTGCTTCAGGGAACACTGAGAAGCCCTGACCAATTGACTGGTCAAGCAGCCAACTCGATGATTCTGTAACAGGATTACCATAGAGATTATAAAGCAATGGGGTTGTTAATTTCCCTTTCCATAACGCTTTCATATCTATGCTACTTGTCTTCACTTTACCGCTAACATGAGTATATCTGCCCTCAGGAACCAAGGCTGACAATAACAGACGCTTTTCATAAAACAGCGCTGCAAAGTTAATTGACAGGCCCGTCTCTGGCGTGACCACTACCGCCCGCCCATTTTCATCGACAAGCGCCAGTTCTTCGAACTGCATGGCAAGATAACTAATGTCCAGGGTATTGGCTGAAAAAACAAAATGGACGTTGGCCTGTCCTTTCGATAAATTCTCCGTCTTCGGTAGAGATGCTGGTTGATTCGAGCGAAAACACCCCGAAAGGCAAACCATTAACAATACAACCGTATTTAACGATGCAACGGTTAATAACGAAGAGCGAATATACCAGTGACAGCGAATCATTCCTTGACCCTATAAAAAAACCCCGTCCGGGAATTATAGTTGAACTTTAGAAGGCTGTTTGATTTGCTCAAGGCTTATTTATCAAGACCCAGAATACTCACCTGTTTAACAACCGTATCCCACTGTTTATCCAGCCGCTTACGGGAGATAGGGTATCGGGTTTTTAATTGCTGCGAAAAGAGTGACACACGGTATTCTTGTAGCATCCAAGCGTATTGAATATATTCACTGTTCGTTTCCATCACAGGGTGCTTTTCTTTGAGTTCATCCATACGCGCCTTAAGTTCGGCTAATTCATCCACCTTGAGCTTTTCTTTGCCAATGTGCTGATCAACACGAGATAAACGATACGCCATGGATTGAAAATACCGTGGCAACGCCTGTAAATAATCTATGGGGGTTGAATAAACAAAGCCTTTGAATAAAAGCGCCTGGCGTTGCTTTTTACAATCCTCTACGATAGCGGCATAGCTAGGAGAGGTTAATGTTGATAGCAACAGTCTGACGTCATAATCATAAGCGAAAATCGATTCGACGATTTTGGTTAATCTGTCAGCAACAGGGACTAAGTTTTGTCGCTCAGTACTTAAGCGTTGTTCAAAATTTGCTTCACTGAAGGGTAAGTCTTCCGAGAAAAAACAATGATTAAATGCCGCATCTAAAACATCTTGTACCAAGGCTTTAGGGTCAAATTCTGCGGTCAATTTAAGCTGCATCTGATTGGAGGCAAATAATTCCTTCTTAAGATACTTTACTTGCTGTGGCAAGGTAAGTTGCGCTAAACGCACCAAGCCTTTTCTATGCACCGCCTGTTGTTGATCTGCATAATCCATCAGAACCATGCGCACACCATCACCTTGATCTTCTAGCGCAGGGTAGGCTTTAATCCAACTGCCCGACTGCTTGAATTGTTGTGTTTTTTCAATTTCGCCGAATACCCAACGATTGGCCTTCTGCTGTTTTTGGGGTTTAATGGTTTTATCTAATGCGGCTTTTACTTGGCCTGCATATTCATCCAAGATACTGGATAATTGTCTTGAGCGAGTTAAAACCTGGTTATTTTCTCCTCGCAGCTCAAATAATGGGCGATAAAAATCTTCCAGTTTGTCTAATTGAAAATCTTCAACCTGAATGCGCGTATTTTTAGCTTGATTAATCAGCGTGGTTAAACGCGAGAGCAAATCCACATCGCAGGCTTCACCCAGTAATGGCATGACGGTATCTAAGGTCGCAGGGATGGGCACCAAAGGCCGTCTGTGTTGTTTTGGCAACGTTTTTAATAAGGCTTCACATTTTTCGCGCAAAAGCCCAGGCACTAACCAATCAAATAAATGCCTAGGAACACGATTTAACGAGGCAACAGGCAATCGAACACACACACCGTCCATGGCTTTGCCTGGCTGGAAATGGTAAGTGAGCCTGTATTGCACATCTTCATGCCGAATACTCGATGGGAATTGCCCTTGATCATCCGCTGAATCCTGGCTTAAAAAAACCGAACGATCAGCGACTAACGCTTTTGCAGCAGGCTTTTTACAAAATTGTTGTAGCGAACGTTCATTCGTAATATTGGCAGGCAATCTTGCATCATAAAAAGCAAAAATTTGGTCATCGCTGACTAATAAATCCCTTCGGCGTTGTTTTTCTTCCAGTAATTCCACCGCCTTTCGGGTTTGCTGATTCTTTTTATAAAAAGGCAGATGACTTTTTAGCTGCTCTTCAACCAACCCTTGCCTAATAAAAATCTCACGACTCACCACAGGATCAATGGAGGAATAGATCACAGCAACATTGTCTTCAAGCACCAAGCCATAGAGGCTGGTTTTTCGCATAGCGACAACTGCATTTTTTTTCGCGCTAAAATGCGGCTCGGCATACTGATACTTTAATTGGTGTGGCGCGACCTCAATCACCCAGCTAGGCTCGATACGAGCTGCTTTAAGACCATACAACTGCGTGGTTTCAATCATTTCGGCTACCAGTATCCAGTTAGGAGGCTTTTTATACAGCCCTGATTGCGGATGCAAAATAAACTGGCGATTACGGGTGCTATCAAAGCGTTTTTTCTCATCTTTACGACCGATTTGGGCGGCCATACCAGTCAACAGCGCTTTATGTAAATTGGCCTTATCCGCAGGCTCTTGATTCAAGCGCCACTGTTGTTCTTTGACATGCAACATCAATTGCTTATGAACTTCGCGCCATTCTTTCAGCTTTTGGAATGATAGAAAGTGCTGCTGGCAAAATTTACGAAATTGATTATTGCTTAAATCCTGCCTTGCCGTTTCAGCGGCCTCCCATACATTCAAGTCCGCTATAAAATCTGAGGTGTCATCGTTAAAGATTCGATGCTTTTCACGCGCTGCCTCTTGCTTATTATGAGGCACCTCTTTCGGGTCTTGCGTGGCGAGGCCTGCAACAATAATAAGCATCTCTTTTAAACAGGAACGATCGTTGGCTTCAACCAAAATACGGGCAAGCTTTGGATCAATAGGCAATCGCCCCATCTGACGCCCCAAAGGCGTTAACCGGTTACGTTGTTTTTGCTTTTTATCGGGTATTAATGCACCCAAATCTAACAATTGCTTCATGCCATCATTGACATAACGCTGCTCTGGACGCTGTATAAAGGGAAATCGATCAATATCCCCCAATCCCATCATATGCATTTGCAAAATCACTTGCGATAAATTTGTGCGCTGAATTTCTGGCATCATAAATTCAGGGCGGTTAAAAAAATCCTCTTCACTATACAGCCTAAAACAAACGCCTTCGGCAATACGCCCACAACGTCCTGCTCGCTGATTGGCATTCGCTTGAGCAATTTTTTCAATTGGCAAACGCTGTATTTTAGCACCTGAGCTATAACGTGAAACTCTTGCAAGCCCAGTATCAATCACATAACCAATACCCGGTACTGTCAGTGAAGTTTCTGCCACATTGGTAGCAAGCACGACACGCCGTTTAGCCATTTTGGGTGGGTTAAATATTTTTTCGTGTTCTTTTGCACTTAGCCTTGCATACAAGGGTAATACCTCAATTGGCAAATCAGATCGCCTAAGCAAAAGCGACGTTTGGCGAATCGGTTGCTCCCCCGATAAAAACACCAGGACATCTTTCGGTCGATCAATTTGCCCAGCTTGACGTTCTGTTTGTTCGATTTCTTCGAGTATCCGCAACACGGCATCATACAGATCATTATCGTCCGAGGTTTCTTCAACAGGGCGATATTGAATATCAACGCCAAAGGTTCGGCCTTCGACCTGAATGACAGGGGCATCATCAAAGAAAGTAGAAAATCGCGTAATATCAATCGTTGCTGAGGTAATAATGACTTTTAGATCCGGGCGTTTTGGCAACAATTGTTTTAAATAGCCTAAAAGAAAGTCGATATTTAACGAGCGTTCATGGGCCTCATCAATAATGATGGTATCGTATTGATTTAAAAATCGATCGCGTGGAATTTCTGCCAGTAACATGCCGTCAGTCATAAGCTTTAACAGTGATGACTCATCACCCGCCTGATTGAATCGCACCTGATAAGAAACAGATTCGCCCATCGACTGGTTTAACTCTTCAGCAATACGTTTAGCTACTGAGGTTGCGGCAACTCGCCTCGGCTGAGTGTGGGCAATTTGCCCAAAGCGTCCTCGGCCTAACTCCAAACACATTTTACCCAGTTGGGTGGTTTTACCTGAGCCAGTTTCACCTGCCACTATCACCACTTGATTATCGATTAACGCTTGTTTTATTTCATCCTGCCGTTGGCTAACAGGCAAATCAGGATAAGTGATGGTTAATGATTGCGATTGCCGCTTGACTAAGAGCGTTGAAGACCTTGCAAGGATACGATCAAATTTATCGGCTAAGGCTTTTTGCTCCTGATCGCAGGGCTCGGTTTGCCCTTGTGCGTTCGCTTTAGCAAGATCCTCAATTTGCCGAGTAAGCTTGGTTAAATAATGCCTATCTTTTATTAACACAGAGTCGGCAAAGGGCTTATTGATCATATATTAGGCAAGCTTTTGGCATAAAAGTCGCTATTTCAGCATAATTTATCGATTTTTCCTAGCAGTAGCGCCCTCTCCAAAGACCCACTTTAAAGAAATTTATTTATGCCGATCACTTTCCCAGATAACGGCATTTTAAGTTGTTATCCGATTAGGTAAAATCTTGAACTCTAACTATAAAAGCATAAATAAAGGCCACGCCATGGACGAGAATACCCCCTTCTCCGAGATTTACATGACCACTGACATTATTGAAGACAGTGAAAAATGGCGCGAATGGAAGTATTTTATTGAAACTCGCCTCCCCTACCAAACAGAAGTGCGACTAAATGACTACCATGAACGATTTGCTGCTAATTTCCGCACCTCGGTGAACGTTAAAACTGGCGATTCTTTTAGTATCACTGAGTACACAGGCAACGCCATGGAACGCAAAGCAAGCCATTTAGACGATGGCTATGATGCCTTTTTATTGTATCAAATCTACAAAGGCGAAGGCATTATGCATCATGGCAAAGACACTCACCCTATCAAACCCGGCAGAATCTACTTATTGGATCTAAGCAAGCCTTTCAATAATGATATGGTCAGCCATACCAAACTGGCAACTTGCCGAATTCCTCGATCGCGTATCCAAACGACAACACAAACGAAACAGGGATTCTTTGAATTAAATGCTGAAAAAGGGCCAGGCATTCTACTTAGAAATTACCTTCTAATGTTGCCCTCAGCCATTAAGCAATCATCCAGGCTCAATGCGGATAAATTATTTAATCCGGTTGTTGACTTAGCCAATGCCTGTTTAACGGATGCATACATCGAAAGTGAAACCAGCCTTGAAAGCATTCAGCAAAGCTTATTTCAAGAATCAATAAACTTCCTAAAGCTTCGCTGCCATGACAACCAACTACGTATTTCTCAGCTAGCCGATTACTTAACCATTAAAACACAGGCCTGCTACAAAATTTTTGCAGCGTTTGATACCAGCTTTACTCAAGAGCTTAGACGTATTCGAGTAGAAAAAGCCTGCTTTATGATTGAAGAAGACCGAGAAAAAATGGAAGACATTGCCTCCCATTGTGGTTTTAGTGGTGCCAGTCAATTCTCTCGATCGTTTAAGGAACGACTCGGTTTAACCCCAAGGGATTACCGAATCAGTGTCTGCGGGAAATAATCGCCTGTATCAGAACGCAGGCAGCTATCACTGCCTGTATCAAAATAGCTTATCACTCACGCCAAGCTTTAGATTAGGCAAAAGCCAATGAAACATCGAGTGAAATAATGGCCATTTCTGAGTTGTTAAACGGCTTATTTTAAGGGCAGTAGTAACAATCAATGCCATGGGCTACCAACAATCTATTGGACATATATGAAACCTTTTAGATAACGTTAATCATTATCTTGATGCAATAATTGATGAAAGTTTTACATTTGAGCATGCAAAGCTAATCGAGATCTTGGAAAAACGCCCTTGAATCCTCCATTCACCAATACTTCACTGGGTTCAAAATAATTTACACCTACTTCAACATACCCTATCAAGGCGATAGAGCTATCGGAGTTATCCTGATAGTTAACCGATAAACTGCTGGTTATAACTCCTTCACAATATAACATAAAGCTTCAGCATTTTTTAGAAAATAAAGATTGTGGACTCACCACAATGGTACTTTTCTTTTGAAAAATATATTTATGCGCACAACGAAAATTTATTCGTCGTCTGAAATAATTTTTAACCATTAATAAATCAAAAAAACGCAAAAAAGACAAACCTAAAAAAAGTAACAATTAAATATAAGAATTTTGAACTTTAAATATATATTTTTATCAAGAAGATAAACAAGTAGGAGAAAAAATATGAATTATTTTTACATTTTTATACTTATTTTTAGCTTTTCATTAACATACTCAAACAATCCAACCATCGAAGAAAAAAAACAATTCTGCGAAGTATATTTAAAAGATAAAAAAAATATTAACAATCTATTTGAATACGTTGAATACAACAATAACGATACCAACATAAAAACACTACTTAACAAACTAAATAATCTAGGTAATATAGAAACTTCTACTTTATATCATTACATTACAATGAGTAACACTACAGATGATTTATTAAATAAACAAATCGAAGATTATGACAAAGACTCCTTCAATAAAAACATAGACATAAAAAAAATTAAAAAAATAAAAAATAAAGAATTGCTCGATGCCATAACCATTGCAAAAACAGCGGATATATCAAGGAATATTAAGATAGACCATAAAAATAAAAAAAACCGCGAAGAAGCCATTAAAAATCTTGAAATTAACCCTAAAGAACTTTACATAGCTTTATTTTTAAAAAGCTGTCTAGCTAAAGAATTGGCTATTAAAATTCTTACTGGAATAGAATATAAAAAAAATTATAATTTTAAAACAATAGTTGAACTTTCTAGTCATGATTATATGGAAACACAAAAAACAATACTTATTTCAAAGAAAACTACAAAGGAAGTAGAGGAAACACAGGGTACAGTACTAACCTTTGGATATCATCCCGATCAGGTTGATTTCAGAGATAACAAAAGCACCAACACTGGATGCTATTCTTTCTTAAAAAAAAATAGATAAAACAAGAGGAGCACCTCTACTACCCCCTAAAACAAATTCTACGACCCAACTTAAAAAAACTTACTTGCACTAATCACTGCAACAGTACTTGGCCTTAATGGCTTCTCTAATAATTGATTGTGAGGTTCTGTGCTAAATTCAAGGTTTTCAGCAAGGCGAAGTTTACCGTTAATGTTAGACACCTTAACAAAGCCTTCAACGCCGCTGAAAGCCTTGTAATTAGTGCCCGAAGGGGCAGTTATGAAAAATCAGCCATCCCTTTTAATTGACAGGTTTATTAAAAAAAAAGGGCAATCGCTTTTTTGGCAGAAGCCAAAAGCAATTTTTAGAGGCGCCCTTAATCATCCACACCAAATTTATTCATCCACTGACCCACCTTAACACCCAGGAGCCTGTACAGGCTCCCAGTAGACCACTCCCGGTATCACAGCACACACCTACTGCCTAACTGAGGTTTCAAAATTCAAATGGCCTTGATGGCTTCTGGCAGACTCGGTATATAGCTTATCGCTCACACCAAGTTTTGATACATCAATTTTTAAGTGCGTATCCGCAACCAAGGGAATACCCCACTCAATAATGCGCTCAACCAAAAATTCGATCACCTCTCGCCCTAAAAACCCTGAAAGGTTAGTTCCGCCAAACTCCAGATCATCCATATGGTTGATTACATATTCAGGTGTAGCAGCTACTGTCAGCGTCATAAAATCATCAATCACTGCCATTTTTACACCGGCTTTGATATCCACGTTAAGGCGCATTAATGTACTCCACTCCCCTGCTTCTTTACGAGACACTCTCATTTCTGCACCACGAAAAGCTAAAAACGCTTGATCTGTCGATTCACCCTCCAAATAAAACTCCCCAGGGCTGGATGGATTTAACTCCACTCGAAGGCTGTTTTCACTTCCCAAACCATCCGTTACCCCGAGTCCGGTATGCATCTCGCCATCCAATAATGTAAGGTGGGTGGCCCCTGTGTTATACATGGCAAGCAATGCCTGATTAACAATATTGGCATTTACAACAACGCCTAACGATGCACCTTCGTCAGCTTTACTGGGCAGCGGCTCATCATCAACATAAAAACTACCCAATGCCGGTGGAATGGTTGTATCAGCCGTTAACGTTTCAAAATTACCCGAAAGATCCACCATCAAATTACCAATATTGTCGCCACCCCCCCCATCGGTAGATAAATGCTCTATGCGACCAGAGATTTTCATTTCAGCGCCTGTATCAAACTCAAAGGCTTTCTCCATCGCTAGTTCTTCAAGATTTCGATTAACGGTATCCTCAACCAGACTTTTAATAACGCCAGCAATGGCAGATGAGCCAATAATATTATCAATTAAACCTTGATCGGCACTGTCGCCAGACTCAGAGCCATCCAGATTACCCTTAACATCGTACATGGTAATGACTTGTTGACCATTGTGCGCATTTAATCGAATATCAAAATCACCCTGGGTGACGTTTAGCCCCAACGCAGAATTCACACGCATTTTTTCAATATACATTCTGACATCCATACGAATTTTACCGATATTACAACGATCCCAGATTTCTATGGGGCAAGGTTTTGCTTCAGTAAATCCAGGAAAGCCACAAAAAAATGAGGTACACCAAGTATAATCCTGAACTGTCATCAGTACATGCACACCAACATCCGAAGTGTCATCAACCGTATCATTACCATCAACCCAATCAACGTTCTCTTCACCTTGAGGCGACATAAACATATCAATAATCAATGGATAAGGTGCACTGTCCCCAATTTCCAGATGCTGCATATCCATAGCACCCACATTGATATACTTAATATCTGCCATCAAGTGAGAAATATCCGCGATATTGATATAAATATTTTCAAGAATAGGTTCTCCACTGCCATCGACACTCCCTGCTTCCATACCGCTGGCTTGTTCGTTAATGAGGGGTAAAAATTCATTCAGCATATCTTCGCCAATACGCACCTTGGCAATCTCATTAATGCGTTGACCATCCGATTTGTAGGTAGACGTTGTGACATAACCATGCACATCTTCAGCGACAAAAGTATAAGTTTCTGATACGGGCAACCAAAAGGTATGCTCACTCCCATTTTCTTCAACGGGCATCAGGCCATTGAGCTCTGTCGCAAAGACTTCACTGGGGTCAGAGAAATTAACAACTACCTCAACATCCCCCGCCGAAGCAATAGAACAATCGGG
>JAPOUS010000299.1 GCA_026708525.1 Cellvibrionales bacterium
GCTTTACACTGAGCTTGATACAGTTCACAGCACCAGTTTGTTAAATGTGCCTAAAATGGCGGCAAACTATTACTAACACTTGATAAAAGTGTGATTTGTTAGACGTTTTTTTTGTTATAAAGTTCTCAGCAGCATACTTTTTTTGTTTTTACACTGCAATCAAAAATTGAGAGAAAATGTTATGAAAATTGAGGTTTCTTGGCAAGGTGACGTTGCTTTTGAGGGTAAGGATGCCAATGGCCACAGTGTGATAATGGATGGCCCAGAGGAAAAAGGCGGTCAAAATAAAGGTTTTCGCCCCATGTCATTGTTGTTAGCTGGTATGGGAGGCTGCTCATCGTACGATGTGATTCAAATTTTACAAAAATCTCGCCAAAAAGTCACAGATTGCAAAGTGAGCGTTGAGGCCGAGCGTGTTGACGACGTGCCTGCGGTATTTTCCAAGATTCATTTGCATTTTGTGGTGAAAGGTGAGGCGTTAAAAGAAAAGCAGGTTGAGCGAGCGGTGGGTTTATCTGCTGATAAATACTGTTCGGCATCCATTATGATGCAGTCGGCGGGCGTAGAAGTTACCCATAGTTACGAAATTATTGAAGCTTAAATAAGCCAGCATAGTGCTGGCTTATCGATGGTTTAAAAAATATTACCAGTGATCAGGGTAATTAAATTTAGGGTATTTTATACCGATTACCTTGGCCTGTTTGTTAGCAAACATCCCTTTTGGATCGAATGCTCCAACTTGTTGACTAAAGCGTTCTAATCGTTGATCGATGTCATAAACACCCAGGTCTGTTTGCAATTGAAACAACTAAGGGTTGCCACTGTATTCATTTTTCCCCCAGTGACCACGCGCACCAAAGTCGCGGATAAGCGTTGCCATTGCATCTTCATAAGGCGAAATATAGGCATGCATTTGTTCGGCCGATAAATTGACTGGGACATAAATGGGCATTTCAATATGCACTGCCGTCTCTCCGTTGATATAGTCGCCGCCTGCGCCGGTATAGGCCATGAGTGTTTCATCTTCAATCTTTGAGAAGCGCACGAAAATACCAATTAAAGGAACGGGTAAATCTGCATTGGTTTTATTAAGGCCCTGTGTGAAATCTTTAACCCATTCCATTGCCGCTTGCATATGTTTTTGAGGTACGGCAACTTCCCAGTCCATTTGGAATACTTCACGGCTTAACGGAATGAGGTGTGAAGAGGTCATTCGGTGAATCGGGCCAATGGCGTCCGAGGTATAATGGGTGACGCCTTCGATTTCTTTAATGAGGGGCGGTGTTAGATGCCAACCATCTAATCGCATTTTTGCCATGTTAAAATGCGCTTTTCTATTTTCGCCATTGAAAGATTGACAGGCACCTAGGGAACCTCTGATTAAGTCAAGATGCCATCAGGCTTTCAAGCTTATTGCCTAACAAGGCGGAATTCCGCAGTTAGTCTCGCCCTTTCAAGGAATGACAACGCAGTTAGGGTATAAGCTTGAAAGCCCCGAAGGGCGCGGCCAAAATACTTTCTAACTGCGTCAGACTTTTTGTCAAGGCAATGAGCATTAACTGCAAAGCCTTCCTTGTTAATAAAGCATTTTGGACTCGCGCTGATATCATTTGGACTTAATCAGAGGTTCCCTAGTTGAAAGGTTTGAAGTGTTTGTTGTTCGCTGAATTGAGATAAATCAATATAAGGATAGATCACCCGATTGTTTGCGCCATTTTCTGCGGGTAAGTGAGTTAATTTACCGCAGGTTTTTAAATAGCGTTTTAGTGATGGAAACCAGTTATATTGGCCGTAATCACAATCCGCAATGTCGGCTAAAATGGATCCTTTCTCATTAAGTGCAAATAGCTCTTTTTCGTCATGATAGGTGACCTTAACGTGGACATTTTGAGCCGGCTCGACGTCAATTTGTACGCGAACAATGACACCAAAATAGCCTAAATGGGTCGTGAGTGATTTCCATAAATCAGGGTTGCTAATACCTGTCGTATAGCGGTTGAAATGTTTGAGCTCGCCTGTGGGGGTGATAATATCCATGCCTACCACTCGATGAGAGAGAACGTTGTTGTGCTTAGGGGAGCTTCCATGCGCTGAGGTGCCAATGGCGCCAGCAACGGATGCATCTCTCCAGCCAAGGTGTATGAAGCCCATGCCCAAATTACGTTCATAAAGCCACTCCCCTAGGTTGTGTAACGTGGTTCCTGCCGGGGTATTCACCACTTGCTTGCCATTGATTTTTTCTAGGAAGATAGGGAAATTAGGATTACTTTCATTAATGTTGCTGGCAACAATCACGATACCATCGTTGCAAACAATGGATGAAGCTGAACCTGTGGTGCCTTTAGGGCCTGCGCCCGCAGTGACCTTAACATGGCGGCCTTCTTTGTTGGCCTGTTTTATGATGCGTTGAATTTCTTCAATAGAGGTTGGGTAAAAAACGGTTTGTACATCGCGGCAAAGGGTTTGGTAGTTGAACGAAGCGACTTTGAAATCTGCGCAATCTGATGGGCAGCTGGTGGCGGTTTCAATGCCGTTGCATTGTAAGTCACCGCAAGTTTCCATGACCTCAAAGCCTGGGCAGTTGTCTTCATTACGCCCAGTGAGATCATTTTTGATGTCCATAAGTTTAAGGCCTGTGCCGATCAGGTCGTCTGTTATTTTTTCCATGTTATTTTCTTTGCCGCAAAATTCGCGAAATTTATTTGCGCTGCAAACTAGTACGTAAATAGCGCCGGCTTCCATTTTGAAATTTGCAGGAAACTCATACGTAAGCACCTGTTTGTCTTTCGTCGCTTTGATCTTTGCAAGCTTTGGGGCCATAAAGAAGCCAAGTTTGTTTTTCTTGCTGTCACCCCAGTAAACGTTATAGTGCGTGATATTGGATTCATCGTTAGCGGGCCAAATTTGTAGGCTTTCTAATCGGCGAATTGGCATTAAAGCCGCAGGATTGCTGTCAGCAGTGAAGGTTATACGTACCCGTTTGGCTGAATCGGAAGGCTTTGACGGTAAGCTAAAGGCGAGTGAGTGATGACTTATAGCTAATCCAAGCAATAAGCTCAATGATAATAAGAGATATTTATATTTCATGATATTCCTAGTTAGCGCGAAATCGAAGCACAGCGCTAGCGCTGATTAATACGAAATCAGTCGTGCAGTATTAACGTTATTTTATGAACTCAATTGCAACGTTATCTAAGAGGGTGTCCGAGAACTGACTATTCGGCCTTAGCTTCCTATAATCGGCCAGCATTCTCATAAAATTTCTTTAAATAGACGCACTATTCGCAGAAATTTTCTAAAAATTCTGACTCGATTCTTGAATCCTTATGCTCGAATACCATTCTCGGACACCCTTCTAGGGACTATTCAATCTTTGCAAGCCGTGTCAACGGTGAATATAGGCACATACCTTGTTTTTGCCGTTACTTATTGTGATTTGCTTGCTTAATTTATAGTCACTAAGGATGCCCTTTTGATGTGGAGTTTATGCAGAAAACCATTATATATTTTATTATTAACGTCTTTCCGTAGGGTATGCAGAAACGATTTATTATTCCGTTTGGCGATATATTAGGCGGATGGTTATACATTTCATTCTAAAAAGAAATAAAATGTGACAGAACCATGGAAATTAAGCGTTAATATCCATCTGGGGTGACATAAATCCCATTAAGGGCATCTCTAAAAATTGATTTTGAGGTTCTGCGCTAAATTTCAAGGTTTTCAGTAAGGCGAAGGTT
>JAPOUS010000264.1 GCA_026708525.1 Cellvibrionales bacterium
CTCACGCTTAAGAGATTTTTTTGCTTGAAATTTTCGGAGCGTCCATATATGTCCACGGGATCGTCGCTTCGCTCCTCCCCGTGACACGTGCGTTACACGGTTTTAATCAGGTTCATTTTAGTTAAGTAGATAAAATTCCACAAAATAAAATTAAACAATAGATTTTTATCATGATTTTTTGATAAGCTAACGTAATTAATTAGCTGTGTGTTTAATATAAAAATAATAAGGGAATTTCTGCATGGACTGTAAGGCTGAATCCAGCAAAGCAATCACTCAAAACATGCGCGAGTCTTCTGCATTTATGCGGATAACCTCAAGCATGATAAGCCTACTTTTTCTTTATACCTTGTTTTTCCCTTCGTTATTAGCAGTAAAAGTCGCAGCGGAAGAAAATGCTCTCGAAAACCGAATTCAAATCGAAGGCACAACCGATCATCAAATGAGTCAAACGCTGCAAGTAGTGCAAGAATCAACCGCTGAAACCCATGAAACTATTCAGCAGCGTTTAGCAGAATCAGGCGTGTTGGATGACATACTCAATTTCATCGGCCTAAGCCGTCTGGCAATGGAAGATGATCAAGATTTTGCGTTTTTAAAAAATAAATTGAATGAATTAGAAGCCAATGCATTAAGTGAATTTGATGTAGTCGATGCCATGCTAAAAGCCAAAGGGCTTTCTGAGGCAATGATTGCGAAAAACCAAGAGGCTAAAGAACGGTTTAAAACCAAGTTAAATGATTTGCAACAAAAGCTCGATGCAGTCTTATCATCAAATGATTTAGTTGAGCAAGGTGAGCATATCGAAGCATTAAACAACTTGCTATCAACAGAAAAACAAAAGCGCTCACACCAAACCACTGACCCAAATCATCTGCCTTGGGGTACGCCTGATGCCAAGCAAACACCAGAACTCAAAACAACCGCTGTTGAATTGGAAGAACGCACCTTAATAAAACATCCAATGAAGAACAGCAGTGTGTTATTAGCTGCCCATGTTATACCAGAAGGTATGCTGGACTCTCAAAGAGCTGGCCCACTATCAGAAGACTTGGCAGAAACTCCTGATATTCAATTGACAGATAGTATTCGCGCAAAAGCGGCAGAACTTAACTATGACCCAGTCACTATTTATAACTGGGTACGCAACACCATTGAATTTATTCCAAGCTATGGCTCTATTCAAGGAGCAGATTACACACTCCAATCAGGCAAAGGTAATGCAATGGATACAGCTTCCTTAGTCATTGCATTACTCAGAGCATCAAATATACCTGCCCGTTACGCTTTCGGTACAGTGGATATTCCAGCACATAAAGCGATGAATTGGGTTGGTGGTGTTGATGTGCCAGCCGCCGCACAACAATTATTCAGTCAAGGGGGTATTCCTAACAAAGCGATTGTTAAAGCAGGCGCGGTTAAAACGATTCGTATCGAACATACTTGGGCTGAAGCATGGGTTGATTATTATCCTAGCCGTGGTGCAAAACACAAAGTGGGTGATAGCTGGATTCCATTAGATGCTTCATTTAAGCAATATGACTTTACTGAAGGTCAAGATATTGCAGGTCAAATCTCTTTTGATTCGCAAACCATGATAGATGAATTAACCGCGAGTGGTACAGTGAACGAAGCCGATGGATTTGTGCAAGGCTTAGATCAATCTTTAGTGCAAACAACCTTAGAGGCGTATCAGCAACAAGTACAAGATTACATCAATAGCCAAAACCCTGAAATGACATTAGGTGAACTACTTGGTACGCAAAAGGTAATTCAAAAGAAATTTCGTCAACTCGCCGCAGGGTTGCCCTATCGATTGGAAGCGCGCACACATAATTTTAGTGAGCTACCTGATACAGTTCGCCATAAATTTCGCTATACCTTGGGTACTCAAAACTATGGCCGAGAAGGGAGTCGACTAATCACTATTGAGAAAAACCTGTCTGAACTAGCAGGTAAAAAGCTAGCTCTCGCATTTAAACCAACAACTGATGAAGATGCAGCGTTATTGGAAAGCTATGTACCTGAACCTGATCCAGGCACAGGTGAAATCGATCACGCATTAATTCCTCAAAGTATTCCAGGATACCTCATTGGGTTAACTGCTGAGTTTTTACAGGATGGTGAAACACTCTTTGAAGCCAGTGCGGGTAATATGGGGACAGAACTGATTGAAAGCATGCAAATGTATGCGCCCAATTTCGGTTGGTCAGCCCCAGCGATTAACCACCCAATTGCGGGTGAGTATCGAGCGATAGGTTTAGATCTTCAAGGAGCAAACCCAGAAGATGCAGCAAAACTCAACGCAAGAATGCAAGCCACGCAAGCAAAACTGGAAAGTGCAGATGCTGCGCAATTAGCAACCCTTACAAAGCATGAACTTGTAGGCGATATGCTTTATGCAACCGTCTACAGTTACTTCGCATTAAATGATTTACAAGATCAAATTCAAGCCAAAGCATCCAATGTGGTTAATTATCGCTTACCAAGTTTTGGTTTATTCACGACGCAGTTAAACCCTGTGTATTGGTTCGGCGTGCCTCGTAATGTCGAGTTTACAGGTCTTGGGATGGATGTTGATTGGATGGTGAATCAATTAGCAGCTAAGAATAACAGCAAAGATGAACGACTTGCGTTTATGCGTAGTATGGGCATGCGTGGATCGGCAATGGAACACCAAGTGCCTGAGATGTTGTTTTCAACGGATGATGGTAAAGTGCATGGTATTTCTGCTGTAAAAGCACTATCAATTGCAGGTGAACAGGGCCAAAAAATTTGGACGATCGATAGTAACAATATCAGTATGGCATTGGCAGATATTAACTTGAGTGCTGATATTGAGAACGAAATACGTAATGCGGTTAATGCAGGGAATATAGCGATAACTCACCAAGGCTATTTGGATTTCTATGGTACTCAGGCTGCTGGATATTTGTTGCTTGATCCAGATACTGGTGCTGGTGCTTATAAGATTGCTAGTGGGAGTAATGGGGGACTTACCCTTATGACTGTAGGTGCTGGTCAAATATATGCATCAGGTTTTATTATTTTTCTTGCCGCTACAGGAACAACGGTTGCAACAGGAGGATTGGCGGCACCAGCTGCGTATGGTTTATTTACTTTAGCCAGTATAGCTTCTATTGCTTCAGGCCTAAGTAACATACTTCGAGGGTTGGCATTTATTTTGGATCTATTAGGAGAAGAAGATGCAGCAGATTTCCTTTGTTCAGGGTCACAAAAGGCATTGAGCATTTCAATTTCAGCTTTGATTGGGGTCTTCCTTGCCCTTGGTTTGCTTCAAGAGACAGTTAAACAAGCAATCATCTATGCCGGAGCAAATAGTTTACTTGGGTTTAGTGCTTTTGAGCTGATAGCTCTTGTTACAGGGTGCGACAAATGAAGAAAGTAATTGACGTAGCTTTGTTGCCTTTATATTGCTGTGCTATGGGTTTATACGGTTATAATATATTATCTGGGTTTTGGAATAATTCAGCCTATTTTGAGTTTACAGTATATTTCATAATTAGCGTGGGTATAGGAACATATGTGTTTAGAAGGTTTTATAGTTTGAATGCTCCTGAAGTTAAGCAAGATGCTAAGGATGAATTAGACTAAATAAATAGATAAACCGTGTAACAAGCGTGATGTGATGGACGCTCCCATCCGGCGTCACAATGCGCCATACTGA
>JAPOUS010000130.1 GCA_026708525.1 Cellvibrionales bacterium
ACAGATCCTGCACTGTTGGAGAAATTAATAAAAAATTTTATTAATGAAACCATTATCTTTGATAGATAGAATTTCTGTTGTTAATTCGGTTTTAATCAAAGAGTGTTTCAAGTTAAATACGATGATTGTTAGATTACTAAGTGGTTAAACCAATTTATGTCGATGATTTACGAATCTCTTAAGGCCTACTTTATCGCGTTAAGAAATAACAAATCCATTGCTGAAAGTGGTCGCTTGCCTTCTGAACGCCAGTTGCAACAGGATTTTGACTCAAGCCGTATTACCATACGTGAAGCATTATTCCGTTTGGAGTCCGAAGGGTTTATTTATCGACTAAAGCGAAAAGGTTGGTTTTTATCCCCGTCAAGGCTGCTTATTGATCCAGCTCATAAGGTAAATTTTATTGAATTAGCAAAGGCACAAAATAAACTGCCGAAAACGGAATTAATTTCAGCAAGAAAAATTAAAGCAAAACATTCTGTTCGAGAGGCGCTGGCTTTAGCCAAAGGGGCCTCAGTTTATCATATTGTGAGGCGACGGAGCCTAGATGGACGGCCCGTATTGGTTGAAAATATCTATTTATGCGCGGATCAATTTACTGGGGTATTAGAGCATGCGCTAGAAGATTCAATCACTTTATTGCAATCAAACCACTTTGGTTTGGAGGCAGTTAGTGAAGATTGCAGAATTAAAATCAATACCTTAGGTGAATTTAACGCTGGATTGTTAGAAGTTAACGCTGCTATGCCTGCGTTATCGATCGACCGCATTCGTAAAACCAAAAAAGGCCACCCTGTTGATTATAATGTAGAGCTTTGGTTGCATGGTGCAGTAGAGCTAAACACGTCATCTGTGCATATTTAACCTCATTCCCTCTTTGAGTCGCTGACCTATGCTGTGCATGGGGAGGTAACTACACAGTTTCATTTCACAAAATGCTAAGAATATTCACTCGATCTGCTTTTTTGCTGTATTGTTAATTTCATTTATCTATCATTGTTGTGCCAATTTAGATCGCTATTTTTTCTACATTTCAGGATGATATGAGATTAGCTATGAAGCTTACCCCGTTTTCTCTTCTTGTCATATTGCTATCTTCAATGCCAATGTTAGGTCATGCTGGCTGGGTAATTAATGAGGTCGATGCCGATAACCCAGGCGCGGATACTGCCGAGTTTGTTGAACTCTTTGACGGGGGCACAGGCCATGTAGCTTTAGATGGATACAGCTTGGTATTTTTTAATGGCAATGACGATCAGAGTTATTTTGTGCAAGATCTTGATGGGTTTTCATCAAATCATGTCGGTTTTTTTGTTATTTGTGGTGATGCAAATCATGTCGCTAATTGTGATTTGGCTGTCAGTGGTTCCTTTCAGATCCAAAATGGTGCGGATGCGGTTGCTATTTATCAAGCTGATGCGACGGATTTTCCTTCTGGAACCCAGGTTTCAACAGCAAATCTAATCGATGCCTTAGTGTATGACACCAATGATGCTGATGATGCTGGACTATTACCGCTTGTAAACACAGGTCAGCCGCAGGTTAATGAAGCAGGTTCAGGCAGTGCATCTGAACATTCTAATCAGCGCTGTGTTGATGGTGGCAATGAGGGTGAAGGAAGTGCGCGCAATACGGCAGGTTTTCAGCAGTTTCCCCCTACGCCAGGGGCTGATAACACATGTGAATCAGAATCTGTCGAACCGCCCATTGGTCAAGATTGCGGTGATCCAGCTACTGTCATTAGCCAAATTCAAGGTGAAATAACAACTATGCAACAGGATGCTAGCCCATTATTGGGGCAGCAAGTTACCGTAGAGGCCATTGTCACCAAAGATCTGCAAGGCGGGGTATTAGCGAATGGCGCCCTGTCTCAGCAGTATCGCGGATTTTGGTTGCAAGAAGAAACTAGCGATCAAGATGCCAACTCTGCGACTTCCGAAGGGGTATTTGTTTATTATCAAGCCCATCAAGTGAATCTTGGGGATAAAGTGCGATTAACTGCAAGCGTTAATGAGTACAAGCGGGTGACGCAGCTTAAAAATATTACTGAGCTTACACTGTGTTCGTCCAATAATGCGTTGCCTGATGCTGTTGCTTTAACGCTGCCAGCTTCGCCTTTAGCGTTTGAGCAAGTTGAAGGTATGTTGGTGAGGTCGGCTAATGACTGGGTCGTGAGCGATCTGCATGGGCGAGGGTTTGGTTTAGGCAATTATGGTGAATTTGCGGTATCTAGCGAATTAATGTTCCAGCCGACAGAAATTGCTGCGCCGTTATCTGCTGAATATCATGCGGCCTTGTTAAAGAAAGTGAATGATTACTTACTTGTTGATGATGGTGTTATGGCAAGCTATCCTGAGTTTATTCCATTCCCAAGTAATACAGGTTTTTCAGCTGATAACCCTTTGCGTATAGGGCAAACAGTTAGGCAACTTGTGGCGGTTATGCATGGCCGTGATTATTTTTTTACCCTTATACCTGATTCATTAACGATTATTGACACCCACCCGCGGACAGAAGCACCTCAAGTTCATCCGAATGCCAATTTGGTGATTGCCGGAATGAATGTGCTTAATTATTTTAATGGTGATGGCAAGGGAGGTGGCTTCCCTACCTCTCGAGGAGCTAAAACTCCCGAAGCATTAGCGATGCAAGAGGCTAAACTTGTTGCAGCAATTATTGCTATGGACGCTGATGTTGTGGGCCTTATGGAGATAGAAAACGATGGTTTTGGCCAATATAGCGCCATCCAATCCCTGGTGGATGCATTAAATGCCGAGCAATCAAGCGATGGTGCCTATCAATTTATTCAACCGCCGGTAGCGACGCAAGTGGGAGGCGATGAGATTGCTGTGGGGCTTTTATATCGCCCATCTAAATTGATAGCCAGGGGCGATGCAGTCATTTTGGATAGTGCAAATTCGCCAGTGGATGAGCACGGCGTTTTATTTGATACCACAAAAAATCGTGCCAGTATTATTCAAACCTTTTCGATGCAGGGGTTTAGTTTTACCCTTGCGGTGAATCATCTTAAATCGAAAGGCAGTGCCTGTGATGAACCAAATGAAGGGGATGATGGCCAAGGTAACTGCAATAGTATGCGGGCACGTGCAGCCCAAGGTCTAGCTGAGTTTTTGGCAGCCAACCCAACCAACGTACCATCCAATGGAACTCTGATATTGGGTGATATTAATGCCTATAGCCAAGAAGACCCGATTAAAGTGCTGGCATCAGCAGGGTTTATCAACTTGAAATATACGGATAAATCGACAGAAGAAAAGCCTTTTTCATTTACCTTTAGTGGCTTTTTAGGGAGTTTAGATCATGCCCTAGCAGATGCGCAGTTTTTTGAAAAGGTAGTGAGCATTGATGCTTGGCATATCAATTCAATCGAAGATAGCTTGATAGACTACCAAACGGAAGCGAATGGTCAGTCTTATGAATCAATCGATCATTATGCTGTCCCTGATGCTTATCGTTCGAGTGATCATGATCCTTTGGTTATTGGGCTTTATGTAGAGAAACCCAAGGACGATACACCCTTGCGATTTGATCGATTAATTGGTGCGGTTAATTATGCATTTTTAGTTGTTTTATTTAGCTTGTTGATTATTCGCAAAAGATCCTGAAAGCCTAAAGGGCACCTCTAAAAATTGCTTTCGGGCTCTGTAACGAAATTAAATAACGTGT
>JAPOUS010000166.1 GCA_026708525.1 Cellvibrionales bacterium
AAACACGTTATTTAATTTCGTTACAGAGCCCGAAAGCAATTTTTAGAGGTGCCCTAAAGTGCAGAGCGATAAAATTAAACTTTCTGTAGTAAACCGATTAATTCATGCTAGTGAGATTAGCTGGAAGGATACTTTTCAGCTGGGTAAGCAGCAAGGTGGTTTCGAAAAAATTCCTAAATCGCAATTTAAGACCTTACCAAACATTCCACAAAAATTTTCGAAAAATCAAAAGATTGATGTTTTCAGGTTGCAACCTGAAAGCTGCGGCAGGGTGTTAGGTTTTATTGAAGATGGCGTATTTTATATTATTTGGATAGATAAAGATTTCAAAATCTATAAGCATTGAAATCATAAGTGCGCGGACTTTGTTCAAAAAACAATCAATTAGCACTTTACACATCGATCATCGAGGTATAAAGTGCTTATATGACTAAACAAAAACCAACACCAGACTTACTCGATCCTGTTTATTGGAATAACACCATCAAAATGAGCTTATCCAAGTTCTTTATTCTGTGTGTGTTAACCAAGCGGCCGATGCATGGCTATGACATTGCCAAGGCGGTAGAAAGCCAAACCAATGGCTGCTGTTCCCCTGCTGAAGGCACTATCTATCCGGTACTCAAACAATTTGAAACGGGCGGCTATGTTGAGTGTGAAAAGGAGTTAGTTGGCGGGCGAGAGCGTAAGGTTTACTCGATTACAGACAAAGGGCGAGAAGCTTTTAATATCGCGCTTACCGAATGGAATAAAATCACACAATGCTTAATGGGTTGTCAACCTATTGAGATGAAAAATGAGGAAGGTTGCTGCTGACCTATAGAAAACAGCAGCCAAAAAAATTTGTCACTAACTATCGACCATCAATGCATAGATGGTCTAAATAAAAAAAGAGGTCTCACTATGAAAACGACTCAAAGCAACACAACAAAAAACGTTGTCGTTATCGGCGCAGGCCCAGTAGGGATAGCTGCGGCAGCGCATTTGATTGAACGCGGTCAAACGCCCATTGTGCTTGAAAAAGGGCACACAGTGGGCAGCGCCATGCTCGAATGGGGGCATGTACAACTCTTTAGCCCGTGGAAATATGCCACCGATAAAGCAGTGATTAAGTTACTCGAAAAGCAAGGCTGGCAGCATCCAGATAAAGAGCAATTGCCAAAAGGGCGAGATATTGTTGAGCAGTACTTGCAACCGGCAGCGCAAACACCCGAGCTACAATCCGTGATAAAACTGGGTGTCGAAGTCACCGCCATTTCAAAAGAAAATCACAGTAAGCATACATCGACTGACCGAGATAATGCAGATTATTTTGTGCATTATCGCGATAGTGAGGGTGAATCACAGATCATTCATGCCGATAGCATCATTGATGCATCAGGTACTTGGTCAGCCCCTAACCCTATTGGTTTAGATGGCCTTCCTGTGCCTGGTGAAGAGGACAATAGCGATTCGATCGCTTACGGGATTCCTGATGTATTGAATACAGCGCGTAAAGATTATGCAGGTAAGCGTACCTTAGTGATTGGCGCCGGACATTCTGCGATTAATGTGGCGCTGGAATTACTCAAACTACAAGGTGAAGAAAAAGCCACAAAAATCCTTTGGGGATTAAGAAAAAATAACTTAGAGAAGTTGTTAGGTGGCGGCATCAATGATGAACTGCCAGCTCGTGGAGAATTGGGTATTGCTGCTAAACGTGCGATAGATAGCGGCGCGTTGGAATTACTAACAGGATTAAACGTCAAAAAAATTGCTAAAGTCGAATCTGGGCTTGCGATTTCAATTATTCATGAAGGGATGGAGCAAACCATCGACGTTGATCGCATTGTGGTGGCGACAGGTTTTAGACCCAATCTTCAGATGCTTAGAGAGGTGCGTTTGGATATTGATCATATTGTTGAAGCGCCATCGATTCTTGCACCTTTAATTGACCCTAATCACCATTCGTGCGGCACAGTGAAACCGCACGGTGTCGAGGAGCTAACGCATCACGATAAAGGGTTTTATATTGTGGGTATGAAATCCTATGGGCGCGCGCCAACGTTTTTGATGCTTACAGGCTATGAACAAGTGCGATCCATTGCAGCTGAATTGGCTGGAGATTTTGACTCTGCTCGTAGGGTAGAATTGGTGTTACCACAAACAGGTGTCTGTAGTTCGAAAAAATCTGAGAGTGCGACGTCCTGTTGCGGAACGGAGGCAGTCGAAGAATCGACATCGTGTTGCGCACCCGCAAAAGAGGCAATCCCAGAGGAATTGCCTAGTCTGTCAGCAGGTTGCTGCGCCCCGGCTGCGAATCCGCAGGCACTTTCGTGTTGTGGATAAACATCATCTTTTCATTCCCGCCTGAGCGGGGATGCTCTTTAAAATAACCGATCTACCATGCAGGTGTATGGAAGGGAGACCGCAAGCTGCGAGAACTTATAGGAAGATTAATATTTACATCATAAATTAACTGTAATATGTTCGCATTATAAGTTTGATATTGATAAATAGCTATGCCGGAGTGAATAATGAAATTAGTCAGCTTTGTGATTTGCCCTTTTGTCCAGCGCATTGCTGCGTTGTTAGAAGCAAAAAAGGCTCCTTATGAAATTGAGTACATTGATTTAAGTAATAAACCGCAATGGTTTTTGGATATTTCGCCGAATGGGCAGGTGCCGGTATTAATCACCGATGAAGGGGCTATCTTTGAGTCCGAAGCCATTTATGAATACCTTGAAGAAATTTCGCCTTCTTTAGATGCTAACCGTTCACCTTACGAAAAATCGATGTATCGGGCGTGGAGTTATCTTGGGGTGAAAAATTATATGGTGCAATGCGCCTTGATGCGCTCTTCTGATGCGGATACGTTAAAAGAACGTTCGGATATTTTCGGCAAAGCCTTAGATAAAATCGAAAACGTTCTCGATGAGCACCAGTTTTTTCATGGTAATGCATTAACACGGGTGGATATTTCTTGGTTTCCCTTGTTGCATCGTGCCTATATTATTCAAGAGAACACAGGTTTTGATATGATTGGTGCGCGGCCAAAAATAAAAAATTGGCAAAAAAATCTGATGCAAACAGGTTTAGATAAAAGCTCAGTGGCTGAGGATTTTGTAGAGCAATTTAAAGGATTTTATTTATCGGATAAAACCTATTTAGGGGCTGGGCATAATGTTGCGCATTCTAACTATGCGGATGCAGAGACAGCTGAATCTATCATGCATTAATTTTTAGCTATGTCCTAACCTGTGAAATGTTTGACAAAGCAGTGCCAAGATCCGTGATAATACGGCCAACCTGGTAAAAGTATATAGCTTTTCAAGCGTCAGACTATCCTCTCTGTATACAATCCTTTAACACTTTAATTCAAAAATGTATTAATTTGGGGTTGTGGACTAATTTTAAAGGATATCATCAATATGGAGAGATAGTCGCTGTGATCCATTTTCATTGTCTGAACGCTTTGGGATTAGCCCTCATATTATTGTCGGGGTGTTCTGCTCCTGTTTCAAATCAAACTGAGGGTGAAACACCCAAGCAATCAGTAGGGAATACCTATGAAAATCTAGGTACTTCTCCACTAAATACAGCCACACTTAATACTACTGATACACCCGAAGCACTTGAATTTAGCAATATTCCTAAAGGGGAGTTTACTCTAAAAGGTTTAAGAAAAGCACTTA
>JAPOUS010000346.1:0-2285 GCA_026708525.1 Cellvibrionales bacterium
TGAGCTTACCGCTTCATAAAAACTGTCTTCTGCGAATGCGGCTGGGCTAATCGCTAAAAGACCCATTAACATCTTATTAAGTGTCGGCTTGGATGTCATACTGCTCCCTTACTGTCATTGACAATGGTTTTATTATTAAATGAATAAGTTTTGAGTATTTTTATAACTAAATTCTTATGGGTAGACTAAAGCATGAACTGTGCCACATTATATGCTTGTGAGTTTTTAAAGAGGGATTTGACAAGAAAGAGACAGGAGTTAAAAAGCTCGGATGAATTTACTCACGCCTGTGTATGCTGCAAGCAATATGAGACCGACAGTGCCACCAAGTAATATGGTTATTGAAATGGTGGCTAGGTTGTTTAAAAAACCAGAATGCGCAAGCATTGGGATATGGCTTTGAAATAACGCACTGACTGTATGAATGATGATGCTGCCTGCTACATAGAGCATAGCAACTGTGCCTATTATGCTAATGCCTGATAAGATGTTTGGTGCGGCAGTAACAATGCCTTTGCCTATGCTTTGACATATCCGATATGAAGACCTTGTTAGATAAAGGCCTAAATCATCGAATTTAATAATCCAGGCGACCAAGCCGTAGATAAAAAAGGTTAGGCCAAAAGCAACAATAAATAATACGATGGCTTGTTCTAGGATTGGGTCAGAGGCAACCATGGATAGCGAAATAAGAATAATCTCTATAGAGAGCACCAAATCAGTGCGAACCGCTCCCCGAATTAATGCTTTTTCAGAAACTTGTGCCGTGTTATTCGTCGATTTTTTTTTCGTTGTTGGCTTTTCGTTGTTTAAAGCTAAACGATTGGCTAGCCAATGCCAACATTTATCTGCGCCTTCAAAAGCAAGGTAACAGGCACCCAAAAATAAGATCGGCAATAATGCTTTAGGTAAATAGTGATTGAACAACAACGCCAATGGAACCAGAAGTATTTTATTGAATAAAGCCCCTTTCATGACTTGTAATACAACTGGTATTTCACGTGATGGGGCGAGGCCTATCATTCGTTCCGCGCTTACGGCAATATCATCACCAACAACACCTGCTGCCTTATGCGCAGTAAGCTTGGCTAAAACCGCTATATCATCGATCAATGAAATAAGGCTAGATAAGACCATGGTGGATTTTGCTCAAATACCCAAAGTTTAGTCGTTTAACTGCATTTTGTTGGTATTTTTGAACCAATGTTTTGTGCGTTTAGCAAAGCTGACAAGGCATAGCATCAGAGGTACCTCAACTAAAACACCAACGACGGTGGCCAGTGCTGCACCTGAATTTAATCCAAATAAGGCGATGGCTACTGCGACAGCTAACTCGAAAAAATTGGATGTACCAATAAAGCTTGCAGGCGCAGCAATAGTAAAGGGTATGTTAATCCATAAGGCAATGGCATAAGTGAGAGCAAATATGAATAGCGTCTGGAAAATCAAGGGAATGGCAATTAACAGCATAATGGATGTCTGGTTAAGAATGGTTTGCGCCTGAAAGCCGAATAATAGAATGACGGTCAAAATCAACCCGACGATAGAAAACGGCTTAATGTGATCGCAAAAAGCAGCGAATGTTTTGGGTGACCGATGCAATAGTGTTGCTCTTACTAGGACGCCAACGATTAATGGCAAAATAATATATAAGATGACGGCGACCAATAACGTTTGCCAAGGCACTTCAATATGATTGACACCCAGCAAGAAGGCACTGATCGGGGCAAAGGCAAAAACCATTATCAAATCATTGATAGAGACTTGTGCCAGTGTATAGTTGGCGTCCCCTTTAACCAGTTGACTCCAGACAAACACCATGGCGGTACAGGGTGCTACCCCTAATAAAATCATACCTGCAATATAGCCTTTGGCTTGTTCAGTTGGGACGAAAGGGTCATAAATAACATTGAAGAAGAACCAGGCAATTGCCGCCATGGTGAAAGGTTTAACGCACCAGTTGATGGCAAGAGTTAGGAGTAGCCCCTTCGGGGATCGCCCCACCTGTAACAGTGAACTGAAATCAATATGCAGCATCATGGGGAAAATCATCAGCCAGATGAAAATGGCAATGGGAATGTTAATGCTGGCAACTTCTAATTGTGCCGCTTCAATAAAGATAGAAGGAAATCGATCTCCAAGATAGATGCCAATAGCAATGGCAATCAGAACCCAAAGCGTTAACAATCTCTCAAATAGCCCCATGTGCCACCCATTTACACTATTAACAAACTTTTGGCGTATAATTTGAGCGTATATTAACAAAAAAGGAAGTAATAAGTAGC
>JAPOUS010000346.1:2295-3671 GCA_026708525.1 Cellvibrionales bacterium
AAAATTTTGTTTGGCTTTTCTTCGCTAGTTTAAGATAAACCAAGAACCCCACAATGCTGTATAGATTAGAGCTGGGTTTCTTCCAAAAATGCCAAACTCAAAAAGGTATTAAACAATAAACTAGCGGCAATGTAGGGCGCTGTAATAGGGGCAATCAACACAAATAATAGATAATACAACCAAAAATCTCGAACATACTTGAGGCGTGCCTGGTAAGGTTTTAAAAATCGACGTCGGTGTGGATCTTTGTGCGCAGGAAGCTGTGAATTAGATGACAGTTGGACACTATCGAGCAATTGTCGAATCAGTGTTTTTTTCTTATTGTTCATGACTTAACAAGACCTGAAAAATGATTGGGTCTTATAAGTTTAGGAACGATTGCTGTATTTGGAAAAAAATTGACTAATAAATAATCAGGTTTTTGGTGGGGTGGTCGATTATTACTAAATAGGATATACCAGAATGCTATCTGGCACTTCTGACGGCTATCCCATGACTCTAATATATCCTGATAGAAAGCTATCAGGATAGTAAGAGGTTATACGACGACCACATTGTTGGCACAAGGGCCTTTGCGACCTTCGCCAACTTCGTATTCAACGGTTTGACCGTCGTTTAGTGTGGCGTAGCCACCACCGTTTTTAATCTCTGAGTGATGAACAAAGAGATCTTTACCTCCTTCTTCTGGTGTGATGAAGCCGAAGCCTTTATCGGCATTAAACCACTTTACGGTACCTTTACTCATACTATCCTCATATTGTTTTTGGGTGATGATACGCTTTAGCGATATTGATAAAGCGCCTGTTAAACGAATATTGTATATTTATTTAACAGGGCCATATATATCTATTTATGTAGTTAAATGCAAGAATAAATATACGAATTAAGTTCATTTAATAGATGTTAATTTTAATTCACATATCAACAGATAATCTATCCAAGAGATGTATCTCTAGAGCGACGTCTTGAAATATATGAACAGTCTGACATTGAGCTATCTTCGGCTAAACTTTTAATAGGTTTATTCAGTTTTAAGAATGATTCGCTTCTATCGGCATGCGAGTAAGTCACGCTGTTACCGCTGAGGTTAATCACCTGAAATGCTTTAAAAGTATTTGGATCATTGACATCACTGGATACAATGGAACAGCCTTCGACCCAGCCTCGCGAAGTAGCAAAATAGATACCGTCAGAGAAACCCCATTGCCCTAATTCTAAGCTGTCACTTTGAAAACCATTTTGATAAGTGGTTCTTTCACTTAAGCGATAAGTGCCGTCTTCAAAGTTTTCAATTTGCGTTTCCATGGTAATACCTGAGGCAGATTCTTTCTTGCTATACCAAATGCCAACAAGGTGATTGCGCTCTGAGGTGCCTG
>JAPOUS010000326.1 GCA_026708525.1 Cellvibrionales bacterium
CAACCTTAAATCAGTCACTTTTCAGCATAAACTCGGCTCACTGTTTGATAAAAGCCAACGTATAAAAACGCTTGCTGCATATATTGCAGAGCAAATCGGTGCCAATACTGAACATGCAACGCGTGCCGCAGAGCTATGTAAAACTGATTTATTAACCGACATGGTAGGTGAATTCCCTGATCTACAGGGTATTATGGGCCAATATTACGCGATATCCGATAATGAGCCTACAGCGGTTGCTCATGCTATTTATGAACAATATCTACCTAAATCTTTTGATGCTAAAAACTTACCTAAAACGTTAGAAGGGCAGTGTATTGCGATTGCAGACCGTGTTGATACCCTTGTCGGCATCTTTGCAATTGGTGCAGAACCTACCGGTAACAAAGATCCCTTTGGCTTACGACGAGCCAGCTTAACCTTGCTTAAAATTATTCTGCATTTTAATTTACCCATAGATCTAAAAGTACTCTTTAGTAAAAGCGTTGAAACCTTACCCGCTGATCTTCAATCATTTGATGTTTCTAAGGTTTTGGACTATACCCTTGAGCGATTTAAGTCCGTTTATACCCATCAAGGTATTCGTACCGAGGTTTATCTGGCTGTCACTGACCTCGCCCTGAGTCAGCCTTGTGATATAAATGCACGCATCCTAGCTTTAGCTGAGTTTGATAAAACAGACGCTTCAAGCTCACTTGCCAGTGCCAATAAACGGGTACTTAATTTATTATCGAAGAATGCTAATTCTGTGGATAACTCTGTGGCTATACTCCCTGAACTTTTCCAAGAAAGTGCAGAGAAGACCTTATTTGATGCGATAGAATCACTTGAAAAGCCTTATCATACCGCAGTTTCAGAAGCTGATTACGCAACAGCTCTAAATTTACTCTCGACACTTAAAGAGCCTGTGGATAACTTTTTTGATAAAGTGATGATTATGGTCGATGATGAAGCATTAAAATCTAATCGATTAAGTATTTTAGTGAAGCTAAAAACACTGTTTACTTCCATTGCCAATATCGCATTACTCGCTAAATCTTAAAGCCTCACCATGGATATGATTCCTAATCCACTCCCTTCAAAGGGGGCGTTTTTAACGCACCCTTTGAACCTTCCAAGAGGATGTTTTAAAGGCTAATTTTATGGCTAGTTCATTACCAATACTTTTCATCCGCTCTTTGCTTTTCTATATCCTGTATGCGTTATTTACTTTTACATTTGGTTTTATTTTACTTCTTATAAAACCCTTTTTATCTCAAGTAAGAAAAATTCATTTCTTAAATTATTGGGGTATCTTGGTTCTTTATTCCTTGAGAATTACTTGCGGCATTCGCTTTACTCTTTCAGGTTTAAATAACCTGCCTAGCGATCATCGCTTTGTCATGCTCGCAAACCATCAAAGTGAATGGGAAACTTATTATTTTGGCTATCTTTTTCAGCCAATTGCCATTGTTCTTAAACAAGAACTCTTAAAAATCCCAGTTTTTGGATGGTGTATCAGCCAAATGAATCACATAGCCATTGATCGCAGCAACCCAAGGCATGCATTAAAGTCTATACAAACGCAGGGGTTATCCCGTTTAACCCAAGATAATATGCCCGTACTTATTTTCCCTGAGGGCACACGACGCAAACCAGGTGATCTAGGTAAGTTTTCCAGAGGAGGGGCGCAACTTGCGATTAACGCTAAAGTTCCCGTTCTTTTTGTGTCGCATAACTCTGGCGAGTGTTGGATTCCTGGTAAATTTTTAAAATCACCTGGGACTATTTCAGTTTCAATCAGTCCTTGCCATTCTACTGAGCATACAACGGCATCAGAATTAACCGATAAAGCCCGCCACTGGATAGCTAACCAACTCTCAAACTAAAAAAAACCGCCAAATTGGCGGTTTTTTTATCCATCTTTTTTATACATCCAAGTTCGCAACCTTAAGTGCATTGGATTCGATAAAGTCTCTCCTTGGCTCTACAGCATCCCCCATTAATGTTGTAAACATCTGGTCAGCTGCTATGCCATCTTCAACGGTTACTTGAAGCATGCGTCTCACTTCAGGATCCATAGTTGTTTCCCATAGTTGATCAGGATTCATCTCACCCAACCCTTTATAGCGTTGTAGGCTGAAGCCTTTTTTCCCTTCTTTTAACAGCCATTCTAAACCTTCTTTAAAGCTTTGGGTTTCGAAGGTTTTTTCACCCCGCTTAAAGTAACCGGTAGGCTCTAACATATCAGCAATGGAAGAACCTAAATCCGCTAATTTTGCATAATCTTTAGACTGGAAGAATTCTTTCGTTAACTGGTATTGCTTGGGTACACCATGCGAAACCACTGTGACGACCGGAATGGTAGATTCCTCATATGACTTCATATCAACTTCATATCGGCTACTGCCATCACTGAAATGTTCATTGAGATAATTCTCTACAAACTCACACCATGCTTCCATCTCACTCGTATTGGCTAGAGATTCGACCGATAGGGCAGGGGAGTAAATCATTGTTTCTAATAGCATTTCCGGATACACCTGACTTAATCGGCTGATTAATTTCATGGTTTCCTGATAACTATTAACTAAATTCTCTAATGCCACACCGTTTATAGCGGGTGCATCTGCATTGACATACACAGCACTGCTTTCAAGTGCAATCTGCGTCATAAATGCATTCATTGCTTCATCATCCTTAATGTATTGATGCTGCTTACCTTTAGCAACTTTATACAAAGGTGGTTGAGCAATATACACATGGCCAGCCTCGATTAATTCTGGCATTTGACGGTAAAAGAATGTCAGTAAGAGCGTACGAATATGAGAGCCGTCAACATCTGCATCCGTCATGATGATAATGCGGTGATAACGCAGTTTCTCAATATTGAATTCTTCACGCCCAATGCCACAACCTAAGCCTGTAACTATGGTTCCCACTTCTTGAGAACTTAGCATTTTATCAAACCGGGCTTTTTCAACGTTTAATATTTTACCCTTAAGTGGAAGTATAGCTTGCGTCTTACGATCTCTACCTTGTTTTGCAGAGCCACCAGCAGAGTCACCCTCCACCAGGTATAATTCAGATAAGGCTGGATCTTTTTCCTGGCAATCGGCCAATTTACCTGGCAAGCCCGCGATATCTAACGCTCCTTTTCGACGTGTCATTTCACGAGCTTTTCTAGCCGCTTCTCGTGCTCTAGCAGCGTCAATCATCTTTTGAACGATAGCTTTGGCTTCTTGAGGGCTTTCAATCAAATGCTCACTTAATGAAGCATATAATGCCTGTTCAACAGCGGTTTTAACCTCACTTGATACCAACTTATCTTTGGTTTGCGAGGAGAATTTAGGATCAGGCACCTTCACTGAAACAATAGCAACCAAGCCTTCTCTGGCATCATCACCCGTTGTTGCGACTTTATCTTTTTTACCAATCCCTTCACTTTCAATATAGGTATTAAGGCTTCTCGTTAGAGCCGTTCTAAACCCTTGTAAGTGGGTACCACCATCTCGCTGAGGAATATTATTTGTAAAGCAGAAAATATTCTCTTGGAAGGTATCGTTCCACTGTAGAGCGACTTCTACGCCAACCCCATCATCACTCATTGTATGAAAGTGAAATACCTTATTTAATGTTGTTTTAGTCTGGTAAAGAAAATCAACAAAGTCACTATCACCGCCCTCGTAT
>JAPOUS010000192.1 GCA_026708525.1 Cellvibrionales bacterium
GCATTAATGCAGAAATAAAACCTTGCTTCATAAAAAAACTTTTTTTACGCAATAAAGCAAAGTGTAGTTGAGCCTAAGGGTGTCAAGATGACCATTTTGTTGGGAATCCTTTCCCTTCATGTTGAGTCATAATCTTATTGATCAGGGTTTATCGCGTAGAAATGGTGTTTTATGTGTTTTTGAAAAGCTGGAGATAGCTCAAATTCTCGTGTTTTTTCAGGGTAGGTATCGGGTGTCACAAACGCTGGCGTTGTGAGGATTGCCTGACTAAAAATAAATTCTATAAAATGCGCAAAATATCCCTCGTTTTGAGGGGTTTTTGGCGTTTTCACAGTCCATTTGCCCTGAGAGTAGGATGGAGCTAGGGTTATTTTCGTATATTCAATGCCGGTTGTTTTTCTAAAATCTCGCCACTTGGGGTTATTCGCGATCCAGTAATTAACCGCTTTGGGTTCTTTGCTGGTCGTTGCAGAGACAAGTCTGGTGCCTTCTAATTCCCAGGTAATCCTTGCTAAATCGCATTTGCCGTTAAGGTAAGCTAAAAAACTTGAAACGGTTTGTATGTAGGCTTTTACATTTAAGGAATGCGAGCTGTTGGGCACTACCCTAAAGAACGTAGGGCCTTGAAGCTGGTCGATTATTTGGTTTTGGCTGTCAGGTGTTAAAAACTCATCGTTGGAGGCAGTCAATATCAGTTTTGGGACACTAAAGCGTTCTCGATACGCAGGCTTATAAAAATATTGCCAAGGGTCAATGCTCTCCATTAATTTATGGTAAGGCTCGGTGCGAATTTGCTCTGCAATGCCTTCTCGTAAGAAAGGATAAAAGGCTTCAGGCCAATATCCCAAGCTCTTGTTGTTGTGAGATAAGGTATTTTCTTGATCAAGTAAATTGAATACGCCAGGAATGATGGCGTTAATGCGTTTATCTTCAATTAATGCTAACCAACTGGCCCAGCTTCTTTTTGATAGACCTGTAATCAAAAATTTTTTCGGTAGGGTTAGTTGCAGGTTTTCTTCTTGGGCTTGTAACGCATCGAGACAAAGGCTAATTGATTTGGCCATAGGCAATTGAACGGCTAAAAAAGGGTTGTCATTTTTTAATGCCTTTTTCATTGATCTAGCCAGTATGGCATCCTCTTTAAGGTATTCGTTCGATGTAAGCGACAGGTATTGGTTGGGAATATCCTTGATTTCTATTACCATCACCCCATGTTGTAACGCGAATAGGCTTAAAGCAAAGGGTATTTGATCATTATCATAGATATCCCCTTTTTTGGTGCCATTGGGGTAATAGTTGGTGCCTCCATGGATAAAAATAACCCCCTGCGGATTAGTCAACACTTGGGGTACATGAAGATTTACTCGGTGTCTCCAGATTGATTGTTCAGTGGGCCAGTGAAGGCTGGCAAACGACATTTTATGGTATTTGATGGTGGGTATCAGCTGAGTTGATTCAATAAGATCCAATTGTCCGACGTTATTAGGCTCTTGATAAAACTGCGCTAAGTTGGATTCAGATGATGACGCATGACTAGAAGCGCAGAAAAGACTTAACGTGGTTAACCAAAAAGCTAAGATTTTTTTCATTATGAATTCCAGATGATAGTTAGAACAATCGAGCAAACCAATCATAAGATTCATAAGCGAGTGGAATGTTCAAAATCTCCCATGTATCGTCATAAGATTATTGGAATACTAAGAACCTACTCATCTTCACAAAAGCTCTCGCAGTTGCCGGTCTCGCTCCCATGCGTCTGCGTGGGGGTGCAAAGTTGTTAACGCTGCGATTGCTTACACAATGATTAATAATACGCTTTAACGTTAATGCCTAGGAATTGCCTAAAACAGTTTTCCAGAGTTTCCCTTTTATTGGTGTAGATAAGACCGGGTCGACAAAAGAGATGAGTTTGGCATCCATACCTACTTGATAGACAGGTTTGGGATTATCTAAAAGTACGACTTTAGCGATAAGCCTAGCAACGCGTGAGGGTTTTAATGCATTCTTTTTTAAATGGCTTTTAACACTGGATTGTCGATCAATCATACCTTGATAACTATGAAAGCCTTCAGTGGTTATTTGGCTTGCCAGTTGGGTTTGTTTGTTATGTATATGATTATGCAAAGGCGTGTCAACAACGCCAGGCTCAATGACAATCACTCGCACAGAAGAGCCGTGTAATTCAATACGTAAGACATCACTCAATGCTTGAAGTGCTGCTTTTGACGCATTATAGGCCCCCATTAATGGGGTGCTCATGCGGAAAGAGCTAGCGCCTACATTGACAATGCTGCCGCTATTTTGCCTAAGTAAAGGTAAAAATGTTCGGATCAGTACCATAGGTGCAATAACGTTGGTGCTTAAGTGGCGTTGAAAATGCTCAATATTGGCAAATTCAAGCGGATAAGGCTCCGCGATAGCCGCGTTATTGATTAAGACATCCAGCCCGGCGTTAGGCGACTGTTGTTTGATACGATTAAAAAGTGATTGAATTTGATTTTCGTCATCCACATCGAGCAGTTCGGCTTGTATGTTGGTATAACCGAGCATCATGAGCTTGTCAGCATCATCTTGATGGCGAACAGTGGCTATAACATGCCAGTCAAGGCGAGCAAAGTGAATGGCGGTTGAGCGGCCAATGCCTGAGGAGCAGCCTGTAATTAAAACGGTTTTTTCAAATTCGTTATTTTCGAACGATTCCATCTATCACCTGTTATTTTCAAATAGCTATAAAAAGGTAGATGGAACGATGCGATTTGCAAACGGCTTAATAGATTGTTTAGTTATTTAATGAATAGCAAGCTGATTTCGGGCACATAAGTAATCAACAATACGGTCAGCATCAACACTAACATAAAAGGAATGGTGGCTTTATATAGCGTGGTGATGGGTTTCTTAAACCGATAGCTTGCGATAAATAAGTTCATGCCCACAGGCGGCGTAAAGTAGCCAATTTGCATATTAGCTAAAAAAATAACACCAAGGTGAACAGGGTGAATGCCATAAGCGAGAGCCAGCGGCAAGATAAGTGGAACCAAAATGACGATTGCTGAAAAGATATCAATAATGGCTCCAACAATTAACAAAAAGATATTTAATAGAATTAAAAACGTAATTTTGTTATCGATGAAGTGTTGCGTCCATTCAAAAAATTTAGTGGGTATCTGTGCATCAACCATAACGTTAGTGAGGGCAAGAGAGGCTGCAAGGATCAAAATGATGCCGCCAACCATCGTCATGGCTTGCGTTAAAATGCCGCCGACTTGCTTTAAACGAATTTCTTTATGAATAAAAATTTCTACAATGGCGACATAAAGCGTAGCAACAGCAGCCGTTTCTGAAAGCGCAAAAAAGCCAGAATAGATACCGCCCAGTACGAAAAAAGGTAATGGAATCTCCCACTTCGCTGACCATAAAGCTTGTATGAGTTTGTCTTTTGAGAAACTTTGGCGCTCAATCTGTTGCCCGCGATTAGCGTAAAGACTATAAGCGGATAGTGCAAGAATCATCACTAACGCTGGCATACAGCCTGCAATAAATAATTCCTGAATTGTAAATTGAGGGCCTAGGTTCATTTGTTGAGCAATGATTCCGTAGAGAATCAATGGCAGTGAGGGGGCAAGTAATAAGCCTAAGCTGCCAGAGCTTGT
>JAPOUS010000336.1:0-21962 GCA_026708525.1 Cellvibrionales bacterium
AAACCCACCAATTTCATATTAAGGCAACGGCAAATAGTGTCATGGTGACTGTGCCGCCTTGGCATAGCCTAAAAATAACCGATACGCATTCATTGAACGACTGGACTATCGCTTGGACACAAGGCGCAGGGTTATTTATTCCGATTGCAAGAAAGCCTTCTCAGCAAACGCAGGCTATTTTTTGGACGAATCGCTCCTCCCAAACCCGTTATGTTGAGGTGACACGCCCTAAAGGTAATCACCAAACCCCGGCCGTTTTTGTCGGGCGGGTTAATCCATCGTTGTTAAGGGATTTTTCTCAAGATGATCTTGGATTGCCTACAATAGCAGTTTGGGATTGGGTGCATTCTCAGGTGGTGTTTCCTTCTCAACTACGAGCGGGTGTTGCTCTCTCGTTTGATGCTAGCAAGAACCAAAATCGCGTGCTGCGTATCAGGCTGCCCTTGGAGCAAACCGATGAATGGTTACGTCGGCAGGTGTGTTTCGAACTAATGGTTGATAACCAGCCTGCTACATTCCATTGTTTATCACCACGCATGCAAACAACAAGACACCCTTGGATTAAACCCAGCGCCTACTGGACACAGCCTTTGTGGATTCCACTGAATGCCTTTGATGCCAAAAAAAATCTAGCTATCGTATTTTCGCAACATGTTTGGATTGAATCGTTTTCAAAAAAAAGCACTGATTTTTTATTTCCAGAATTAAATGATCAATTAACCTTGATGAAAGAGGGCTGGACGGCATGGTTTGAGCAACAGCAAAACCAGCATGCTATGACAAAATTTGCTTCTGTTTATCCACGCAAAGCATTAAACAATAATTATTTATTGTCGATAAAACCTTATAGGCCGCTGGCATTTTTCCCATTGAATACACCAAGACAACTGGCGACATATCATCTAACGGAAGCGCAACAAACCAAGCGTTTGGATGCTCGACAATTTGCGGCGTTTTCATCTTTAAATGCGGATCAGCCGCTGTATTATCACCTGCCTGCGAATAGGTATCGTTTATTAGTGTTACCCGATAAGCAGACTGCCCGTATTTTAGTGACCTATGGCAGTGGCAAAACACAGCTAATCCACTGGAAGCCGCAACAGACACTTCCATTACGAGAAAAGCCGTCATTGATCGAAGCGATTACCGGGAATAAAGAAGATCATATGACAGTTCATGCGATTGATCTCTTTCTTCCTGATGGGGAAGACCGATTTCATCTATCTGTTGATCATGGTGTTCATCAAGTAGCTGTTCAGCAGATAAAAAAAAGGGAGAATACAGAGAGCTTTCAGGATTACCAGCGATTACTTGTAAAGTTAAATCGGCCAAAAAATTTTTTTTATCTATTACTTAAACATCAGGCTAATCCGCCATTAACTTCGCTATCAGAAAAGGCACTTTACCATCACTGGCAACCTTTGTTGATGTTGTTGGATCAGGCGGCGGATCATTTTAAAGGTCGGGTATTGCCCTTTGAACGGCAACGTCAAACGTTGCCCGCCGGTGAGTATGGGAAGCAGTTTAATCGATTGAAAGCGTTAGAATCAAAGGCGCCATATCAGGCCTTGGCAGGCTATGTTGCTCTCATGAATAATGAAAATCAAACCAGCCACTTACTAACACAGCAGGCGATTGTTGGCCTATTTGAGCGGCTAGGATTATTTAATCTCTCTAAAGATTTTCAAAAATCACTGGTCTTATCGAATGCTTTTCAAGCTTCATGGCAGCCGATCGCGATGCGGCTGTCTCGCCAGTTGGCGCGCGAAAAAAAATGGTATCAGCAAGTGGGTTTGTGGGCATCACTTTGCCAAAAACAGTGTAATGATGCCAGATTACTTGCGATGGCTACGGCATTAAATCAAATGGGGTATACCCAGCTATCGCATCAACTCATGGCACTTTTAGCGCAACCGCCCTTGCCACAAGTAGTGGATAAAACACCACGGAGTTATGAACTCTTCGCCAAGAGTAATGAGTGGTTTTGGTTTGTTGATAGAGGTAATCACTCAAAAGACCCTGTGCAGCGAATGTTGTTAGCGCCAAAAAAACCTGTACGCTTTCATATTAAGGGTAAGGGAGTCTTAGCGGTGAGATATTATATGCCACAATCTCACTTCGAGAAGTGGCAAAACAGTTATGATCTCTTATCGATAAAGAGGGAGAAGAGCCAGCGATGGCAGGTAATGACGCCCTCAAGATTAGCATCGTCTTGGTATAACGAAAAACTGGGGCATCTGCTGAGGTCGCGTACCTTTTATATTCCGTTAAATAATGAATCCAATACGATTCGCCTTGAGCCACAATCTGCACATTGGTTGATGGATTATGCCATAGTGAATGACCCCTTTGATTCTATGCAGCACATCCCTTACCCCATTGCTCAAGATGCAAAAACCAGCCGTATCGATGAACAACTGACGAAGGCGTTGGTAAATCGCGTCTTATCTAATAAGTTAGATGGTTCAACAGTGGTCGGTGCGTTTGATCGATCCGAACTTGATGCAACGACAGCCCCTTTATATGCATTATTGGCACAATCTATGGAGTGGAATCCTATGAATAGCATTATTCAACAGGCCGGTGTCATGTCAGAATATGATGCAACCAAACACCTTGCTTTATCGCCTTTATCGAGAGCGCGTGATGCAATGATAAAAAAAACAGGGCGATATTTATCGGCAAAGCAGCCGGTAGATTTAATTCTTAATGCCAGCGATTCCGCAGAATTTCGTTTAGTTTTTCAGCCCAGAACATTTTCATTTTACCAGTGGCGGCCGGCGAATGTTTTGATCGATCAAGGTCAGGGGTGGCAGGAAGTTGCGATTACCGATCAAGCCTTGGTGGTATACCCCTTGGGTACGGTTTTGGATCGAAAAAAAATAACGCTTAAATTAACGCATGCAGAGTCGATGCAGTGGGTGTCGGTAACGCTTCAGCAACGCGTATTGAATCAATGGCAAGCAGTGGAAAACAATACACCACAACAATGGCACATAGCGACCCGCAAGACCCCGGTTAAGGCAAGAATCAAAGGGCCGATGCAGATTGCGATACAAACCAGTCATTCTACCGAGTTTAACCAGCTATCAAGTGGTTGGCATACGTTGGAATTACCGCATCTGAGTAATGGCTCTGAACAAAAAACGGGTTATCGGTTGTTTCAGTTAGAAGAACACTCGAAAAACAACCGAACCAAGCAGGCGGTCATTCAATCAACGCCTAGGAATATTCGACCTTCTTTGTTATCTGAACAACCTATCTCACCTCCGGTAGATTTTTCGCACCCTGTTGTCTCTTCTCCTTGGCATATTGGCTGGTCGAGCGCCTATATCAAACGTCAGGATGTGCATGTCGGGGAGAGTCGAATCGCGGAACAATTTGTCGAAACGAGAGGGGGTTTTCAGAATAAAACAGATACCTTGGGCCATTATCGAATGCGTGCGTTATGGCGGTCTGCGCATTCAAAAGGTAACGATGTGGTCGGCCTAAAAGGCGATTGGTTTTTGCCGCGATGGGTGGCGGGCATCAACCAACAGGCAAGGCTAGCAGCATATTATCAAAAGTTATCGGAGCCATTGACGGATATGACAGAATACGACTGGTCAACCAGCTTGTATCTTGAGTGGCAGGTAAAACACGCGATAGCATTTGGCCAATTTGTTAAACGAACATTTACTATCACGCCTTTTTATCGTGATCAAGGCTTAAAAGATCTCCCTTTAGCACTGCAAGATCAAGTCGATCGCGATATTTACAGTGATTATGCCAATGATCATCCTTATGGATTAACGCTTAACGAGTCTTGGCGTTGGCAGCCTTGGCTTGATACAAAAATCTCAGGGAGTATCGGGTTGATGACAAACCCTGATGCGAATGTGTTTATGCCTGATCGCATCGAAGCTGCTATCCTATGGCAACAATTGTTGGGTGAATGGGTCTTGTCATCCGACGTACGTATTAGAGGCTATCAACAGGATGCGGATCGATTACATCAAACCACACGATGGCGATTCGCAGTAAAAGCAGATTGGCTTAGACTCAACCAAAGTCACACCAATTGGCACCTTGCTTTTGGTTTTGCGCTGAATAATAGCCTCTCCCAACCCTCGGGTTTTGTTCGGTTATCGAGAGCCTTTGGGCCGGGTGAAAAAACCTATTTTCCCGGTGAAATAAGTTTTGATGATCGCAGATAACATGATGACATTGTTGTAGACAGAGATTTTTTGTTTTTTAAACGAATACAATGAATGAAAACTTTTGTACTTTTTACGTGTCATGATATTCATCGGTTGCTCCTTCATCCATCATAGTTTATTTGTTGAGGTCGCTTTATGGCTAATCACCCACTTGTTGATGTGCAAACCAAAATCCCCTCGGCGATGATCGATTTACCTTACGCCTCGGACAATAATTTTATCGGCCAACGGATTGATGGTTATCATGCCAGACGTTGTTTTTTGTCAACGCCTGCTATAGTTGCTTTGTCACAAGTACAGGCGGCATTGGAGTCAGAAGGTCAATGCATAAAACTCTGGGATTGCTATCGCCCGCAGCGTGCTGTTGATCAATTCGTTCGTTGGGTAAATTCACCGGATGATCCATCGAAAAAAGCCATTTACTATCCGACAATCGAGAAATCTAGCTTGATTAAACAAGGCTATATTGCGGATCAATCGAGTCATACACGCGGCAGTACTGTGGATATGACGGTGGTTGATAAAGCAACGGGCGAAGAATGGGATATGGGAACATTCTTTGATTTTTTTGACCCCAAATCCAATACCTCAAATACAACCATCACTCAGGTACAGCAAGATAATCGGTCACGTTTACAAACGTTGATGGCAAAACACGGGTTTGAAAATTTACCAACCGAGTGGTGGCACTTCACGTTAAAAAATGAGCCGTTTTCAACAACCTATTTTGATTTTGTGATTGAATAACGCGTGCATTAAACTCCAGTAAACAACACCGAGCTAGGCTTGTTGAATGCTTGGTTGTAAAATGACCAGGCAATGTAAAGAAGAATAATAATCGTCGATGTTTCGCCTCATACCTCTGTTTTTGCTCATTAACCTCTCCAGCTGTGTTTCTACTTACTTAGCGGCAACCGATTCTTGTACGGGCGATTGTTTTTCGACAGCGCTTGAGATGGAATTAGCCCTAACCCCTTTAATTATCGAAGATATTCGCAACGAGAATGCGAAGCGTCGAACGATTCCCGTTGAAAAAGACATCAGCTGCCTGCCATCTTCTACCAAAGTGTGTACATTGACATCAGGCTGTTGGTGCAAATAGCAGCGCACTGAACTGCCTATTCTCAGACAGACGCCTAGAATAAGCACGAATAAATGGAGGCAGGGATCTGCCGAAACTCACGGAATAAGGCATGGACGATAGCCCACGAATACACGCCCAACAAGCACCACTCAATCTGCTTGAGAATACTGGTAACCAGGCGATAAAAGCCAACAAAAAATCCATTATCCGGACGTTAAATAAAGGTAGAAATACCTTCTGGCAAAAGATTGATAAGCGACGAACAGAACAGCTTGCTGAGGCAATCTTGTTAGTCCTACGCGTAAAAGGAATGACGCACTTTTATCAAGATCGATTTGAACGACTGGCTGTGAGCACGGCCATCGCTGAATTAACAGCGGTATGCGAGCAAAATCAAGACCAGACAAATCATTACCTTGCTTTTAAGCAATCGTTAGAGACGCTCAATCAGAAACAACAAGACAAAGCGATCAAGCACTTTTGGCATCAGGCACCCTATACCGAAAAACACCCTCTACGACTGCGAATGCAGTTTAAGCAAGTGATAAGGGTTGAAGCATTAGCGCAGGCATTTTCGGCTTATTTGGCAAAAAATAGTCAATACCAAGTGTATTTGATTAATCAATTAACCCGCTGGTTTGAGCGCAGAGAAGGGTTGCATCAAGGGTTTCAAGAATTTGCAGATTGGCAATTAACTTATGCTGCTAATCCATCAATACCGCTGCCAATACTCAGGGCAATGAGTGAGAGTGTCTCACGTTTAGCTCATTATTGGTGCTCATCTGGGCGTGTTGAGGATTTAGCGGGTTTTTTTGACAATACGGCGTCCAGCATTTGGGATGAAAAAACGCCTTATGCGTTAAAACGCTATTGGCTGGATGGGCAAATTATCTATCAACGCGAAGTCTTTATTCATCGTTTACCAACCTATCTGACGTATCAAGGTAAAGACAGAATGTATCTAGTTGCGCATGTGGTGCGTGTGGTTTGTCAATCTCAGGATGTTGGTACGAGGGAATTAGATTTTTTAATGCGGGTTTGTCAGGATTCATCCGCCTATGTTCGCCAATCATTGCTACAAATGCTGCCAGTTTTACCTGAAGATGTTGCATTAACGCTGTTTGCACAAGCTGTGTCGAATGAAAAATCTTTGGCCGTACAAGTTACGGCATTACAGCAATTAGCGTTAATTAATTCCGTTACCTTGCAGGATCAATGTCTTCAAACCTTATTACATCATTTTATCCCGGCATCGGATCGTGCATTGCAACTCCTTGCGGAACTTCTGCCAAAAATATACGCACACAATATAGCGCTGGCTTCAGATGTTGCATCTGCTGATTTACCTTTAGCGATACTGGATAAGTATTGTGTGTCAAATTTGCCTGCTGCTATTCAATCGGCGGGCGATCAAGCTAAAGCCATCCTATGGCTGCAATCGAACCCGCTTAGGATTGCATTATTTGATACGCTAACGGAAGCGATCAATGCTCAAAAAATAAACAAGCCGATTCGGCTGGCGTTAGCGCAATGGGAGAGCCTTTCTGAGCAAGATAAAAAACGCGTATTGGCATTAGTTGCCGATCAAGGTTTTCCACTTGAGCTTAAGCAAACAACATCCCACTGGATAATTACTAAAGGGCATCGGCTAGGGTTTAGACTATGGCGCTGGCTACATGAATGTTTCCATGCTCGAACGGATAAACGTGAGGGAGTTTCACATTGGACTGGCCGTGTGTTTTATACCTTGGCGCACTTCCCTTCACGCATTATGGCGGAGCGTTCGTCAACGGCAGTGCCAGGTGAACCCTGTTACATTGATAAAGAAGATTCTTGGCGGCCTTGGTTACCCTTAGTTGATGAATGCATTTCGGTGTTAGATCAAAGCTGGCCAACCAAGCCCTTACAGATATATACCTCCACCGGCGTAACCGAACTGTTACCGCCGAGTAATGTCTTTAAACGCTTACAGGCAAGGCTTTTTCTTACCGTTAATTTTGCAAAAGTGGCGACACTGAGAAATCATCCTGATAGCCTGTCATTGAATGATTCACCCTATGTTGAGACGCTTAATTCATTAGGCTTCGGTCTTACCTTTAGGGGGTATCCCACCCAAAGCTCACCAGATAAATACACGCCTGAATCCCATAAAAAAGCAAAGCCGAAAACTAGGGCGCAGGCTTTGGTCAGTATAGGCCTTGGCAGCAGTCTTATCGTGTCAATGGAATCCTATTTTTTTTCGGTCTATGCCAATGAAGTGTTTCACTTGGTGTTATTTTTAGCGGCAATGTGTCTGTTGTTTGTTGGCCGTCAACTGTCGCTTTCATGGCAGTTTAGGCGATTCAGGCGAGCGATTCCCTTGGTGATAGGCGGCTGGGGATCAAGGGGCAAATCTGGCGTTGAGCGGCTAAAAAGTGCGTTGTTTCAGGGGCAGGGATTGAGTGTGTTATCAAAAACCACAGGTTGTGAAGCTGTGATGCTATCCAATATAGCGTTTGAGCCGCTTAAAGAAATCCCTTTGTTTCGGCCCTTCGATAAAGCCAGTATCTGGGAGCAGATGCAAGTGGTTACCTTTGCCAGTCGCCTTAAGGCCGATGTGTTTTTATGGGAATGTATGGGATTAACGCCAGCTTATATCAAGGTATTGCAAAAAGATTGGATGCGTGATGATCTTTCAACCATTACTAACTGCTTTCCCGATCATGAAGATTTACAAGGGCCCGCAGGGATGGATGTCGCTGAAGTCATTAGTGAGTTTACCCCTGAGAATAGCCATTTACTGACATCCGAACGCGAAATGCTGCCCCTGCTTAAAGAAAAAGCAAAGCTCAGAAAGACTCAGTTAGTTGCTGTACCAGCCTTGGCATCGCATTTGATAACGGATGACATTCTTGCGGCATTTCCTTATGAAGAGCATCCAGCAAATATTGCCTTAGTGTTAACACTGGCAAAGACGTTAGCGATTCCTCAAGACATTGCCTTATATGATATGTCGCATCAAGTGCACCCTGATGTGGGTGTGCTGCATCGATTTATGCCCGTTACGATAAACCATCGAACCATCCATTTTATTAATGGGTTTTCTGCGAACGAACGCTATGCAACCTTGCAAAATTGGCAGCGAATGGCGATGAATCAGCCTTTTCTGAGTCAGCGGCAGTGGGTTGTTGGATTGATCAACAACCGTGCAGACCGATCGGCGCGATCGCAGGTTTTTGCCAAGCTATTAGCGCAGGACTTAAGTGCTGACCAATACGTTGTTATCGGATCAAATACCAAAGGTTTCATTAAGCATGCTGAAAGGGCGTATGCCGAGAAGCTATCGAATCTATTTGAAGGGGCGCCGCTTAAAAAAATACCAAACCTTGTCAGCACCGAATGGGCTTGGCTAAAACAGCCTGTAAGCCGCAACGAATTAGCTGAAAAACTGGCGCTGATAGCAGATCACTTAGGGATGGATGCCTTGGTATTGCGCGATATCTTAACAAATGAGGCGGCATTTGATGAGAAAAGAGACGCCTTAAATACTTGGTTTATATCAGAGGATAATCAAAAAGCGGCTGAATCTATTAAGCATTTTATAGAAAAAAAATTAATGGGGTTATCCAAGGTTGAATCCCTTTTAAGCGCTCTTCTAACCGCGACAGATAATAAAAAAACAGAAATAGAGGCATTGTGCAAGCAAGCGTTAATGGATTGCTTTGTAGCGAAGTTTGTGGTGTTAGAAAAAACATCGGCACTAATACTTTGGCAAAGTCTTTATAAGCAACTGCCTGCGGGTGTTTCTGCTGAGATTATGGGGTTGCAAAATATAAAAGGGGCAGCATTAGATTTTTTACTGTGGTGGCGAGAAGCAGAAAATACGCTCAACGAGTGGCAAGGTTTACCTGAAAGTGAGATCTCACAAAAGGTTGACAGTCTTATAAAGGCGCAAAGGCACACTAATCGATGTAACCCTATTTTGTACGCTATGCTCCAGAATCACTACCCTGATGCAGTCGGCGATTGTTTTTTGCCAGACTCTCAGCGAATGAGGGGCAATGAAAGTACGCTGACATTCAGGGTAATTGCCATGGCATGTCATGCGGTTGAGTCGGTTATGGATGCCGCAGCCGCCGTTAGTCGGCGGCGCCGGGTTGATCAATATTACGAAGCATGGATGCGTGGACGCATAGATGATCAACACCTTAAACAGCAGCTCAGAGAGGTCATCGATGCCCAATCAGGTGGCTGGTTGTTTAAGCGATTTCAACAGTATTTGTCCAAGAATCACAGAGGTTAAACAATAGGCGACAAACCAATAAAACCCAGCATGTAAGATGGCTTCGAAGACAATTAAGGCATGCGCATTTTCAGCTGCTGCCGCCATCAAAAAGGAAATTAGAACGCCGATGGCAAATACATCCGCCATCGACCATTTACTTAAAAAGCCATTTAATTTTACTATTTTTTGGCAGGGGAAAATAAGTAAAGCTATCAAGAGTAAAATTTTGATCACAGGTATGATGGTGCTGAAAATAATGATTAATAATGCAACGACAGGGTAATCTTGTTGCCATAGTGATTGGCTGGTTTTAAGTATCGATTGGGTTTTGTTTAACAGTGTAATATCTTCATCCATTTGCACGCTATCTAAAAAGCCATTTGCCAGTTGTTGTAGCATAGGAGGCAATTGCTGCTGCTTGATGACATGTTTACTGTGTGCAACCAAGCTTTCTTGGTTTATTTCAGCCTTTATGGTCATAAGTGGTAGTAAAATGCCGGGCAATAGCAGGCCAATGGAGAGGATAATGGCGATCAATACCAACGGCTTGTTAATAGGAGCTGTTTGCTCATTTGTCTGCTTCATGGAATGACCTCTGTCATGTCTAATAAATGAACTAAGTTAGTTTATTTCTGTTGAATTTTTTTTCAAATCAATTATCCAATGATTGACATAAAGTTGTCTGTCTCAAGTTCAGATCAATCAATAGATTCTCAAGGCGTCACTATGAAATTTCATATCCTAGCAGGAATCTTCGTACTTATCATGATGGTGGTGGGGTGCTCTCAGAATCCTTATGGTACAGCCTACAGCACATCGGATGCTAGAAGAATGCAGCAAGTGCTTACAGGAACAGTGGTTCACTTAAATGCAGTCACCATTGATAGTGATAGTGCAGGCACTGTAGGAACCGTTGGTGGCGCTGCCATCGGTGGTATTTTAGGGTCAGCCGTGGGCGCGGGTAAAGGCTCTGATTTGGCGGCTGTAGGTGGCGGGCTGCTAGGTGGTTACCTAGGTAATAAAGCGGGCACCGCAGTAGGCAAAGAAAATGGCGTGAATATTTCTGTGAAATTAGATTCAGGGAAAACAGTTGCTATCGTACAGCAAGTTGACCCCAACCAGATTTTTCATGTAGGGGATAGAGTAAATGTGTATAATTCAGGAGGCACATCTCGTGTTGTTTTAGCAAACTAGGCGCAAAAAGAGGACGTTGATTATTTTCAACCGAAAGAACAAAACGCATAAAAATAAAACGCTTAACAGACAACACCTTGCTGACTCTAAAACCCAGCTTGTCTCTCAGGAGCAGCAAGAGATTCCTTATGTGCTGATAAGAAGCCGAAGGAAGTCCTTATCGCTTACGGTTGTTGATGATGAAGTCCGTGTTCGATCGCCTTATCATGTCTCAAAACAAGATATTGATACATGGGTACAATCAAGGTCGTTGTGGATTAATCAGCAAAAGGCATCAATCAAAGCGAAAGCTGAAGAAGTGCCCAGCATTAAGCACGATGGTCATTGTTATCTTTTTGGTGTAAAAATCCACATAGTTTTTTCTGATCAGGAGCCTCAGGTGTCGATCCAAGGCGATCAGGTTATGATCTCTGCGATTGCTAAAGAACCGACAGTATTATTTTCGCAGTGGCTGCAAAAAAAAGCGATAACCCATTTGTCAGCACGCGTAGATCACTGGGCTGAAATTATCGGCGTAGCAACTAAGGTGTCTCAGGTGGTTTTTAAAATTACAAAGACCAAATGGGGGCACTGTACCAGTTCAGGCGTCATTCAATTAAACTGGTATCTGGTTATGGCACCCAAAACGGTGATTGATTATGTTGTTATTCATGAGCTCTGTCATTTGTTGGTGATGAACCATTCGGCTGATTTTTGGGCGGAAGTTCAGCAATATTCTCCGCATTTTCAGGAGCATAAACAATGGCTTCGTCGAGAGGGCCATAAACTCTGGTTGTAAAAAATACGTGCAATCATGAGAAGCGGATTGTCAAATGTTCAATAAAGCTCCGCCTTGTTCCTGCGCGGTTATGGGAATCCGCCTTAGGATGGGCTATCCCAAAAAATGCCGGGCATTTAATTACTAAGTTGTTTATTTTTTTAAACCATGAACTTTTGTTAGTAAGCTTACTCTCAAAAGCTTTACGTTGGCTTTCTTGTCATAATGATTAGACATTCACGTTTTGTTCTTGTTTTTTTTTTATTCACGGCCTTTTTTCCTTTACCTGCTAACGCTAATCAACAAACGGTACTTGGAGTAACAGCCGGTGTTGCCGTTGCAGCGATTGCGGTTTTAGCCGTCAGCGGGTTGTTATATCGACACAAGACGCAATGGTTTAGCGAATCATCGTTGCCGAAGTTGCCGTCGAAAAAAATAAAACAATTAACGCAACAAGCGGCATATCAAGTGGTTGGAACGTCGCGCTTAGATTCGAAGCGACAGGGGCTTCTTAAGCATATTCAAGAAGAAATCGTTGCCATTGATCACCCAGACTTTCAAAAAAACAGTGATGAAATTTATGCAAACGCCTTTTTTGATTCAGTATCAGGATTAGTCGCTAGGGTTTTTATGCAAGAATCGGGGGATATTGTCATGACGTTTCGAGGTTCTGAAAAATATCTTGATCGCTTGAATCGTTACGCTGTGCCTAACTATAAAGCCATTGAATGGGCTGAGGAGGTCTTTAATACCTTTGGCTCACAAGTAAAATATACTTTTATTGGGCATTGTGCTGGCGGAGGAAATGCCATGCTAGCAGCTTTCAGTGTTTACCATGCCAGTGCGGGCAAGGTGAATTTATCAGTTGTAGGGATAAACTCGAGCTTACCGGAATCTAACGATTTGTATATGATCTCCAAAGACAAGCAAGAAATAAAAACTTTTCTTAATCGCTGTGTTGAAGTTTACCAAGATGTGAATGATCCAGTTTTTCGTTTTGCAGGTGTCGTGATGCCATTCACTCAATCCATGCAATGGCATAATTGGTATAATTGGGATAGCGATATCAAGGGAGCATTGAGGTTACGGTTGGTTAATATTCCTGAAGATTTTGTGATTTTTGATCCTTTAGCAAAACGAGAAAAACGTAATTTTTATTTGGATTTTTCATGGATGCACCAAGTCCGATCACTAGATACTTGGGGGCATTCTGCGGTGAAATGGTTTAGCTGGCTTAGGCAATATGACGGCAAAGAGGATCAAAAGCTGCATTAGTTGCCCCCCAAAAAAGATGAAATTTGGCCATGCCTTTGAACTTTGCCTTGCTAATGACTCTAAGAATTGAAGTTGGTATTTTTGGCTAGATTATGACCCGGTATACACAGCAGTTTTCATTATTGCTATTTTTTTCTGTTTTGGCTTCAATGGTTCAGTCACAGGTAATTGTTGAGACTGTTGAAGAGGTGTACCGTCCGGCAACAGTCACAGAAGTTACTACTTATGAAACGACTGTTCAGCATAATAAAATCTCTCAACAGGGATTGATTATGTTGGGCTTGGTGGCTGTAGGGGCTGCGCTTATCTTCGGCAGTATGGTCTATATTTCTGCCAGATCGGATGATGGTGAAACGTCAAATAATCGAAGGCGTACTGATGTCGGAGCGGCATTAGCCGGTGGTGTTGGTGCAGGCCTGGTGCTAGGTGGGGTTCTTGGTAGTGCTGATGGAAATGATACATCCGTAGTCAGAAAAACAACGCGAACCATTGTCCCCGGGCCGTCACCTGCTGGAACGGTGACTAGGCGCACGACAACGCGTACTTACTATTAATTAGAAAACATCTGTTGCGAAAAGGTCACGCGTTCATTAACCGAGCGCGATGCAGTTTCTTTCTCAATGTATTCAAGTCTTGGTGCTAAACCTTTGCCATTGGCGATTTGTATGGCAAGCCCCGGTCTAGCATTTAACTCAAGTATTTGAGGGCCTTCTTGTTTGTCGAGCACAATGTCGATACCGATATAGCCGAGTTGAGTTAGCTCGTAACAGGATGCAGCAAGTCTGAGTAAGTTTTGCCAATGTGGAATAGCAAGTTTGTCGAAGGCTATTTTGGTATCTGGGTGCTTTTTGATGTGCTTGTTAAATTGCACGGCTTTAATGGATTTTCCCGTAGCGATACAGATGCCAACACCTACCGCCCCTTGGTGCAGATTGGCTTTACCTTTCGAGGCTTTTGTTGATAGTCTCAGCATGGCCATCACAGGGTAACCCTGAAACACAATCACACGAATATCTGGTACACCTTGGTAGCTGTATTGATCAAATACAGGATCAAAATGCACGAGTGCTTCAATCATGGCAGTATCTGGCTTTCCGCCTAGACTATAAAGCCCACTTAAAATATTTGATACATGCTTTTTGATATCCGGCAGCTGAATGGAATGCCCATCAACGCCAAAAAATTCAGAGGCTTGTTTGCCTGTGATAACAAGAATACCCTTGCCAGTGCTGCCGCTGGCGGGTTTGATTACAAATGCATCGAGAGGCTTGAGTATGGTGTCGATTTTTTTTACTTCAAATTGATGTTTAATGACCCCAAGGAGTTTAGGTACGGCAATTTGATGTTTTTCTGCCAGTTTTTTGGTTTTTAGTTTGTTGTCGACGTTAGGAAATAAATGCCTCGGATTGTAGGTGCCAATGTATTTGACATTGCGGGCATTCATACTGAGAAGGCCTTTATCTTTCAGGGCTTTCGGGCGACTAAAAAACATAAAGTTAAACTTAGTGTTTAATTAAGGGTGAAAAACGGTGTAGCTCAGTTAAACGATAGCCTGAATACTGACCAATCAATAATAGCAAAGCCAAGACGACAAGAAGAAGCTCAGGGAAATTAAACGATAAATGGCGCATCAACGGGTTGATCATAAATAGATAAGCAATGGATGCCATCAATAAGCTACCGCCGCCTTGAATCAGCACTTCTTTGCCGCCTTCTTCTTCCCAGAGAATCGACATGCGCTCTATAGTCCATGCCAAAATAATCATAGGGAAGAAGGTAATGGTCATAACCGAATTTAAGCCAAGCTTCACACTTAAAATGCTAAAGATGGCCATTAAGAAAATTACCACAATGACCACGGCTGATATCCTTGCGACCAATAACAGATTAAGGCTAGTTAATAAAAACCGAATCAGTAAGCCAACGGAGACAATGGCTAAAAACATTAAAAGCCCTGGGATTAGGGTTGTTTGCATAAAGGCAAGGGCGATCAATATCGGCATAAACGTGCCGGAGGTTCGAATGCCGACTAAAATGCGGAGAATAACAATAATCAAGGCACCGATGGGAACGAGTAAAATCGTTTTAAAGGCTTTTTGGCTTTCGGCTGGCAGCGCATAAATGGAGAAGTCCATCAAGGTGTCAGTGACTTCGTTTAACTGGCTAGAACGAAAGGCAACCTGTTTGGCTGAAAGCGGTGATTTAACCGCAGAAAAGGTTATTTGGGAATTTCGGCCACCGATCACATCAATAAGCGAATCGCCGCCTCTGCGCCAAAGAATGGTTCCTTTCGGTAGGCCCTCTTCTGCGGTGACAGGGTTCAGAATAATCCACTGATGATTTTGATAAATTTCAACGAAATAGATCGGGTACTGGGAGCGTTTTTCGGTGTGAATCTCAAGCCCCATCGATAGCCTTGCCGGAATCTTGGAGGCTAGCAATAAGTTGTAAACCAGGCGTGCCATATCCAGCCGGGTGGTATTTTTTTGAAGCAATTGATTTAACTGCGCCGAGGATTCTTTGGCATTGGTCAGTTTTATCAACTCGACGGCAAAGCTATGGTTATCCGATGATTGATTGTAGGACTTTTTGATTAAGCGTTCGGCAACTTGTTGTTCTTCATTGTTCAAGACCACACTGGATGGGTCAGGTTGGAAGCTATCATGGTAATCTATAGGGCCAGATGCGTCATGATTTTCCAATACATTCATACTAAAATACAGCGTTTGCCGTCCTGTTGCCTCACGCTTAGTCCATTTGGCATATTCTCGCCCTTCGCGCATAAAGGTATTAAAACCATAACCATCCGATGATTCCGAATAGTCCAAAATGGCAAGGTCTGTATTGTTGGTTGGCAGGTTTAGGATGACGCTAACAGGCTCACCTGTGGCCTCAAAGTTAATGGTTGCACCAATTGTCCAGACCGGCACTCGCTCATTAGGGAAAAGAGGAAAATGCAGGCTGTGGATTTTATAGACAGTCACTCCAATGCCAATGCAGGTCAGCATAAAGGCGAGAAAATAGAGAATGACTTTATCTTTTAACATGATTTCAAAATGGGCGTTTACTTTTTGGGCATGCCCTGTTCGTATTTCTTGGATGGGTCAACGAGGAATTTACCGGTCAAGTAATTGCGTCCAATGAGCGTGGGGTAAACAAAATTTTCACGATTGGCAAGATTAACCCGAATGGTTTGTTCGTAATCGCCAACTACGAGAGTCATATTGACCTCATAGCGTTTAATCGGCTCGCCAGAGTGTTGTTTAATTAAGGCATACCCAACGACTTTTCGACTGATGTTAATGGGTGGTTCGATGGATTCGGAGGCGTTTTCAGCGGCTTTGTCTTTTTTCTTTTTTTTATGGTTTGTTGACGGTAAATCAAAACTGACCCAGCGCTCACCATCGCGTTCAAATTCTTGAATATTAGTGACACCTATGGAGGTCACTTTGGCACCGGTATCCACTCTTGCTGTGACGACAACATTGCCAGGGATAAGCTTAAGATATTCCGCTTCGCCAACAATGGTTTTACCTGCGAGAGGGCTGGCGGCCGAATCTTTGGATGGGTTGCTGTTTGCAAGGCTTTGAGAGGCGGCGAACATCAAGAGCCAAGCAGTCAAGACTTTGATAGGGCCTATAGTAATTAATACACTCATTTCATGCACTTATCGTTATTTTTAGCTGGTGCTGTCAGTCTAAAAAAGGAGCAAATGGTATGTGATAAAACTTAGGGGGTCAAAGGTTTAGCGGGGAAAATGCGAACACCTAGAGGGTGTTCGCAAAATACAGAGATGTTAGAAAAGGGGCTTACACAATTTTCTTCATTGCTGTCATGTAGCCACGAAGTTCTTCGCCAATGTATTCAACCGAATGGTTGCGAATAGTTTCGTTGACTTCGATCAATGCTTTGTTGTCAACGCCAAGATCCTTAAGATCAAGACCTTTACCGATAACATCTGTTGAGATCTTGCTCATAAAATCTTGCAGCAACGGACGCGCAGCTTGGTCAAATAAGTAGCATCCGTATTCCGCAGTGTCTGAGATGACTACGTTCATTTCATACAGCTTTTTACGTGCGATAGTGTTAGCGATAAGTGGTGTTTCGTGCAGTGACTCGTAGTAAGCAGATTCTTCGATAATGCCGGCTTCAACCATGGTTTCGAAGGCAAGTTCAACGCCTGCGCGAACCATAGCAACTAATAAAATACCGTTGTCGAAGTATTCTTGCTCAGAAATTTCCTGGTCAGTGTTGGTAGCTTTCTCAAAACCGGTTTCTGCGGTTTCTGCACGCCATTTTAGAAGGTTTACATCGTCATTAGCCCAGTCAGCCATCATGGTGCTTGAAAAAGTGCCATCAATGATGTCGTCTTGATGCTTTTGAAAAAGTGGACGTAGAATATCTTTTAATTCTTCAGAAAGCTCAAATGCTTTGATTTTTGCAGGGTTTGATAAACGATCCATCATGTTGGTGATACCGCCGTGCTTAAGTGCTTCGGTGATGGTTTCCCAGCCGTATTGGATTAATTTTGACGCGTAGCCTGCATCAATGCCTTCAGAAACCATTTTATCAAAGCTTAAAATCGCACCGGTTTGAAGTACGCCGCACAGGATGGTTTGCTCACCCATAAGGTCTGATTTAACTTCCGCAATAAAAGATGATTCAAGAACGCCAGCACGATCACCGCCAGTAGCTGAGGCTAAGGCTTTAGCGATATCCCAGCCTTTACCTTCAGGGTCATTTTCACGGTGAACCGCGATAAGGGTTGGTACACCAAACCCGCGTACGTATTCTGCACGGACTTCAGTGCCTGGACATTTCGGAGCCATCATGACAACGGTTAAGTCTTTACGAATTTGCATGCCTTCTTCAACAATGTTGAAACCATGCGAATACGCAAGGCAAGCGCCTTCTTTCATTAATGGCATGACGGTTTCAACGACTGCGCTGTGTTGCTTATCAGGTGTTAAGTTACAAACCACGTCGGCTTCTGGAATCAATTTTTCGTAGGTGTCAGCAACAAAGCCGTTGTCGGTGGCGTTTTTGTATGACGCGCGTTTTTCATCAATCGCAGCCTGGCGAAGTGCGTATGAGACATCAAGGCCAGAATCACGCATGTTAAGGCCTTGGTTTAAGCCTTGAGCGCCACAGCCGACAATCACGATTTTTTTACCTTTAAGAAATTCACAGCCATCGGTGAATTCTTCTTTGTCCATGAATCGGCATTTGCCAAGTTCTTCTAGCTGAATGCGCAGCGGCAAGGTGTTGAAATAGTTTGCCATGAAAACCTCGAGTTTTTGTTAAGCTATTTTCGTTAGCTGTTTTTGTTGTGTTTAGGAATGAAATTTTTGATTGGCGGAATCATACGTCAAGTTTACAATTGCATCAATTGAAATAAATTGAATTGGCCGTTGCGATTTGGTAAACATAATCCATGGGTAATAGTGATCATGGTTAATGCAGGAAATGGTTAATACAGATAAATGGTTAATAAAAGGCAATGGGTAATATAGACATTAGGCAAATGGTCATCTTTCAGACACTGGCGCAAACGAAACATTTTGCAAAAACAGCAGAAGTCTGTCACTTGACTCCCTCAGCGGTTACCCGTTCCATTCAGCGGATAGAAGAAGAGCTGGATTGCCAATTGATTATAAGAGAAGGTAGAAATTTTCAATTAACTCACCAAGGTAAGGCTTTTTATGCTTTTGCTTCTGAGACATTGAGTGCTTTTGGGCAATTTCAGATGGCCTTGGCCGAAGAGTCTGACAAAATCAGCGGCGAATTAACAATTTTTTGCTCGGTGACCGCAAGTTACTCGATTTTGCCTGCTTTGTTGGAGCGGTTTCGTCAACTGTGCCCGAACGTTGAAATTTTGCTTCATACAGGCGATCAAGCTGATGCTTTGGATCGTGTTGCTTCGGGTAAAGAGGCAATTGCCGTGAGCGCCAAGCCCATTGCTATGCCGGATAGCATGGTATATCGCCATCTGGGTTCTACTCCTTTACGATTTATTATGCCAAGTGCTGGTGAACTATCCAAAGAGATAAAGCGCCAAGTCGAAAAGTCGCCTCTTATTAATCCTTTGGAATACCCTATGATTGTTGCAGATAGGGGCGTTGTTCGAGAAGTTTTTGATGGTTGGGTACAATCACAAGCCTTATCTCCAAGTATTTATGCACAAGTGAGTGGCCATGAAGCGATTGTGAGCATGGTCGCTTTAGAATGTGGTCTAGGGTTGGTGCCAGAAGTTGTTATAGACAATAGCCCTTTAAAAGATAAAATTAGCGTGATAGATGCAGCACCTGAGCTGCCTGTCATTGATATTGGTTTGTATGTATTAAAAAACCAGTTAAATACCCCTGTGGTTAAACGATTTTGGCAGTTAGCCACGCAACATATGACCGCCTCCTAGGCAGTGAAAAAGGCAGTGAAAAAGATGACTCACCCCTCACACCCGGACGATTCCGCGAATCAGAATGGCGCCTCTCGCTCGGAAAAAGCAGTACTTGATCAACTTGATCAAATGTTGCCTGTGGATGATCTGGAAGAAGAGATTTCTGAAAATGGCATAAAGGTACGAAAAAAAGGCATTTATATTTTGCCGAACCTGTTTACCACGGCGTCACTTTTCTCAGGTTTTTTTGCCATTGTTTCATCGGTTGATGGTAACTATGAAAATGCTGCGATTGCTATTTTTATTGCCATGGTTTTGGATATGCTTGATGGGCGCATCGCTCGCTTAACCAATACCCAAAGTAAATTTGGTGCGGAATACGATAGTCTTGCTGATATGGTGTCCTTCGGGATTGCGCCTGCGGTCTCTATTTTTATATGGAGTTTACAAGCCTTGGGTAAATTAGGTTGGGCAATTACCTTCATATATATTGCAGCCGCAGCCCTTCGTTTAGCGCGATTTAATACGCAAACAGAAACAGCAGATAAAAATTATTTTACAGGCCTTGCTAGCCCTTCGGCAGCCGCGATGCTTGCAGGCTCCATGTGGGTGTTTAATGAGCATTATGGTTCAGTTCAATATATGTCATCAGGGTTACTTTGGTTAATTGGCTTTGTTACTTTAGTCTCGGCACTATTGATGGTATCTAATGTGCGTTATCATAGTTTTAAAAGCCTAAACCTTAAAGAGCGTGTACCTTTTGTTGTCATTTTGTTGGCGGTGATTGTTTTTGCGGTCGTGATGATTGAAACCTCTGTTGCCTTATTAACTATTTTTGGTCTGTATGTTTTGTCAGGTCCTGTATTTACCCTGTGGTCGTTTAAAGAGAAAAAATAGCTTCACAAAAAATTAATTCTAAAAAAATTTTTTTTCCTCTGAGATTCTATACTTAATTTCGCATGTCACTTTCTTTTACTCGCCTATTGGATTTAGGCGAGTGTTTGCGATAAGAACTCGAGGAAACTATGCCCACCTTTTTTAAAAAAAGTATTCATACGAAAGCGCTATTAGCGCCTTCGGTTTTTTCTTTACTCACAGCGTGTTCTATTGAAATTAATACAGATGATAAAAAGGATAATGAACGAAACGTCATAGAAAATATTCCGCCTATTGCCACGGTTGAAACCCGTTTAACCGATAGCGAACAACAGAAATTTACAACCGAAGAAGATGAAAAAGTCCCGATGGTTTTAGAGGGCAATAGCACACCCGATACGCTTAAAGCCTATTTAACGCAAGCGTTTTACCAAGTCGATAAACATAGCCATCAATCAAGGGTTGGTGTGCCAGAGGCAGAAGTAGCCATGACCATGGATATGGCTGCCGGTGATATGGCTAGCTCGGGTAATGCGGTGGCAAAATCAGCAAGTGCAGCCAGTGGCGGATCAAATGATGGTGGCGCTGCCTCTTCTGGTGAGTTTAGCGGTACCAATGTACAAGTTGAAGGGGTTGATGAAGGCGATATTTGGAAATATGACGGCACGCATTTCTTTGTGTTGAGTAAGGCAAAATATCAATACCACTACGAAGTAACAGAAGAGAAAGAAGTTACCAGCGAAGAAGGTGAGACAGAAGGGGAGACAACCTCAGATGGTGAAACGGATGCCCCCGTTTTGTTAGCATCTGAACCTAGGGTAGATGAAAGCATGATTTACTGCCCAGGTGGCTGTAATCCCCCTAAAATGATCAGTGCTAAATTACGTATTGTTACCAATCAAAAAAACACCTTAAGTACCACAGACTTAGGCGATTTAAAAGCTGACGAAGTGTATTTAACGGATAAGCTTCTCGCCATTGTTGGTAATCAACAGTCATCAGGCGGTGACTGGGGGTTTTACGGTGGTTGGCGTAACGGGGGAGTGGCCATTAACACGTTTAATATTGCCGACCTTAAGGCGCCAGTTAAAGAATTAAGCATTAAAATTGACGGCCATAAGGTGCGTAGCCGCCGAATTGGCAATGACCTTTATGTAGTTTCTCGCTTTACACCGCAAATTGATAATCTGATTTATTATCCTTATGAGCAAAAGCATCTAGAGGAGAATAAAGCCATCATTGATGCCATGCCAGTTGAAGAGTTATTACCCTCCATCACTATTAATGAAACCAAAGGCTTATTAGTAAAACCTGAGCAGTGTTGGTTAACGGTGATGCCAAAAAATAACTGGGGTTCACCGACCCTTACCGTAGTGACAAAACTTTCTCTCGAAACAGGCTACTATGAAAGCACCTGTGTTGGTGGCCCGATTGAAGGTATCTATATGAGTCAACATGCCTTATATCTCTATAACACAAGCTATGTGAGCTATAAGCAAAGCCCGGAGATGGCCGATGCCATAATTTGGGATTGGTCTGCGGGTAATACCCATATTCATAAGTTCAGTCTTAATGATTTAGCCTATAAAGGCTCGCAGCTGGTTGATGGGCAAGTTGGTTATAGTCATGCCAGTTTCCGTTTTGGTGAGTTAAACGATGGTAGCCTTGGCATTGTTACAACAGCCAATGAGTGGCAAAAGCCAATACATCGCTTAACGGTTCTAGGTGAGGGTGACTTAGGTCTTATGGTTAAAGCCATATTGCCAAATAAAGAAAACCCTGCGGTTATCGGTAAGCCGGGTGAGCGGATATATTCCGTGCGATTTATGCAGGATCGAGCATACATAGTGACGTTTCAAAAAACTGACCCGTTGTATGTTATTGATTTGAGTGAGCCGCTATTGCCTAAGATCGCA
>JAPOUS010000336.1:21972-27095 GCA_026708525.1 Cellvibrionales bacterium
TTGGAAATCCCTGGGTTTAGTGATTACTTGCACCCTATTGGCAAAGATCAACTTTTAGGCATTGGTAAAGATGCTGCACTTGGTGAGCGAAACATTACCTATCATTTAGGTGTTAAAGTCTCTCTTTTTGATGTGTCAGATATCACGCAACCTAGAGAAGTCGCTTCTAAAATCATTGGGCGCAGGGGGTCGAATACTGAGCTTGCTTATAATCATTTAGCTTTTACGGGCATTCAAACAGAAGATAGCTACCGTTTTGCTTTTCCGATCACGGTTCACGAAGGCCAGAGTGATGATGCGTATAACAAAGATAAAGTTTCGGCATGGCATGATTGGTTGCATACCGGGCTTTACTTGTTTGAAGTCAAAGAGGGTACTATGACCAGTCCAGGGGTGATTATTACCGAAGAAAAAACCGAAGAGAAAAAATACCCTGAGTTTTATGGTGAAAATCGTGGTTTGATCCAAGGCGAGCATGTGTATCACTTACATGGCGATAAATTATATAAAGCACAGTGGTTAAATGCTCAATCAGCAGAAGGCCCTTTTTAATTTGTAGAACTTTGTGTTATCAATAGCCTCTAAAGTATTTTTTAGGGGCTATTGTGTGATTAAAAAACTCTCAGTTAGCCTGTCAGCAATTTCTTGCAACTATTCTATTTCTATCGCACCGACGCCTCTAGATATTATTTTTGATCTCCATCTTCCCTTTGTCTCTAAAGAAGAAAGTTTTTTAGATCTAAAGTCAGCTTGTTTGGTGCTGGGCATCATCTTGCGTGGTGGTGTGTTCCTCACTAGGCAACCATTGTTCATCATCTGGAGGTGATAGCTTGCAAATCGAAGGCGAAGACGATAAATGATTAGCCTGTTAATTGTATTTATTCTGGGTTGGTTATTTACTATTCAGTCAGATAAATGGCTGACTCGCTTGAACCAACTATTGTTGCAGCTGGTTTTTTTGATCTTGGTGTTTTTGGGGGCGAACCTGGCATCTCATCCTGAGATAGCCGACAAGGCGGAGGATATATTGAAGCTCATCGGTGCATTTATGGTAGCGATTATCGTAAGTAATATCCTTGCCCTCGTTGCTCTAGATGTCATTTTTGCAGAAAAAGATCGTCTTATCGAAAATAATGAAGCCGATATTCATGAACATTTTTCCGGCTTGCTTGATACGCTTAAAGTTATTTTGTCTTTGGCAATAGGTGCCGGCATTGGGACGCTTTTTGACCTTAATGATGAATGGCTAAAGGCGGGCAGTAGCGGATTATTGCATGTGTTACTTTTTTTGGTCGGGGTGCAGTTGCGCAGCAGCCGTATACCGCTATCTCAATTTTTTTTAAACCCACTGGGCCTGTTAGTCACGGTAGCCGTTATTGGTTCAACCTTGCTGGCGGCTGCTTTTATTGGTTGGTTGATGGGTATGCCTATTCTTAAAGCGCTTGCGGTGTCATCGGGGTTTGGCTGGTATTCGTTATCGGGCGTATTAATCGCAGAAAAATTTGGGCCTATTTATGGCACAGTGGCATTTTGTAATGATGTATTGCGAGAGGTTATTGCTTTTATTTTGATCCCGACAATCATAAAAAAATATCCATTAACAGCGATTGGGGTAGGCGGTGCAACGACGATTGATTTCACGCTGCCCATGATTCAAGCTCAAGGTGGCACGCGTTATGTGCCTATTGCAATCGTGAGTGGTTTTTTACTGAGTGTTTTTGTCCCTGTATTAATAGGCTTATTTAGCCACTTTTAGCGCTTTTTATACCAAACAAATAGTCCAGAAAATGCAAGAAAACAAAGCATTAAAGCAATCAAGTCATTAAAAAGCACACCGCTAATACCGAATGTTCTTCCGCTGTGCAAATCAAGGATTACCTGCTCCCAGTCAAGTTGAGAAGCGCGAAAGGCATCTCCTATCTGAGTGAGTGTTGATTTATCAATATTTGTTAGAGTGTGACTCCATTTAATATGGTTGGTTGGCGTGCTTTGCGTCCAGCTAATCAGATCATCGTTGCTAAGATACGCTCCTGATGGTGTATCTAACCATACACCTTGATGACCAATACCAATTCTTTTGATGCCGCTAGGTAAGCCAGTACTTTGGTTTTGCTTTTCAAGTATTTCTCCTGAAAGTGATAGTAAAAAAAGTGTATTGTCAGCGGCGACTACATACATCCCTATAAAGGGTATGATGCCTTTAATATTCTGGGTGTCGAGGTTAATCAGTTGATTACCCATTAACAGCTGATGGTCAGAGGTCGCAATGACAGGGTGGTCTTGAAATACCTGAATGTCTGCGGGTGCTTTAATGTTGTACCAGTCGAGTACCAAAGAGGTGTTAACGGTTGTTTTGCTAAATGACAGTGTTTGGCTGTGATTGATGAGAATGCCAGTTGTTGCGATAAGAATGACAAAAACAGCTGAAAAAATACCGATGACTTTATGAAAACTTTTGAGTGTGCGGATAAGTTTCCGAGAAGCAGGTGATAGAGATTTTATTTGAGGTTGGTTCGCTTTAGACATAAAAGCAGTAGTGCACCGATCAAAGTAGATTGATGCGTTATTTTGAGGCTGTGGTCGAAGCTGTCAAGGTCTTTTTGATCACTTCGTTATCTAGCCATAAAGCAAGTCGTGACATTTTAGTGACTGCGCGTACTGAAAGCGTTGCACCAGTGATGCTGTCAATGGAACGATCAAGTTTGTTATCTTTGGTAAGTGTTGCATCAATAAATTGCTGGGTAAAAAAGCTGTGGCGGACTTCATCGCCTCGGCTTTCTCTATAAATTAACACTTTAGTTTGTTTGATCTTACCTTGGCTAACGTGCACGCCGATGGTTATGGGGGCCTCTTTGCCAATCTCATCCAATACCCAAACGGTATCTAATCCACTTTGCCAATAGCGCACACGAAGTTTTTTAAACCCATGATTGAAAATTTTTTCAATAAATTTTCGGTCTGAATCATCAATCCAGAAAACTTTTTTGGAAACTGGGGAATCGCCTAAAGCTGATTGAATGAAAGCTTCGGGTGTTTGGTAAGTACCTCTTGCAAAAAGCAAAGGCGTGGTAATGAGCAATAAAAGACTTAAGGTTTTAAGCATTTTGTTATTTTGTTTAGTCGCTAAGGGATTACCCTTAGCGACATTAATCCGTTAAAAGAGCAAGCCATTAAAATTGATAACCAACGCCTAGGTTAAAACCTTGTGCATCTTTAGTATCGCCTTGGATTTCATAGTCTGCTTTGAAAACGACGTTTTCATGTAGCCAGTAGTTAACACCTGTATTGATTTGCGTGATTTTACTGTCTTCTTTATCGCCAGCTGTGTTGTCATACTTGCTGTAACGAGCAAATACACCAAAAGCATCGTTAATGCGATAAGATGGCTCAAGGTAGAAGCCGTATTGCTCGTTGCGGCCTGCTGCTTCTGCTTCAGCACCTTCAATGTTCCATTGAGCATATAAGGCTCTTAAGCCAAAACCTTCGTAGTTATAGATAGCGTGAGTCGATAATAAAGTCGCAGGGGCTTTTTCGAACGTTAGTGTTTCAGTTGTGCCGTCTTCATTCTCGATATCGAGTGTTTGTAGATTTTGTGTAACATCGGTTTGATATTGCGCAGTAGCTGCTAATTCAAGGCCTGGAACCGCAGTGTACTTAACACGCAAGGTGTAAGCTAAATCATTACCATCCGCGTTGGCAACTTTTTGACGGCCTTTACGAATTTTATAAGCATTGCTGCCAGTTGTCGGTGTTTTTAGTCCGCTTGTAATAGCTGCATCAAAGGCTAATCCACCCATAGGCTTAACAGTAATGGCGGCACCACCTTCCCACCAAGTGGCTGGAATGATATTTTTCTCAACAGGGTTACGTTCTACACCATAAAAAGTCGGGGGTTCATGCGTTTCATTAAGGATGCCAACAGGAATCAAGAAAACACCGGCCTTGGTTGAAAACATATTGTTTACATCATGCTCAACATACGCTTGCTCAAGCTCAACTTCACCTGGCTTGCCATCACCTGATAAGGCATGCTCAAGCTCAACTTCTGAGAAGAAGCGAGTGTTTTCAGTGAATTCATGACCGAAGAATAAAACGAAGCGATGAAAGTCGAATTCTTTTTTTGCGGTTCCATCTTTATCGTTGGTGATGTGGTTGTAATGGAGTTCACCATAACCACCGATAGTGGTGGCTGAACCCTTGCTGGCTGAGGAGTCAACTGCGTCAGCAGTTTGTTCAAGGCGTTTTTCGGTTTCATCTAAACGAAGCTCTAACTGTTTAAGTGCTTCTTGTTGAGATTTGATGGTTGCTCTTAATTCTTCGGTTGTGTTATCGGCAAAAGAAGAGGTAGCAAGGGTTAAGCCCAGTGCAGAGCTTAAGAAGACAGCGCTTTTTTTCATAATGAAGAGAGTGTTTATCGTTAGTATTTATTATTGGTGGGTATTATAAGTGTAAAATTATTGTTAATGCAAATTGTTATCATTTGTTCTGCGTTTTGGTGTGTGGGGTGAACAAATTCCTTAACGAATAACCTAAAGAGAGGGGGGTGTTTAATTGACTGAGGTGGTTCTTGTGAAAGTGCGTGTCGTCATGTTGGTTGTTATTACATTAAGCCTGGCTTCTTGCTGGGAAGATGAAACAATAGAGGTGAGTGAGGGGGTAATGGCCTCCGCTGCACCGCCGACCATTCATCTTGTTGGCTAGGTGGATGGGTAGTTAGATTAATACGCTCTTATACTCTGACGGTTAAAGTTTATAGTCGGTTAATATGAACGTTAAAAGTTATTCTCTTGTGCTTTAGGTGTGTGGAAGTTTATATGGGCGCTGTTGGGTGTAGGAAAGGTTGACTTGCTCAGGGCTATTGTTTTTGAGAGTGATCTGCTAATAAAAGTATTTCCATTTGATGCCATGCCTATCATTTGATTTGAGCATTGGGTGTTTGATTGGGTTATTTATCTTTATGCGCATGTTTATGTGCGGTGATAAAATAACCAATTGATTTTTTTTATTAAAAAAAGTAATAAAAACGCTTGCAACCCAAAAAGTTCTCTCTATAATGCGCATCTCGCTTGGGGGAGCCGCTTTTAAAGCTGTTGAGATCTTCAAGTTTGATCAGAGATTTAAGC
>JAPOUS010000128.1 GCA_026708525.1 Cellvibrionales bacterium
CACAGCGATTGTCTTGTTGCAAAACTCGTTCCCACGCTCCTGCGTGGGAATGCATATTGGGTAAATAATCGCTTAAGCTCTAGGCGTTCCCACGCAGAGCATGGGAACGAGGAGTGAGTGCTTTTTATAGCTTACCCCACCCGACAAATGCTGTGAAATGAACTGCTAGTACCTCGTGAGCTACATACACTGCCGAAAATGTTAATTAATTATACTCACCCCATTAGGTATTCAGTAAAGGCGATGTATCTTTGGCGTGGGTTTTTGCTGTTGGTTTCAGGTAAGCCATCAGCATAGCCAAGCTGATTGAAAGGATAAAAAAGCTCAAATTTACGCCGTTAAAAAAACCAACCCCTTGTGAGAAGGCCCAATCCAAAATGATTAATAACCCCATCTGCAAAATAGTGAACGCTAAAAACCAGCGGGTGATGGTAGGTCGCACATAAACAAGCACTGTACCGCAGGATAAAAATGCCAAGTACCACCAGGTATTGCCTAAGTGCTCAAATGCATTTGGCCAGACTTTGGCAAGCATCAGCAGACTAAAACTGGTTGCGACAATACTCAATGTGACCGCTAATGAGCCTTTTAATAATGGGTGTGTAAATAAATAATCGAGCTTATTGGGTAGCGGTTTTTCTTGTTTTTTATCAACCCAAAGCAGCAATCCTGAAAAAATTAAGACGATCAGCAAGAGGGCAGATATGACGTAAATCCATTTGCCGAAGTAGCTAGCAAAATGGCCGTAATGGAGTGGGCCGACTGTGGCGTACCATTTACCACCAAAAGAGGAGGATGCCCAATCAATCTCTTTGGTGAGCGTGCCATCGACTAAGGAATATTGAACAAAGTTGGTTAATAGCAAGTAGCCGGGAATTTTTGAGGCAATGCCTACTTCGGCATTGCAATCGCCGGGAAAGAAGACCTCAAGGTTGTCGATTTCACTGCCGCCGTATTTTTGCTCCCAATGTTGCTTACTTTTATTGAGTAAGTCACTCAAGGGTAATTGCGGGCAAGTCTGTTCACTGGCGATGGGTTCTTTGCCTAATACTGCTTCAATCGCAGCGTTTTCATCGCCCTCAAAGCTTGAAATGGCTGACATAATGATGAGCAAGCCCCCTAATCCAAGTGTTGCGCCTGTGTAGGTGACAACCAAGTGAAAGGGTAATAGCCAAAATCCTGTGAGTTTATGCAGATCACTTGCCCATAATCGAAAACTGCGTTTAGGGCGAAACTGAGTATGTTCTTTGCGCCATTTGATATGCAGTAGTACACCAATAAACATCATACCTAGTGAGAGTAGTCCAATGAGTCCTACGAAATATTCCCCCCAAGGGCCTGGGATGAGCAAGTTGTAGTGCATATGACCAATGGCATCCATGGCATCGAGGGCAGTTAGGGTAGCAAATTCGCCATCGATCAGGGTCTTGCCGACATGCTCGCCATCTTCTTCTAACCAGATAAGGTGCGGTGTGAATGGGTTGCCAAGCGTTAAATGGTATTCTTCTTTACCAAGGTCAAAATCTTGTGTGGCTTTGTTATGAAAATCTTCGATTGAAATATTACGTGCTAGTTCGCCCGTGTTACCACGAAGTACATAATGCTGTAATTCTTTTTTGAAAATAATGGGAATGCCTGTCAGGCATAAAATAATCAATAAGGTTGAGAGGATAAGTGCGCCGACTGAATGCCAAGTATAAAGACGTTTGTGCGTGGCTTGTAGCATCAGGTGATTCCTCGATAAACCAAAAACAAGAGTAAAGGCGTAGCGGCAAGATAACTTATCAATACAGGTTTAAATCGTTCAATGCGTAAGGTCATTACACTGAGTAACGAAATGATTAAAGGAGCGCCAAGGCCTGTTAAAAACATGCGGTTTACTTGTTCAAGCGGTAAATACAGCGCCATTGCCATGGCGAGTAATACGCCAACAACAAAACTTCCGATCAAAACAAGAAAAGCTCGCATGGTTTAATCCCGTTTGAGTAAAACATTAAGAAGACCTATTGGTCCTAAGACAAAAGCAAAAAGGGTTAACCCTTCTTCGATATTAAAGGCTTGGATAAATAGGAAGGCAGAAATCAGTAAGACAATGCTACTAAAGAGAGCACAAGACTCTCTAAAGTTAACATAGGCAGAAACCGCTGCCTGCATTAGCAGGCAGCCGAGTGATAGCCAAATCACTATCAGAACTCAACGTTCATGGTGACACCGAACATACGAGGTGCGCCGGGAGTTGTTTTGTCTTGAAGTCCAAGACCAGGAGAGTTTTGGTAACTACTAATGATATATTCTTCGTTAGTTACGTTTGTTCCCCAAAGGTAGGCTCCGAAGTGATTGTACTGATAACCAATTTTTGCATTAAGCAAAGTTCTAGCATCCGTTTCACGAGAGTTATCATTTTCTAGATAAACTTTATCCTGATAATTAGCATCTAAACCAAAGTGAAACCCATTCTGCATTGCATAGTTAAATCCTATGGCACTTGTTAAATTTGGTGATCGAGGGAATTCATATCCAGTAAGGTCTTTATCTTGTCCATTGCTGTTGATCGTGAATTCTTCGAATTCGGTTTGTACATAACCAACGTTTGCAAAAACTTCGATTTCTTCCGTGATTTGGCTGCTTACTTCCACCTCGGCACCATATAAATGCGACTCACCAACATTATCTACATAACTGTCTAAAGGGTGTCCTGTTGGTGATACATCAAGCTGCATATCCTTCCAATCGGTGTAGAAAATATTCGCATTCACTGATACTGTATCGAAGTCGGTTCGAAGTGCTAACTCATAGTTCCAAGTATATTCTGAATCAAATTCGTGAACTTTGCCGTCAAGCTGGTTTACTGAGAAACCTCCTGCTCTATACCCTTTTTGGACAACAAAAGCAGTGTTTATATTATCAGTAAAAAAGTATTGAACGGCAGCCTTTGGCAGGAATGCTTTGTAGTCAATGTCTCTTTTTCCTTCGTTGCTAAGGCGTTTACCTAGCTCATCTAGCAGAAGATTTGCTTCATCTAGTTGAGTTCTTGTTAGTGATGTGCCTAAAGTAACAATATTTCGTTGTTGATTTTCCTGGTCGTAACGTGCACCGAATGTAAAGAAGAGCCCTTCAGTCGCTTCAAAAGTCGCTTCACCAAATAAGGCGGTATTTTTAATATCGTAAGTTCCATCTACTTTTTGCCTAACATCGATGATGTCTGGAGTAGCGCCCCAAATTGCATTTACATTGGCTTCAATACCAGCAATAGTTGCAGCATCGTTTTCTACTTGATTTTGCGCATATGCCTCAGCATCAGCTTCAGACATTCCCAATGCAAGAGCACCTTGTTTATGTCCATCTTTGGTAGCGGCTTTTACCATGTCGTTTAATAGTGGAAGAGCTTCACTTTGGAAGGCAATTTTTGGCTGCTTTGAAAAAACTAGCTGATCTAATTCTCTTTCAACTTGGTTGTAGTAAACTCCTACGACAGCGGTAACACGGTCATAATCGAAGTTAACCCTTAATTCTTGACCTAAAGAATTGCTCTGATTGGTAAGATCAATGTATTGTCCAGGTTGAGCTGATGTGTCGTAA
>JAPOUS010000283.1 GCA_026708525.1 Cellvibrionales bacterium
TGGTGTAAATACGTTCTGGATTCACCCTAATCTCTCCTCATACTTCTTAACAGCGCCTACTGTCATGACAACTGATTTGTAGCTTACAAGGCTTACAGGATCAATTGCCGCAATATCTACAACGTCAACATGAGGAATATTTCGTGCTGACAGATATAAATTTTTATCTAATTCTTCGGTCACGATTAACGCGTTATCAAGGTTTAATTCGTTAAGCTTGGCGGCCAATACTTTTGTCTTAGGCTCGCTTACATCAAACCCTTCAACAACTTTTAAACGCTCAGAACGCGCCAATTCAGAAACGATCGTTTGCATGGCTGCGCGATACATTTTCTTGTTAACTTTCTGAGAAAAATCACGAGGCTGTGCAGCAAAAGCGCGACCACCGCCAACCCAGATAGGGCTACGAATAGTACCGGCACGTGCACGACCTGTACCTTTTTGTCTCCACGGCTTCTTGCCACCACCACTAACAGCAGCACGATTCTTCTGTGCTTTAGTGCCTTGGCGCGCAGCTGCTTGATAAGCAACAACGACTTGATGTACAAGGTCTTCATTATATTCGCGGGAAAATGCCTGATCTGAAACTTCTAATTTTCCAGATTCTGCTTTTCCAGGAGCAATGATATTCAACTCCATCAGTCATCCCCCCTTAGGATTTAACTTTTACAGCTGGACGCACGACAACATGACTGCCAGTTGCGCCAGGAACTGATCCTTTAACAAGGATCACGTTATCTTCAAGATCAACACGTACAACTTCAATATTTTGAGTTGTTACTTGTTCAGCACCCATATGGCCGGCCATTTTCTTGCCTTTCCATACTTTACCAGGGGTTTGGCACTGACCGATTGAGCCAGGTGCACGATGAGATATTGAGTTACCGTGAGTCGCGTCTTGCATATGGAAGTTCCAACGCTTAACACCACCTTGGAAGCCTTTACCTTTGGATTGACCTGTCACATCAACGATTTGACCGGATTCAAATAAGGAAAGATCTAGTGCTTGACCCAACACATACTCTTCTGTTGATTCAACACGGAATTCAACTAACTGAGAGCCAGCAGCAACGCCAGCTTTTGCGAAATGACCTGCTTCAGATTTACTGACACGCGATGACTTTTTACTGCCAACGGTCAATTGAACTGCAGAATACCCATCTACTTCAGGGGTCTTCACTTGAGAGATGTGATTAGGCTGAACCTCAATCACTGTTACAGGAACTGACTCACCTGTTTCCTGAAACACGCGAGTCATGCCGCATTTGCGGCCGACTAAACCAATAGCCATATATAAAACCTCTTGTGTACGGGGCTAACACCCTCTATGGCCGCCTAAGTTAAGCGTTACAACCGAGTTATGTCGGAATTGTAGAATTAACCTAGACTAATTTGAACTTCAACACCTGCTGCCAAATCTAACTTCATCAGCGCATCAACGGTTTTTTCTGTTGGCTCAACGATGTCCAACAAACGCTTGTGCGTTCTGATTTCATACTGATCCCGCGCATCTTTATTTACATGCGGAGAGATCAATACTGTGAATAATTCTTTTTTAGTAGGCAGTGGAATTGGGCCACGAACCTGAGCGCCTGTTCGCTTAGCTGTCTCTACAATCTCACTTGTAGACACATCAATCAAACGGTGATCGAACGCTTTTAAGCGAATTCGGATACGCTGATTTTGCATTTTATGCTTTCTCCAATTCAATTTACCCTTGCAACAAATTTTACGCTGCAAAAAGGAGGCGAAATTCTAATCATCTATTAGATTTCTGTCAACGAGTTTTTGTAATTAATTCAAGAAAATAAACAGGCTATAGCGAGATAGCGGGATTTGTTTTATTGAACAAACTATTAATGAGTTTTTAGGAATAAATACAAAGAAAAAAGTGAAAATTTAACAAGCAAAAGTACACAGTTAAAAGAAAAGGGCCGAAGCCCTTTTCAACGTTACGTCAAAATTACTCAGTAATTTTTGCAACAACACCAGCACCAACAGTACGGCCACCTTCACGGATCGCGAAACGTAGACCTTCGTCCATCGCGATTGGGTGAATCAAGGTAACATTCATTTGAATATTGTCACCAGGCATAACCATTTCTACGTCAGCTGGAAGCTCAACAGCACCAGTTACGTCAGTGGTACGGAAGTAGAACTGTGGACGGTAACCTTTAAAGAATGGGGTGTGACGACCACCTTCTTCTTTGGTTAGAACGTATACTTCAGCTTCAAATTTAGTGTGAGGGTTGATTGAACCAGGCTTAGAAAGTACTTGACCACGCTCAACTTCTTCACGCTTAACACCACGCAGAAGAACACCAACGTTCTCGCCAGCACGACCTTCGTCAAGCATCTTACGGAACATTTCAACACCAGTACAGGTAGTAGTAGTGGTCTCTTTGATACCAACGATTTCGATTTCTTCACCAACTTTGATAACACCACGCTCAACACGGCCAGTTACAACAGTACCACGACCTGAGATTGAGAATACGTCTTCAACAGGCATCAAGAATGCTTGATCGATGTCACGCTCTGGCTCAGGAATGTAAGAATCTAGAGACTCAAGAAGGTTCTTAACAGCAGTAGTACCTAACTCGTTGTCGTCTTCGCCATTCAATGCCATAAGCGCAGATCCACAGATGATTGGGGTGTCATCACCAGGGAAGTCATACTCAGAAAGAAGGTCACGTAGTTCCATTTCAACTAGCTCTTTCATTTCTTCGTATTCTTCAGAATCAACACCACCACAATCTTCCGCAAGAAGGTCAGCTTTATTTAAGAATACTACGATGTAAGGCACACCAACCTGACGTGAAAGAAGGATGTGCTCACGAGTCTGAGGCATAGGACCGTCAGTTGCACCACACACTAGGATAGCGCCGTCCATTTGAGCAGCACCAGTGATCATGTTTTTAACATAGTCGGCGTGCCCTGGGCAGTCAACGTGCGCGTAGTGACGCTTAGTTGTTTCATATTCTACGTGAGAAGTAGAGATGGTAATACCACGCTCTTTTTCTTCAGGTGCATTGTCGATACCGTCAAATGCAACCGCTTCACCACCGAAAACTTCAGCAGCAACACGAGTTAACGCAGCAGTAAGGGTAGTCTTACCGTGGTCAACGTGACCGATGGTTCCCACGTTGACGTGTGGGAGATTACGTTCAAATTTTTCTTTAGACACAATCGTCTCCTCTTAATAAAAAGGTCAGTTTTAAAAATTAGCTATTTTTAGAAATAATTTCTTCAGCGATGTTTGTAGGTGCTGGAGAGTATTTCTCAAACTCCATAGTAAAAGTTGCACGGCCTTGAGTTTGGCTTCTCAGATCAGTTGCATAGCCGAACATTTCACCAAGTGGCACTTCAGCATTAACAACTTTACCCGAAGGATTCTCATCCATACCTAGGATCATGCCTCGTCGACGGTTCAAGTCACCAACAACATCTCCCATGTTTTCCTCAGGGGTTACAACTTCTACTTTCATAATAGGCTCTAACAACTGGGCTCCGCCTTGCTCTGACAATTTCTTGGTTGCCATAGAACCGGCTACCTTAAACGCCATTTCGTTAGAGTCCACATCATGGTAAGAACCATCGTACAAAGTAGCTTTCAGGTTTAATAGTGGATAGCCCGCTAATACACCGTTAGCCATTTGTTCTTCAATACCTTTTTGAACCGCAGGAATGTATTCTTTAGGAACCACACCACCAACAATTTCGTTCACAAAGGTTAACTTATCTGGATCAGCTTCTGGGTCATCGTTAACTTCGAACTTAACCCAAACATGACCATACTGACCACGACCACCGGATTGACGTACGAACTTACCTTCGATTTCACACGCATTGGTAATCGCTTCACGGTAGGCAACCTGCGGTTTACCGATATTTGCTTCAACGTTGAATTCACGACGCATACGATCAACTAAGATATCAAGGTGTAATTCACCCATACCTGAGATGATAGTTTGGCCTGTTTCTTCGTCAGTCTTAACGCGGAAAGAAGGATCTTCTTGCGCCAACTTACCAAGTGCAATACTCATCTTCTCTTGGTCAGCTTTTGACTTAGGCTCAACCGCAACAGAGATAACAGGCTCTGGGAATTCCATACGCTCAAGAACGATCTTGTTGTCTGCATCACACAGAGTATCACCTGTGGTTACATCCTTAAGACCGATGGCTGCGGCAATATCACCCGCCAATACCTCTTTGATTTCTTGACGATCATTTGAGTGCATTTGCACCATACGACCAACACGCTCTTTCTTCATTTTTACTGAGTTATAAACCGCAGTGCCGCTTTCAAGCTTACCTGAGTAGCAACGGAAGAAGGTTAATGTACCCACAAATGGGTCAGTGGCGATTTTAAATGCCAAGGCTGAAAACGGTGCATCGTCATCAGCTTCACGCGCTTCAACAGTTTCACCATCTTCCAATGTACCTTCGATCGCCTTAACTTCTATCGGCGAAGGCATGTACTGGATTACCGCATCAAGAACTGCTTGAACACCTTTGTTTTTAAAGGCTGAACCGCCAAATACAGGGATGATTTCGTTAGCAAGCGTACGTGTACGGATGCCGTCGATGATTTCTTCTTCGGTTAACTCACCTTCTTCAAGGTATTTCTCCATGTACTCTTCTTTGGCTTCAGCAGCAGCTTCTACCATGTACTCACGCATTTCATCACAAGTATCTTGAAGATCTGCTGGGATATCACCGTATTCAAACGTCATACCTTGATCAGCTTCATTCCAAAGAATGGCCTTCATCTTAACAAGGTCAACAACGCCTTTAAATTCGTCTTCTGCGCCAATAGTCATTTGCATAGGTACAGCATTTGCGTTCAAACGGTCACGCAATTGATCGACAACCATCTGGAAGTCCGCACCTGCACGGTCCATTTTATTGACGAAAACCATACGAGGAACTTCATACTTATCAGCTTGACGCCATACGGTTTCAGTTTGTGGCTGAACACCAGAAGATCCACAAAGTACAACAACCGCACCATCTAGAACACGCAATGAACGCTCTACTTCGATAGTAAAGTCAACGTGTCCCGGGGTGTCGATGATGTTTACACGGTGCTGATCGAATTGTTGCTGCATACCCGCCCAGAAACAAGTCGTTGCAGCCGAGGTGATAGTAATACCACGCTCTTGTTCTTGTTCCATCCAGTCCATTGTTGCTGCACCGTCGTGCACCTCACCAATTTTATGGCTCAGACCAGTATAGAAAAGTACACGCTCAGTTGTCGTGGTCTTACCCGCGTCAACGTGTGCACAGATACCGATATTACGGTATCGATTAATAGGGGTTTGACGTGCCATTTATCTGACTCCTTACTATTAGAAACGGAAGTGAGAAAATGCTTTGTTGGCTTCTGCCATACGATGCACATCTTCACGTTTTTTCACTGCATTTCCTTTGCCTTGTGAGGCGTCAATTAACTCGCCTGCCAAGCGTTGCTTCATAGACTTCTCACCGCGATTACGCGAATATTCAACAATCCAACGCATAGATAACGCTGTTCGACGTGATGGACGAACTTCAACAGGTACTTGGTAAGTTGCACCACCGACACGGCGTGACTTAACCTCAACCTTAGGTGCAACATTCTCAAGTGCTTCATCAAACACTTGCAGAGGGTCACTACCCACTTTTTCTTCAACGATATCTAAAGCACCATAAACAATGCTTTCTGCGACGGATTTTTTACCACTGACCATGACATGGTTCATAAACTTCGCCAGTGTGGTATTCCCATATTTAGGATCTGGCAGGATCTCGCGTTTTGCGACGACTCGTCTTCTTGGCATGATATTACCTTTTCTTCAGGTCTACCTGGGACTTAGCCCAGCCTTACTGTCAGATTGACAAAAACCTATTAATTAAATGTTTATCCGGATCTATTAAGACTTAGGACGTTTAGTACCGTACTTAGAACGACCTTGCTTTCTATCGTTAACACCTTGTGTATCAAGAGTACCGCGAACGGTATGATAACGAACACCTGGTAAGTCTTTTACACGACCGCCACGGATAAGAACAACACTATGCTCTTGTAGGTTATGACCTTCACCACCGATGTAGGAAGACACTTCATAACCATTGGTTAGACGGACACGACATACCTTACGCAATGCAGAGTTAGGCTTCTTAGGTGTGGTGGTATATACACGAGTACATACGCCACGACGCTGAGGACAACCTTGTAATGCTCTTACATCACTGGCGACAGCTTTGCGCTTTCTCGGCTTACGGACCAATTGATTGATCGTTGCCATTATTTACTCCAATTGTTAGTTTTTTCACCCACAAACAAGCAACAGCTTGCAGGCCCAAAATTAAGGAAGCGAATAATATAGTTCACTTCCTGATCAGTCAAGCCAATGCTCGACTAATTCTTTACAAAGAAAGCGACGAATTTATTCGCCGTTTCCTTCTGCAAAAGCTTCAGCCAATGCTGCTTCGACATCTTGCGCTGAAACCATGCTCTCTTCAGTATCACGACTATCTTTACGCTTCTGATGATACGCAAGACCTGTACCCGCTGGAATCAAGCGACCAACAACCACATTCTCTTTAAGGCCACGCAAATAATCTCGCTTACCATGAACAGCCGCTTCGGTAAGAACACGAGTGGTTTCTTGGAAAGACGCTGCCGAAATGAAGCTTTCGGTTGCAAGTGACGCTTTGGTGATACCCAATAATAGACGCTCAAAACGCGCTGGAATCTTACCATCTTTCTCAAGCTTCTCGTTTTCTTCAACGACACGAGACAACTCGATTTGCTCGCCTTTAATAAAACTAGAATCGCCCACATGGGTAATTTCTGTTTTACGTAGCATCTGTCGAATAATTACCTCAATGTGCTTATCGTTAATTTTTACACCTTGCAGACGATATACATCTTGTACTTCATTAACGATATAGTTAGCGAGTGCAACCACACCTTTTAAGCGAAGAATATCGTGTGGATTGGATGGACCTTCGGATACCACTTCACCTTTCTCAACAGTTTCACCCTCAAATACTGAGAAGTTACGCCATTTAGGAATTAAGGCTTCGTAATGGTCTTTACCATCTGGTAATACGGTGCCTTCTGGAGGAGTAATCACCAAACGACGCTTGCCTTTGGTTTCTTTACCCCAGCTGACGGTACCTGTAATTTCTGCCAAGATTGCAGATTCTTTTGGCTTTCTTGCTTCAAACAAGTCAGCAACCCGCGGAAGACCACCGGTGATATCGCGTGTTTTCGAACCTTCTTGAGGAATACGGGCTAAAGCGTCACCTACTTGCACTTGATCGCCATCACTCATTGCAATGATCGCATTTGCTGGCAAGAAGTAGTGCGCCGGCAATGAAGTACCGGCCAAGCATAGCTCATTACCTTCTTCATCGACTAGGGTAATGGCTGGCTTAACATCTTTACCAGCTGCTGGACGTTCATTTGGATCGATAACACGAATGTTGGTAAGACCCGTCAATTCGTCCGTTTGGCGAGTGACGGAAATGCCTTCATCCATTCCGCTGAATTTCACCTTACCGGCAACTTCAGTGATGATTGGATGCATGTGCGGATCCCAGTTAGCAACAACACTGCCCGCTGTGATTTCCTGACCATCTTTAAAATTGATGGTTGCACCATAAACCAGCTTATAGCGCTCACGCTCACGGCCTGATTTATCAACAACGGATAGCTCACCAGAACGCGACGTCGCAACCAACTTACCGTCTTCTTTTTCAACCACCTTCACATTGTGCAAGCGGATAGAACCGTCATGCTTAACTTGGATGTTATCGTCTGCTGTTGCTCTAGATGCCGCACCACCGATATGGAACGTACGCATGGTTAACTGAGTTCCAGGCTCACCGATCGACTGCGCAGCGATTACACCAGTCGCTTCACCGATATTAACTTCATGACCACGCGCCAAATCACGGCCATAACACTTAGCACACACACCATGCTTTAATTCACAAGTGATGGTGGAGCGTACTTCAATTTCATCGATGGCTAATTTATCTAATCGAGCAACCCAGTCTTCATCTAACAATGTACCTGCTGGAATAGCCACTTCAGTATCGCTACCAGGCTTCATCACATCTTTAAGCACAGTACGACCCAAGACTCGACCACCTAGGGTTTCGATAATGTCGCCACCCTCAATGATTGGCGTCATGGTGATACCCTGCTGTGTCCCACAGTCACGCTCAGTGATAACAACATCTTGTGCCACATCAACCAAACGACGGGTTAAGTAACCCGAGTTTGCTGTTTTCAAAGCGGTATCGGCCAAACCTTTACGTGCTCCGTGAGTCGAGATGAAGTATTGCGATACGCTCAAGCCTTCACGGAAATTTGAGGTAATTGGGGTTTCGATGATCGAGCCATCGGGTTTAGCCATCAAACCACGCATACCCGCTAACTGACGAATCTGCGCAGGAGAACCCCTTGCACCTGAATCCGCATAGATATAAACCGAGTTAAAGGAGGCTTGCTTTTCGTCTTCACCGTCTTTGTTTTTAACAGTTTCTTGACTGATACCTTCCATCATCGCAGAAGCAACTAGGTCATTAGCACGCGACCAGATATCGATGACTTTGTTATATTTTTCACCTTGGGTAACAAGGCCAGAATTAAACTGTTCCGCAATTTGCTGTACTTCAGCTTCGGCATCACCAATGATTTTTGCTTTTTCTTCAGGAATCGCAAAGTCGTTAACACCGATCGAACAGCCAGAACGCGTTGAATATTCAAATCCCGTATACATAAGCTGGTCAGCAAGGATAACGGTTTTCTTTAATCCGCATAAACGATAGCTCTCATCAAGTAACGCAGAGATCGCTTTTTTATTCATGTCACGGTTAACAAGGCCGAATGATAAACCTGGTGGGACTTTTTCCCACAGCAATACTCGACCAACAGTGGTTGCGGTTAATGCGGTTTTTTCAGTTGGTTGCTCATCAACGATGTGCGTATCAGTCACACGCACTTTAACGCGCGCTTGGAGATCCACTTGCCCGGTTACATAGGCACGGCTAACCTCTGAAGGCGATGCAAAGTACATACCCTCGCCTTTTGCATTGATACGTTCACGCGTCATCCAATAAAGGCCTAGTACAACGTCCTGAGAAGGTACGATGATTGGCTCACCTGAAGCTGGCGATAAGATGTTGTTTGTTGACATCATCAACGCTCGCGCTTCTAGCTGCGCTTCGATTGTCAATGGCACATGTACCGCCATTTGGTCACCGTCGAAGTCGGCATTAAAGGCCGCACAAACGAGTGGGTGCAATTGGATAGCTTTACCTTCGATAAGTACCGGCTCAAATGCCTGAATACCCAATCTATGTAGAGTCGGTGCACGGTTAAGCATAACAGGATGCTCGCGGATAACCTCCGCAAGGATATCCCAAACCTCTGGAGGTTCACGCTCTACCATTTTCTTAGCCGCTTTAATGGTTGTCGCTAAACCAAGATTCTCTAATCGACCAAAAATGAAGGGTTTGAATAATTCCAATGCCATCTTTTTAGGCAGACCGCACTGGTGTAAACGAAGAGTAGGACCAACAACGATAACCGAACGACCTGAGTAATCAACACGCTTACCCAATAGATTCTGACGAAAACGCCCCTGTTTACCTTTGATCATGTCTGCAAGTGATTTTAATGGTCGCTTGTTAGAGCCAGTAATCGCACGCCCTCTTCGACCATTATCAAGCAAGGCATCGACGGATTCTTGCAACATACGCTTTTCATTACGAACAATAATATCCGGTGCGCTAAGATCTAAAAGGCGCTTTAAACGATTGTTACGGTTGATAACGCGGCGATATAAGTCATTAAGATCAGACGTCGCAAAACGGCCACCATCCAAAGGAACTAATGGACGAAGATCTGGCGGAAGCACCGGAAGAACCTTCATGATCATCCACTCAGGCTTATTACCAGAGTTTAAGAAGGCTTCCATAATTTTTAAGCGCTTAGACAGCTTCTTAATTTTGGTTTCACTGTTTGTTTGTGGAATTTCTTCGCGAAGCTGGTTGATGGTTTCTTCAAGATCCAAATCCAACATTAACGATTGAATGGCCTCTGCGCCCATTTTCGCCGTAAATTCATCACCGAATTCTTCAAGCGCCTCAAAGTATTGTTCATCATTAAGCAACTGACCTTGCTCCAGCGTGGTCATACCAGGATCAACAACGACATAGGATTCAAAATAAAGAATGCGCTCAATGTCACGCAAGGTCATATCAAGCAAAAGACCAATACGGGAAGGTAAAGATTTTAAGAACCAAATGTGTGCTACAGGTGCCGCAAGTTCGATATGCGCCATACGCTCACGACGCACTTTAGCTAATGCAACTTCAACACCACACTTCTCACAGATAACGCCACGATGCTTTAATCGCTTATATTTTCCACACAAGCACTCATAATCTTTAATTGGGCCAAAAATCTTAGCGCAAAATAATCCGTCACGCTCTGGCTTAAACGTACGGTAGTTGATGGTTTCAGGTTTTTTGACTTCACCAAAAGACCAAGACCGAATCATTTCAGGGGAGGCCAATCCAATTTTAATCGAATCAAATTCTTCTGATTGTCCCTGGGACTTGAGTATATTTAATAAGTCTTTCAAGGCTTTTTCTCCAACAGTCTGAGCTGCGCTCAGGAAATCTTTGTTGCAGACTTAACGCGTCTGCAACCTGTGTTTGTTAATTTGTTATTCAGTGTCTAGGTCGATATCGATACCTAATGAACGTATCTCCTTAACTAACACATTAAATGACTCTGGCATTCCTGGCTCCATACTATGATTTCCATCGACAATGTTTTTATACATTTTGGTACGCCCGCTAACATCATCCGATTTAACGGTAAGCATTTCTTGCAGGGTGTAAGCAGCGCCATATGCTTCTAGCGCCCATACTTCCATTTCCCCAAAACGCTGACCACCGAATTGAGCTTTACCGCCTAATGGTTGTTGAGTAACGAGACTATAAGAACCTGTTGAACGGGCATGCATCTTATCGTCAACCAAGTGGTTAAGCTTAAGCATGTACATGTAACCGACTGTTACAGGGCGGGTAAACAAATCACCTGTACGACCATCGTACAAGTTAATCTGACCGCTATCCGGAATATCTGCAAGCTCTAGTAAACGTTTGATTTCTGTCTCTTGCGCACCGTCAAAGACAGGTGTCGCCATTGGAACACCGCCACGCAAATTAGACGCTAACTCAATCACTTCTTCGTCAGTAAATGCGCTGATATCTTCTTTTTGCGCTGCGTTTTCATTGTAGACTTGCTCAATGAACCCACGAATTTCAGACATTGCACGCTGCTGGCGCATCATGTCGTCGATTTTCTGACCTAAGCCGTGCGCAGCCATACCTAAATGCGTCTCGAGAATCTGACCCACGTTCATACGTGAAGGTACACCCAGTGGGTTAAGCACGATATCAACCGGCTCACCCTTCTCATCGTAAGGCATGTCTTCAACTGGCTTGATAACCGAGATAACACCTTTGTTACCGTGACGACCGGCCATCTTATCACCAGGCTGGATACGACGTTTTATCGCAAGATAAACCTTAACAATCTTAAGGACACCTGGCGCTAGATCATCACCGCTTTGAATTTTCTTCTTCTTCAATTCGAAGCGATCATCCAATTCTTTACGGTAATCAACTAAGGTTTTCTCGGCTTTATCTAGTTCAGCATTTAACTCGCCATCTTTCATGCGAAGCTTGAACCAATGATCGCTGGTGAAGCTATCAGCGGCTTCCTGAGTTAGGGTACTCCCCTTCTCAACACCAACACCGGCTTTCACTTCTTGCCCTACCAACAACGACTTCAGACGTGAGAAAGTGGCATCTTCGATGATTGAGAATTCTTGGTTCAAATCTTTGCGATAATCGTCAAGCTGTGCTTTTTCGATATCCAGTGAACGCTGGTCTTTTTCTAGGCCATCTCGTGTAAATACTTGAACATCGATGACAGTACCTTTGGTGCTAGTACCTACACGCAAAGAGGTATCTTTAACATCAGAAGCTTTTTCACCAAAGATGGCACGTAATAGTTTTTCTTCTGGGGTTAATTGCGTTTCACCTTTAGGTGTTACTTTACCTACAAGGATGTCACCTGCATTAACTTCGGCACCTATATACACGATACCCGACTCATCAAGCTTCGATAATGCCGCTTCACCGACATTAGGAATATCTGAAGTAATTTCTTCTGAACCTAATTTAGTATCACGCGCAATACAGGTTAATTCTTGAATGTGAATAGTAGTAAAACGGTCTTCTTGAACAACACGTTCTGATACAAGAATCGAATCCTCAAAGTTGTAGCCATTCCAAGGCATAAATGCGATACGCATGTTTTGACCAAGCGCTAACTCACCCATATCAACCGATGGGCCATCAGCCAAGATATCGCCACGTGCAATGGTGTCACCTTTGGCCACTAATGGTCGTTGGTTAATGCACGTATTTTGATTAGAGCGGGTGTATTTAACCAAGTTATAAATATCAACTGGCGCTTCACCCGTCTCAGATTCGTCATCATTAACACGGACAACGATTCGGCCTGCATCGACACTGTGAATAGTACCGCCACGTTTAGCAACCACACACACACCAGAGTCACGCGCAACAGTACGCTCCATACCTGTGCCAACCAACGGCTTATCGGCCATCAATGTTGGAACCGCCTGACGTTGCATGTTCGACCCCATCAAGGCACGGTTCGCATCATCGTGCTCAAGAAATGGAATCATCGATGCCGCTACAGAGACCACTTGCTTTGGTGATACATCCATATATTGAACTTGCTCAGGCGACACGAGACTAAATTCATGCTGGTGTCTGGCACTGACTAACTCTTCAGTAAATTGACCATCTTCATTTAGTACAGAAGAAGCCTGTGCGATAACATATTCGTATTCATTAATGGCTGAAAAATATTCAATTTCACCCGTCACTTTGCCATCAACCACTTTGGCATAAGGGCTTTCCAAAAAGCCGTATTCATTAGTACGAGAATAAGTCGCCAACGAGTTAATCAAACCAATGTTTGGCCCTTCAGGTGTTTCGATAGGACAAACACGGCCATAATGGGTTGGGTGAACGTCACGCACTTCAAAGCCTGCGCGTTCACGAGTCAAACCACCAGGGCCTAATGCAGATACACGGCGCTTATGCGTAATCTCTGACAATGGATTGTTTTGATCCATAAATTGCGATAATTGGCTAGAGCCAAAGAATTCTTTGATGGCTGCCGCAACAGGCTTGGCATTAATTAAATCTTGTGGCATTAAGCCTTCAGATTCGGCTTGTGATAAACGCTCTTTCACTGCGCGTTCAACACGAACAAGACCTACACGGAATTGATTTTCTGCCATTTCACCAACAGAACGTACACGGCGGTTTCCTAAGTGATCGATATCATCAATAACGCCTTTACCGTTACGGATGTCGATTAATAACTTAAGGACATCAACGATATCTTCTTTTGATAACGCACCAGAACCTGTAATTTCGTCACGGCCCAAACGCTTATTAAACTTCATACGGCCTACCGCAGATAAGTCATAGCGCTCTTCAGTGAAGAATAAGTTTTGGAATAGGTTTTCAGCAGCGTCTTTCGTTGGTGGCTCACCCGGACGCATCATGCGGTAAATTTCAACCAACGCGTCTAACTCATCACGGGTTAGATCGGTTTTTAAGGTTTCTGAAATGTAAGGACCGCAATCTAATTCATTACTATAAATGGTCTCAAAGCTGTCGATTTTTGCATCTCGAAGCTTCTCTAATACTTCTTCAGACATTTCAGTGTTACATTCAACTAACACTTCACCCGTGCTGGTGTCGATAATATTTTTAGCCAGTGAGCGGCCCAATAGATAGTCTAATGGAACTTCTAACTGCTCAAGACCTGCCTTAGACATTTGACGAATATGACGACTAGTAATACGACGCCCTTCTTCGACAATCACCTTGCCAGATTCATCAGCAATATCAAACGATGCAACCTCACCACGTAAGCGGTCAGGTACAAGATCTAATACAATCTTTTCATCGGTCAAAGAGAAGGTATCGGTATCGAAGAACATGTCTAACATTTCTTCGGAGGTATAGCCTAGCGCTCTTAATAAAATAGTCGCTGGTAATTTACGGCGACGATCGATACGCACATAAACAATGTCTTTCGCATCGAATTCGAAGTCTAACCATGAACCACGGTAAGGGATAACACGAGCAGAATATAAAAGCTTACCTGATGAATGGGTTTTGCCTTTATCATGATCAAAGAACACACCAGGTGAACGGTGAAGCTGGGATACGATAACCCGCTCAGTACCATTGATAACAAAGGTACCATTTTCCGTCATTAATGGGATTTCGCCCATGTAAACTTCTTGCTCTTTAATGTCCTTAATTGCTTTATTGCTAGATTCTTTATCATAAATAATCAATCGGACGCGAACGCGTAAAGTCACTGCATAAGTGACGCCTCGTAGCGTACATTCCGCCACATCAAACACAGGCTCACCCAATTTGTAGCTGACGTATTCAAGCGCTGCATTGCCTGAATAGCTAACAATTGGGAAAACAGATTGAAATGCGGCATGCAAGCCCACATTGCCCCGATCATTATGCGCGATACCTGCCTGAGTAAACTTTCGGTATGAATCCAGCTGGATGGCCAACAAATAAGGCACGTCCATAACTTGCTGAAATTTTCCGAAATTTTTCCTGATTCGTTTCTTTTCAGTAAATGAGTAGGTCATCAGTACTCCCTAAACGCGTCGTGATGATCGGCTTACGCCTTCGCTCTAATTCTTCGCTTTATGCTGTACACGGGCATAAAAACGTATTCGTTGCGTTAAACGCAAAAAGGCCAGCGGAAAATCCGCTAGCCCAAAGGCCTGTTTCACAACAGGCTAGATAGCTTGGAGACCAAGCGCACCGAAGTTATTTAACTTCAACAGTTGCGCCAGCTTCTTCCAATGCTTTCTTCGCTTCTTCAGCTTCGTCTTTAGAAGCACCTTCTTTAACTGGTGAAGGCGCGCCGTCAACAAGACCTTTCGCTTCTTTAAGACCAAGACCTGTGATAGCACGTACAGCCTTGATAACGTTAACTTTCTTGTCGCCAGCAGAAGCTAGGATAACGTCGAATTCAGTCTTCTCAGCAGCAGCGTCACCACCAGCGTCACCGCCAGCAGCCGCAGGAGCAGCAGCAACAGCAGCAGCGGCAGTTACGCCGAACTTCTCTTCCATTGCTTCGATTAATTCAACGATGTCCATAACAGACATTTCTGAAATAGCATTTAAAATATCGTCTTTTGATAGAGCCATGACTCTTTCTCCAATATATGTTTCGGTTAGCCCAAAAAGAGCTGATTAAATTTAAGCTTGTTCTTTTTGATCGCGAACAGCTGCCAAGGTGCGTACCAATTTGCCAGGAACTTCGTTCATGGTTCTTACTAGTTTGGCAACAGGCGCTTGCATTACACTCATTAACTGAGAAATGGCTTGATCGCGTGTTGGCATCTTAGCAAGTACATCAATTTGGCTTGCATCAAGCAACTGACCTCCAACTGCTAGTGCGCGCACTTCAAACGCTTCGTTTTCTTTAGCGAAGTCTTTAAAGATACGTGCAGCTGCACCCGGATGATCCATAGAGAAGGCCAACAAAGAAGGGCCTTTAAATGAATCTTGAGCGCACTCGTAATCAGTCCCTTCAACAGCTCGTTTAGCTAAAGTGTTACGTACAACACGTACATTAACATTCGCTTCACGCGCTTGACGACGAAGGTCTGTCATTTCACTGACAGTACAACCACGAGAGTCGGCAATCACAAGAGATAGAGCTTCATTGGCTACCGCATTGACATCTGCCACGATAACCTTTTTGTCTTCTAAACCAATTGCCATTGGTATATCTCCTAATTGCTTTTGTTTGCCAGAGAGCGAACCCTCTGACTTTTTATGGCGCTAACCGCAAGGGCTGACACCATCTGCGCAGGAGTGAATTAAGCAGAGAACCTCGTAAAGTTACTGCACCTGCGGTCTTTGACGGTCTGGAGAGACTCCAGCCCCAAAGCCCGGATTTACTTCTTTAGATAAGAAGTAAAAATTCTTTATATTTCTTTCGATAAAAAGTCAGTTACTTCGCTTCAACGGTTGATAAGTCGATAGCAAGACCTGGCCCCATAGTAGTAGACAAGGTAACTTTCTTCATATACTGACCTTTCGCAGAAGCTGGCTTGGCCTTTTTAAGGTCAATCAATAATGCTTCGAGGTTTTGCTTAATCGCAGATGCTTCGAAATTTAATTTGCCGATAGCACCGTGGATGATACCGTTTTTATCTGTACGGTAGCGAACCTGACCAGACTTAGCATTTTTAACCGCTTCACCGACATTAGGTGTCACCGTGCCAGTCTTAGGGTTAGGCATTAAACCACGAGGACCTAACACCTGACCTAACTGACCAACTACACGCATCGCATCAGGGCTTGCAACAACAACATCAAAGTCCATCATGCCGCCTTTGACTTGTTCAGCAAGATCTTCCATACCAACAAAATCAGCACCGGCTTCTTTAGCAGCATCCGCATTGTTACCTGTAGTAAACACTGCAACACGAACGTCTTTACCTGTACCTGCTGGCAATGATGTGGCACCACGCACTTGCTGATCAGACTTCTTAGCATCAACGCCTAGGTTTACAGAAACATCAATTGTCTCTTCAAACTTAACGGAAGATAGCTCTTTCAATAAAGCCACTGCATCTTCAAAAGCGTACAACTTACCCGCTTCAACTTTTTCGCGGATTAACTTTTGTCTTTTAGATAATTTCGCCATGACTTATCCCTCTACCTCAATACCCGCACTACGCGCAGAACCTGCAATGATTTTTACTGCAGCATCCATATCGTTTGCGTTAAGATCAGCCATTTTAGTCGTAGCGATCTCTTCTAATTGCGCACGAGTCACTTTACCGACTTTTTGTGTGTTAGGAACACCAGAACCTTTTTTGATACCCGCTGCTTTTCTTAGCAATACAGATGCAGGTGGGGTTTTCTTAACAAAGGTAAAGCTTCTGTCGCTGTATACAGAGATGATAACTGGAATCGGCAAGCCATTTTCCATGCTTTGCGTTTCAGCATTGAATGCTTTACAGAATTCCATAATATTAACACCGTGCTGACCTAGAGCAGGGCCAACAGGAGGACTTGGGTTTGCCTGACCTGCAGGCACTTGTAGCTTAATATAAGCTTCGACTTTTTTAGCCATGGTTTACTCCTTCGGGTACAAACGCTTTTCAGCTCCCCATAAAAATACCAAGCATAAAGCTTGGTGTTATTTATCAGGTTTTTTCAACCTGAGTGAAATCTAGATCGACCGGCGTTGAACGACCAAAAATCTGAACAGCAACCTGAACCTTGCTGCGCTCGTAATCAACTGATTCAACCGCGCCATTAAAGTCATTAAACGGCCCATCGGTAACCCGTACAATTTCGCCCACCTCAAACAAAGTTTTTGGTCTAGGCTTATCTGCACCATCTTGTACGCGCTGAAGAATGGCATCCGCTTCGCGATCAGTAATTGGTGCTGGCTTATCAGGCTTACCACCAATAAACCCTAAAACACGTGGCGTCTCTTTGACCAAATGCCAGCTTTCATCGTTTAGCTCCATCTGAACCAAGACGTAACCTGGGAAAAACTTACGCTCGCTTTTACGTGTTTGACCGCTACGCATCTCCACCACTTCCTCGGTAGGCACCAACACCTCACCAAACAAGTGATGCATATTATGAAGCTCTATTCGCTCAAGTAGAGACAGCTGAACCTTTTTCTCATAGCCAGAATAGGCGTGCACTACATACCAGCGCTTGGACATCTACGACCCCCTAACCTCTTACAACTCAACCTAAGCCTTAGCCAATCAATTTGGAAATTAGGAAATTTAAACCAATATCCAACAACCAGAGTATCAAGGACATAATCAACACAACCACAATAACAATCATGGTGGTTTGGGTAGTTTCTTGCTTTGTCGGCCAAATAACTCGACGAATCTCTGTTTTAGACTCTTTAAGCAAAGTCAAAAAGCCAGCACCTTGCGTCGTCGTCAACGCAAAAAATCCAGCAATCCCGGCCAACCCCAATAAAACTGCCGCCCGAATAAAGACTGAATACTCATTAGCAAAGGCGCTATTTCCGTAAATACCTGCCGCCACAATCGCTAAACACGCAACCCACTTAACGGTATTTAGTGCGCCTGAAGTTTCCTGACCGCTTTCACTCATCGTTACACTTCTCAAAAATACTTTTCAACATTATCTCAATACGCCGCCCAACCACGCAAAAAAACAAAACGCGCAATCTATGACAATATAAGAGCATGCATTTCAAGACATCTGGCAGGCCAGGAGGGACTCGAACCCCCAACTTTCGGTTTTGGAGACCGACGCTCTACCAATTGAACTACTGGCCTGTACCTGAAAAAAAAGAGGCAAGATACTAATACCTGAACCTACCGATGTCAACAAAATCTTTAGATTTTAGAGCGTTTAAAGACAGTGTCAAGGACATCAATGGAGCTCAAGAGCGGATTTGAACCGCCGACCTCACCCTTACCAAGGGTGTGCTCTACCAACTGAGCTACTTGAGCAGTGTTTAGTAAATACCATCAGATGGAGCGGGTAGCGGGAATCGAACCCGCATCATCAGCTTGGAAGGCTGAGGTTCTACCATTGTACCATACCCGCATTGAGAACTCGCAAGAGCACCCGACTTCGTATTAATGGTGGTGGGGGGTGGATTCGAACCACCGAAGCTTTCGCGTCAGATTTACAGTCTGATCCCTTTGGCCACTCGGGAACCCCACCGGAGAAAAAAGTTTTTATTACTTCTAATTATCGAAAACAAGTCCTTCGATAACTGGAGCTGGCGAGAGGAATCGAACCCCCGACCGGCTGATTACAAATCAGCTGCTCTACCTACTGAGCTACGCCAGCTAAACTCCTTTAACCCTTACTTTCAAACACTTAAACTTCAGACATCCAAGCGTTCTTCCGTAAGAGGCTGCGCATTCTAGTGTAAACGTTTTAAAGATGCAACGGCCTGACAGGATTTTTCTTGAGATTTTAATAATATATTTTCTTTTTTCAGTTTTTCCAGTAAATCGTTGATTTTTTGGACAGAAACGCCTTGCTTAAGACTTAACCAGATTTGATCTTTTGTCTTCTCACGCAGCACAACCTCAACCTTGTAACCTAACGCACGTACTTTTCTGGCAACCTCATTCGCAGACTTATCTTGGCTAAACACGCCCAATGAAATCGCATTTTTATAGTCACCCTCAGTCACCAAATAACTATCAATTTGGGATGACTGGAGTTTATTCAATTCTTTTACTGCTGCTTTTTCTGATGACTGTGGACGGATATATACCCAATATAAGGTAGGTAACAATTGCGCCAGATTTACCATCTCATTTTCAACACCCAGTTTTTTTAGCGATAAGCTATCGGTGCGCGCCGAAATAATCTCTTCATAAGCACCAATTAGAAAACATAAATCACCTGGCGAAATTGCAGGCACGGTTTTTTTAGGTGGTTGCAACACCTTTCTTTTATCGCGTTTGGCAAGCTCAGATTCAGACAATTCTGATTTAAATTGCAACTGCTTAACCTGCGACCAATCAATATTTCTTTGCTGTCGACTAACAACAGAGCGCTGCTCTTGGTTTAAGAATGTAAAGTAGGCAAAGACGGACAGATTTAAGACGACTAAAAAAACAACAAGCCAACGCAAAGCAAACTCTCTTATTATTCTATTTAAGCGGTTAATTTTATCCTAAAGCCAACTCTAGCTTTTATTTTTTTATTCAGGCTTTGGTTAAGATCTCATTTAAGATTAGCTAGACCGCCGAATTGAGACTTCGCCCCCTGTAAACACTTTAACGACACCACCATCCTCAACCTTTAATGCGCCCGTTTCCGTTACACCCTTTGCCTCACCAAAGATTTGCTCTTGCCCCAAGGTTAACACGACCTGCTGCCCACTAAGCCAATCCAGTTTTTCCCAACGTTCAGCAAACGCTGCAAAACCCATCTTTTCAAACTGCTGAATAGCCGCCACCATTTTTGGCATAAATGTCGTTACCCAACGTGTTCGACTTACCATATCACCTGATTCTTGCTTAAGGGATGTCCAGGCTTGATCTATTCCCGACATATCGGCCATATCTGCATTCACATTGACGCCGACACCAATAATCACTTGCCCACTATCGGTTGGATCACCACTAATTTCTAAAAGAATGCCTGCGATCTTCTTATTAGAAATATACACATCATTGGGCCATTTCACTGACACATCATCAAACCCCATGTTAGATACGGTTTCTGCAACCATTAAACCAACAACCAAGCTCAAACCATCCAATTGATGCAACCCTTTATCGAATCGCCATGCAAAGGAAAGATAAATATTTTTAGCAAAAGGGCTTTGCCATTGCCTGCCTCGACGCCCTTTTCCAGCAGTCTGCTGTTCTGCCAGCAAGAGTAAGCCTTTATTTTTATGAGGTCTTCGAGATAGTTCTGTATTTGTCGAATCAACACTTGGAATAACTTCTACCTCAATATCCAGGCGCTTCGCGTCTATTTCATTTTGTATCACTGAAGCATTAAGCAATTCTATTGGTTTTTCTAGCTGATAGCCTTTCCCTTTAACTGACGCAACACCAAGCCCCAATTCCTCCAACTTCTTTAGCTGCTTCCAGACAGCTGTGCGACTAATGGAAAACTCTTGCCCGATCGCCTCACCTGAATGAAATTCGCCATCTGACAATAACTCAATGAGTGGCATAGGGATTTTTAACGACATAAAAGAACCAGAAAAAAACAGCATTTAATAAACCACCCCTTTTACCACAGGGCATAGAGCCTATCAACTCGTAAACCCGTCAACTAAAACATCAAAATCCTCTCGTGCTGCAATCCCTGGAACTTTTTGTGGCGAACGATAACCATTTTATTGGTTGAATTATCCAAGCCCACTGATAGTATTTATTAACCCCAAAAATTAATGCGTAGAAAGTACCTATCACACAACAAAGGTACCTATATTAATCTTCCCATCAGTTTTCACAGGCTGCCCTTAACCAGCCTTCGGCAAACCTGGGAGGAACGGGGGAAAGACCGCTGCGAATACTGATGCAATTATCAACATAAGGACAGATTGTGTTTCGATCGTTTTTTCTTTCTAGAGAATGGTTTTGGTGGGCAACGCCAGGGGCGATACTCATTCTATTTGTAACCTGGTATAAAGTTCAAATAGATGTCGATATCAATAGCTGGTTTGGCGATTTTTTTAACCTTATTCAATCAGCGCTTACCACCCCTCATTCAGTCACGTCAAAAGAATTAGTCTCTACTGCTTTAATTTTTGCCAAACTAGCAGGCATTTATATCGTCGTTGCCGTACTACTTGATTTTTTTATGAAGCACTTTGTTTTCAGATGGCGAACCGCAATGAATGACTACTATATGTCTCATTGGCAAAAAGTACGGCATATAGAAGGCGCCTCGCAGCGAATTCAAGAAGACACTATGCGATTCGCACGCATCATGGAAGGGCTTGGCGTTGCTTTCGTACGCTCAGTTATGACACTGATTGCCTTTCTCCCTTTACTTTGGGGGCTAAGTGAAGAAGTCACTAAAGTGTTTTTCTTTGGCGAGCTGGAGCATTCATTAGTCTATTTGGCAATCATTTCTGCGGCTGCTGGCACAGTGCTCTTAGCAATGGTCGGCATTAAATTACCCGGATTAGAATTTAACAATCAAAAAGTCGAAGCTGCTTACCGTAAAGAGTTAGTTTATGGCGAAGATGATGCTGATCGTGCTGAACCCGCCTCAGTAAAATCACTCTACGCTAATATACGAAAAAATTATTTTACTCTCTATTTGCATTACCTTTACTTTGATATCGCCAAGTGGTCATACCTACAATTTTCCGTCATTATCCCTTATATTTTTATCTCTCCAACCATTGCTGCTGGCGCAATCACTTTTGGCACCATGCAACAAATCATTCGTGCATTTAATACGGTCGAAGCCTCATTTCAATTTCTTGTCAACTCTTGGTCAACCATTGTTGAACTGATTTCTATCTATAAACGCTTGAAAGCCTTCGAAGAAAACATCCCCAAAGAGGCCAACGCTTAATCTGCCTTTTTCAACAGCCCCTGCGATGCATGGATAAACTTTTCAAGCTTAGGGGCCACCACCATCTGACAATAACCCTGCAACGGATTTTTCTCGAAGTAATCCTGATGGTAATCTTCTGCGGGATAAAACTCAGGTGCCTGTTGCACTTGCGTCACTATGGGCTTGTTGTAGACCTGCCGCACCTCAAGCGATGCAATAAATTCCGCTATGGCTTTTTGCTGCTCATCCGTTTGATAAAAAATCGCCGAGCGGTATTGCGTGCCTTTATCCGCGCCTTGCTGATCCATAGAGGTTGGATCATGCAAGGCAAAGAAGCTGGTTAACACCTGATTCAAAGGTAATACCCCTGTATCAAATACCACCTTAACCACCTCAATATGCCCCGTCCGTCCAGAGCAAACTGATTCATAATCTGGGTTTGGCATATCACCACCCATATAGCCAGACACGGATTCAATAACGCCATCTAACAACTTAAACGCTGTTTGCAAACACCAGAAGCAACCACCACCCAGATATACCGTTGATACACTTGCCACTTCTCTCTCCAAGACGCTGTTTAAACAAAAAAGAAATAGATTACCTATTAAGCATTCTAAATACTAATTAAACCAAAAATGCTGCCAAATAACCTATTGATATTCATAGATATTACGTTATTCACATAGAAAATTAACACTGTGAATAACAACACACTTTTTGACACATTGCACTTTTCTTCTAACTTATTTCTTGTGCCAAGGAGAGGCACGTAATGCATCAACAAGCACAAAAACAACTAACCAACAATATTAAGAAAAGGACTTCTTATGAAATTTTTAGCTTTAGCTTCACTCGTTTTAACTTTTTCTCTTACTGGCTGCACCATCGAAAGCTTCACCTTTAATGGCGATGAGGTCATTAAAAACAATGAAGTCCAAGAGCAGAATTTGCCTAATTTTCCGTTTTAGTATGTTTGAAAAATAAAAAAGGCATCTTTCACTTGATGCCTTCGTCTTCCCCCTAAGTTAGGGCATGTTAACAAATCAAAATACCCACCCATTGATCGCGTTAAGCCATATTATTCGATCGAAAGATGTTTAGCCGCTTGATAACCAAAAGTCATAGCAGGGCCTAAAGTTGCACCCGGACCGGGGTAGGTAGGCAAGATAGCTGCTGCACAGTTACCAATAGCATATAAACCCTCTATTGGCTGATTATCACTTTCACGCAGCACCTGCGCATTTTCGTTTATATCCATCCCGCCGTGCGTACCGAAATCACCGGGATCTATGCGAATAGCATAAAATGGCGCTTGATCTATTGCATGCAAACAAGGGTTAGGTTTTACCTCAGGGTCACCATAATATCTATCGTATTCTGTGTCTCCGCGATGAAATTCCTTATCTTCACCCGTTTGCGCATAGGCATTTAAATCACTTATCGTTTTCTGCAAACCTTCTGCGTTAATACCGAGCTTGTCCGCTAATGCACCCAAAGAATCTTCAATCGCTAAAAATCCATTAGCAAAATACTCTGGCGGTATTTTTTTATCTGGCCGTGTTTGTACATCTAACAAAGGGCCGACCAAATAACTATCTCGGAAACGCTTATCAAAAATCATGTAGGCTGGCGCATTTGGTTGTTCTTCTGAGTGCGACGCAAATAACTCCGTTTGATAAGCCATATAGTTTTGCGATTCGTTAGCGATGCGTTTACCCGCCATATTCACCACACAGGAGCCGGGTAGAGACTTTTCCATAATGGCCAAACGCGGTGCGGGCTCATCCGGTGCGGAAATAGTCGTACACCACCAAGCACCATTCATTAAGCGAGTTTTAGCGCCTATCTTTTGCGAGGCAATAAGTGCATCGCCAGTATTGGTTCGTATACCACCACCTGACCACTCGGTACTGGTCGGCTTTGGTAAATATTTATCTCGGAGTTCTTGGTTATATTCGAATCCACCGGCAGCCAAAATAACGCCTTTATTGGCTTTCACACGGATCACTTGGCCATTTTCTGTAATTTCTGCGCCGATTACTTTTCCAGTATCATCAAGGATTAGCTCGTTTAGTGCACTATTGAGCCTAACAGGTATCCCACGATTTTTAAGCGCCAAAAACATTCTTGCCGTGCCCGCTGCACCACAGGCCAATCGACGCGCACGCTTGGTATTATGTTTTTTTCGCCAAAAAAACTCCGTGGCATAAGTGAACATGAGCTTTGCCATAATACCCACCCAGCCTTTTGCACGCGTCACTAACGCATGGCCTTCAACCTGAGTAAAGCCAATACGATCAAAGAGGTACATCATGTGATGGGTTTCTTGAAGATTAACCCTATCGTCACCCAATGCATCGGCATTGATCGGCTGAGGCTCAAGCGATCGATGACCTGCTTTTGCGCCGGGATTTTGCATGTAGTAATCAGGATAAGCAGCAAGAGAGATATAGCCCACCTCGTCTGCTCGTTCGGTAACAAATTTGAGCATCTCAGGCGCTTTTTGAATATAGGTTTCAATCAATTCCGGGGGGACAGTGCCTTCATTGATCGTGCTATCAAGGTAGGCTCTTGCATCATCTAGGCTATCCGTTGCACCGCAGGCTTTTGCATAATGGTTGTTAGGTATCCAAATACCGCCACCAGAGACACCTGAGGTGCCGCCAAATTTATTGGCTTTTTCGATGACTTCTACTCGTTCAATGCCTAATTCTTTTGCGCAAAGCGCAGAAGTCATCCCACCAAGGCCTGAGCCTACAACCAATACATCAACTTCACGCTGAAAATCCATCGTATACCTCAAGCGAATTATTTAATGTGCTTACCTGCAATATACCCGAATGTCATCGCAGGGCCTAATGTTGAACCTGGGCCTGGGTAGGTTGGCAATAACGCAGCAGTACAATTACCTGTGGCATACAACCCCTTAATGGGCTCACCGGACTGGGATAACACTTGAGAGTTGGTGTTAACCACCATGCCGCCACCCGTACCAAAATCACCCGGGTTGGAGCGTATAGCGTAAAACGGTGGCTTTTTAATTTCACCTAAGCAAGGGTTCGGCTGACCAAGATCTTTGCCGTAATATCTATCGTAAGCAGCATCGCCTCGACCAAATTGCTCATCTTTACCTGTACGAGCATATCCATTGAAGGTTTCGATCGTTTCTTTCAGCTGTGCTTCATCAATGCCGGCATTTTTTGCCAATTCTTCAATCGTATTGCCCATGACTAAAAATTCTGGTGTAAAGAACCGCTTAGGGAGTACTTTATCGGGGCGCTGTTTGTATTTCATTAACGGGCCAACCATATTCTCTTCACGGTAGGTGCGGTCAAAAATCATCCAAGCTGGGTCATTAGGGGTTTCTTTAGTATGGGTTCTAAACAAATCATGCTGGAATGCCATGTAGTTTTCAGATTCATTTGCAAAACGTACACCTTGGTTATTCACAACCACTGAGCCAGGCAGAGATTTTTCTATGACCGATAAACGCGGGGCTTTTTCTTTGGGTACTTGCCAAGTCGTTACCCACCATGCGTGGTTCATTTTGCCTAACTTAGCACCGATATCTCTTGCCGCAACCACACCATCGCCAGTATTGGTTTTAACCCCTGCTGAAAATTGCGAACTAGAAGGCTTAGGTAAATTCTCTTCACGCAAGACATCATTATGCTCAAAACCACCACAAGCTAAGATAACGCCCTTGTTAGCCTTAATAAAATAAGGTTTACCGGCTTTTTCGGCTTCAACACCAATGACGCTACCAGCATCATCTGTGATTAATTTCTTTAATGCTACTTCGGTTTCAAAAGGAATATTTCTATCTTCTACTGACCAAAGCAGTCGGCCAACGCCTGCCGCACCACAGGTAATACGTCTTGCGCGTTTTTGTTTTTCTTTACGCCAAGAAAAATCGAGAAAGTGCGTTGCCATCATCCGGATAATAATAAAAGGGGCTTTCCAGGAACCAATGACAAAATCGTGCGCCTCGCGCTGGGTGACACTGACGGGCCCTGCGAACATCATCTGATGACTTTCACGCATTTTTTTCCATGCCTTAACCTTGCTTCGCGCCATAGGTTTTGGCTCTAGTGAGCGATGTCCTTCACGTGCACCCTCATTTTTTGCATAATAGTCAGGGTACATTTTAAGAGAAATGTACTCAACTTGACTATTATCAGCCAAGTATTTGAGCATTTCAGGGCCTTTTTCAAGATAAGTATCGATCAACTCATCAGAGACTTCATCTGCTGGGATGGTAGTTCTTAGGTATTTTTTTGCTTCGGCAACAGAATCTTGGCTACCGGCTGCTTTAGCATAGTGGTTATTGGGTATCCAGATACCACCGCCTGAAATCGCTGAGGTACCGCCCAATTGATCGGCTTTTTCGACAATAAGAACATCACCGCCTTGGTGGTCATGTGCTGTGATGGCCGCAGTTAATGCACCATTGCCTGACCCCACAACCAAGGTATCCACTACGCGGTCGAAGTGCTGAGACATGAATCTCTCCTGACTATTATTATTCTTCTGAACTGCTTTTTTAATGCCAAGCAAGCGCTTGTTTAGCAAACGCACACTTTATCAGTTTTTGGTTGAAGATTGAATGACAGGATGGCAGAACAGGGAATTTCTATACACTCAAGACAAACTCAGATCACAGCGCTTTTATCCCTCAGCCGTGTGAGAGTCTCTGATAGCCTTTAGC
>JAPOUS010000073.1 GCA_026708525.1 Cellvibrionales bacterium
TTTTAGACCCACAACAGCTTGAGATAAATGATTAGAAGCTAACCGTTGTGTCACGGAGCTGACGCGAAGCGGCAGTCCCGTGGACACTGTTGTTATGCGGTATCCAGAAAATAGAAATGGAGAGCTATTAAATTGAGTATAAATAGAACCTTGAAGAATTGGCGCTGGTGGTTAATGCTGCTGATATGGTTTCCGATAGTCTTGCCTTTTGCCTTAACACAAATTTCTCTAAGCTTAATTGGCTTAACCATGCAAACTATCGGATATAGGCTTTTAGATTTTTCAGAAGGCATTTTAAGCGATTATCTGAAAGAAATATTTAAAACCAAAAAAATTAATGAATGGGTTTTAAAAGATCCGCATAACCGTTGTGTCACGTGGAGGAGCGTAGCGACGATCACGTGGACACTGTTGTTATATTTTTTTAACTCTTGAAGTAATAAGGCACTAATTTGATATAAAAAATTGGAGTTTTAATGAGAATACTATATATTTTTTTTATTTTATATTTCATTTCAGAAGCAGCACATTCTGCTAGAACTAAAGAAAAACCATTTTACTTCTACACAAAGATATATAGTCGTGTAAATTCTACTAAATGGCTTTGCTTATTCTGTGGACATGAAACAAGAGGGGAAACCTCTATGAAACATCATACAGCCACTCACTCAAATGACAAGCAGTTTATATGCGCAACCTGCGGCCACGGATGTCGTCAAAAAAGCACAGTTCTTTTTCATATAAAAAGGAAGCACAGTAAAAAAACATAAGGAAAATATAACCGCCCATTTCACGGGGAAGGAGCGCAGCGACTGATCCCGTGGAAATGGATTGTTATACGGATTTATTTATTTTTTAAGGAGATTTTTTATGATGGCATCAAAGATGAAGCCACTACCTACAAAAATGGCGAGAATTTCTGTTGATGAACATGAGCGGCTAAAAAAAATTGATAAAGAGTTTAGTCGCTACTCAGTGAGCGCTGGAAAGGCTGATCAATACATGAATGAAGCCTTAGCTTGCCGTGAAGCACTTGGCTTTGATAGGGACTCTGACCACGTTTCTCCAAGTGATCTGATTGAGGCAATCAACAAACTGAAATCCGTATAACCGCAAGCACACAGGGAGGAGCGCAGCGACGATCCTGTGATGCGCATTGTTAGCTCGTTATGCTTTTTCTTCTTTCGTATCACTACAGCTCCAATGAGTACATTTAAATTTAATGTATTCACATCCATCGCCCCCCTTAAACCTAGAGTCTTCAACCCAATTTCCCTTATTGCAAGAGTAAACATTGATACATGCAAGACACATCGACATCGAAACAAACAGTAAAGATAAAATTTTCATTACATAAATCCCAGCAAATTCAACCAAATTGGATTATAAAAAATAAATTAGGTTCATAAATTTCATAGGATCTAACCGCAAGCACACAGGGAGGAGCGTAGCGACGATCCTGTGATGCGCATTGTTAGGCGGCCACCCACTGGATAGGAGATGAGAAAATGGGCTACCAAGTGTTAACAGACGAATACATAAACAAACTATTTGAAGGAACTAACTTTGGTGAGCATGTAAACCAAAGCGTGAATGAAAAGCGAAAACAAATAGAAAAAACGCTTAAAGATCAGATTAATGGCTACTGGTCTGGCTCAACTGCTTACGGGATCGTTATTAGAGGTGGATTTTTGAACGACGCTAAATTTGGCAAAGAGAAAAAATTAACACCACTAGGCATAGCATTCTTACAAGAACAAGCCGCCTAACCGCAAGCACACAGGGAGGAGCGCAGCGACGATCCTGTGATGCGCATTGTTAATCGGAACGGAACTTATAGGCAAATAAATATACTAAGAAAATTTATAGGATAGTATCATGCGTATTATTAGTTTTATATCAATTCTAGTGTTATTTTATAGTCTCGCAATTAATAACTCTTTTTGCGCTCCCTATAAATGCTCTAGATGCGGGAAAGCTTCAACTGAATGTCAATGCAGTGACGGGCCTAGAATTTGACGTGCATGGACAGCACTGTATATTTCCTTGCAACATAAATATTAACTTGAAATTGATTATATAATTTTCCGATTAACACGTTTTTCAACGGAAACTTTCCAAGATAACAGTATAAAAAGCGGATAAATCAGGAACCATTACAAGCCCGACCGGGCTTTTTTTGTGCCTGAAATTCACCCAGTAAAATTTCAATTTATTTCCCATCTTTATAGCTTGATTCAATCCAGCCAAGATTCTACAGGATAGACAAGTTCTATAATCCACAGCCCACGTATTTAAAGGCGTTCAGCCTATACCCCCAGAAAAATCCCAGCACCCGCTGGGTGGACAAAATTCACTCCTCCCCCTCGCCTGCCCGCTTTTTGCACCACGATAGTGCGGAAATTTTATATTACCTTCAGACCGCTGGATTGATGGGGGCAGGAATTTCACAAAATGAAAAAAGTTCAGTGGTATGTAAAAGGGTTAAAAATGGAAATCAGAGGCGATTATGAGAGTGTTTGACACAGGTTAGTTTTGAGCAATAATTATTTTCAACATGGCCTCTTTCAATTAGCCAGTCAGATGGATTGCTTAGAGGTTTTTTATCTCAAACCTGCATGAATAAAGACCTACCATTTTACCTTTGTCCTATTTATAAAAAACAGCAAAATCACCACCTAAATCACCACATATTTTTAAAAAATACGAAAACAACCAAACTAATTTAAATTGTTATATTGTTTAAGTTGTTGTTTTTTATAGAAATGGATAGCAATGGGTAACTATTACAAATACTAAAGAAGGATTGAAAATCCCTGTGTCCGTGGTTCGATTCCGCGACTGGGCACCATTTCTCTTTATGCTTAATGTTAACGCATTTTTTTTATTGCATTCCTTCCTTTCTGCAAATAGCCCTGGCATCTCACTAGATAGCTGCTAGCAGCTCAGTCAATCTGTATGTGGTCACTTTACTCAATAGAAATCTTGTTATTGCTTTAAATAGGTGGAGTAAGAGTGAAGTTGGATAAAACAGGTTTTCTGGGCTTGAGTTATGCTATTAATCAGCTGAGAAAAAACCTTGATGCTAGAAGGTAGGCGTTAGCTAATTTTTAGAATAGTTTGACGCTTTTGTCTGCTGTTGTCTTTCGTGTAGATGTGGCAACGTCGCCCGATAATTATGTCGCCTTTTTGTCTTGGCGGTCACGTCTCTCCATTTGAAAACTGCTTGAAAATCGAGTCACAGAAAGTTAGTTTCGGCGTTTAAATATTTTGATGAAGCCTTAGTTTTTTAAGAAAATAAATTTATTTTTAGGCTGTTTAATTTTTATTAAATGTCTAATTTTAACGCTTTAGAAATGGCTTCTGAACGATTTTTGACAGAAAGTTTATCGTATATAAGCGATATTCTCGTGCGAATGGTATTATTCTTACAGCCAGAAATTTCACATATTTCTCTATTTGATAGTCCTTTAACCATTAGACGAACTGTTTTTATTTCAGATTTTGTTAACATGCTATTTGTCATATATTCTCCT
>JAPOUS010000347.1 GCA_026708525.1 Cellvibrionales bacterium
TGTTTCCATAAAAAAAAACCTTTAGGTTGGATAGACTTGCCTAGTAATGAAATCCAATGCCTTATAAGAAAAGTATTTAGCGGCCTTTGATTAGTATCGCATTTAGCATTTAATTGCCGTGAGTCTTGATTTTCTCTTTGGTGAGTATCCTGTGGTGGTCGGGCGAACAGTGGTACCGAGGTCAATTTGTTTGGCTGTAAAGTCACAGTGCCTTCTTCGGGTATACTTTCTTTGGTTAATACGGTGTTGTTTAATTTAATCTCATCATCATTTATTCCAGTCATAAAAGCTGAGTTATGTGTTTGGGTTTTGTTTTTTTTGGTAGCAAATAGTTGCTTCAAGCCGGGCAAAGACTGTAATTCAGGAGCTAGGATCCAAAGAGGGAGGCACAAAAGGCAGAGTCGAATCATAGATATCATAAGAGCAATACGCAAGTTGCGTCTATGACCTCAGTCAAGCCAAGTTGTTGCATTACAATTTATTTATGATGAAATCTGCTGCACGGTAACCAATCATCATACTTGGTGCGTTGATCGCAGAGACAGGAATGTTAGGTATAATCGAAGTATCTGCTATTCGTAAGCCTGTGATGCCTTTGAGGCTTAAATCCGTGTTAATGGGCGAAGCATTGTCATCGCCCATTTTACAGGTGCCACAAAAATGAAACGTGGTCATCGCAGCACGCTTGATCCATTTTTTTAGGGTGTCTGGATTATCCGATGCGGTTGCGGGAATCACAGGTTTGCTTCCCCAAGCGGTTAATTGAGGTGTGTTGGCAATGGCTTTGGCTTTAAGTACGCCTTGATAAAGTGTCTCCAAGTCTAGGTTATTTTCAAAGTAAGCCGGATTGATATCTGCTTGATCAGTTGGGTTATTGGAAGCTAATCGGAGTTGGCCTTTGGATTCGGGTTTGCCCAAAATCACCACGATGCCATACATCTGATCAACGTAACGTGAAATAAAAGGTAGGCTAAAAAAGCCATCGATACATTGTTTGATTAACCAGCGTAAAGGTTTTAGCTTGAATAATTTGGGATGAAGAATCGTCGCAGGCACCATACGGTACATGGATTGCTTGAGCGTAATGGGCGCTGATAATAGCGTTAAGCAAGTATCGGGTTGGCCTTCGGCGAGATCAAGTCGAGGGTTCATTCTGCCAAACCCGTAAACTTGCGGGTAGTTAAAATCGATGGGTTTATTACCCTTAAAAAATAAACATACATTGGTGTGATCTTGCAGATTTTGGCCAATAGCGGGCTGATCTAAAACCACTTCGATGCCTTTGTCTTTTAGGTGATCGGCAGGCCCAATACCTGAGAGCATCAAAAGCTTGGGTGTTTCGAGTGCGCCGGCAGATAAAATGATCTCGCAGACCGCATCGGCTTGTAATATCGCCCCTTTATATTCATAGCGAATGCCTGTGGCTTGTTTATTGTTGATCAGAATCTTATGAACGCAGGCCCCTGTAACTATCGTTAAATTAGGCAAACTCTCACCCTTTAAAAAGCTCACATAGCTGCTTCTGCGCGTTTCCCCTTGGTAGTTCATGGTGTTGTAACCCATAAAGCCACCCAGATCGCCATCATTAAGAGCATGTTTGCGTGTGAACCCTTGGGTTTCAATGCCCTCTAGTGCGCGTTCGGTAAAAGCGGTGCCTTCTCTATGGCGAATATCCAGCTGATTTTCGAGTGCGTCAAAAACAAGCGCTACATCTTCCCAGTGCCAGCCTTTGGGCCATTCGGCAAAGTCGCGTTTATCGCCACGGGTGTAGACCATACCATTAACTGAACCGCTGCCGCCCATGCCGGTGCCTGTGCCTGCATACATTCGTCGATTATTACAATTAGGTTGTTTGCTTGAGAAACGATCCCACATGACATTGTCGTTAGCAAAGCAGTATTTAAAACCATCGCTGCTTAAGGTGTCAGGGTTGTCTTCGGCAGGACTGCCTGCTTCAAGCAATAAAATGCGCTTGTTGGTTTCACGCGCTAAACGCCCAGCAACAATGCAGCCTGCGGAGCCTGCGCCGACGATGATGTAGTCATAAGAGATAGAAGTCATTCTTTTTTTTATTCTAAGTCAATGTTGGCAGAAAAAATTTTTAGACATCAATCAATGCTATTTTAGTCAGTGTAATCTTGTTGGCAATTATTGCCTCTTGGGTAAACGCCCATTCATTGTCAAATAACTTATCATAGACTTTTTTCAGCACCAAAGAGCTAGGGCGATAGTAACGTCCTAGCTCATTAATTTGATCATTATAAGTCCCTGATTTGCAGAAATCGTTGATAAAGTTCTCTGGGTAGGGAGATGAAATTAAAAATTCAGGGATGATAACCGAGGTTAGATTAAAGCCATCCAATAATTTGATGCCTTCAGGGTCAGGGTCTAAAAAACCAATCTTTTCTGTGGTTTTGGATAATAAATTAAGAAGGTTTTTTACTCGCGTTTGGTTAGTTCCATGCCCACGGTACACGAAAAGCGCATTTTGATTCACATCTGGTAAAGCCAATTCGTGCCATCGCGTAAAAGTGTCACCATTTTCGATCAATATCACCTGAGAGATGTCTTGAAGCTGTAAATCATTTTCATCAATACCAATAAAGACATTGGCAGGACAGGGTATTTGGGTTGATTTAAGTCTTATGCCCGAAGGGTTGCCAGTCGCGATAAGTAGATGCGAGGCAAAGGGTGATTCGCCAAAAGTTTTTTCGTGCTTGGTTTGTTTTGAAACCCCTGTGCGGCTGCCTGAAGGTTCGTCGAATAATGGGTCGTAGCCCATCTGATTTATAACAGTATCTCTTAGCCGCCTGATGTCTTTAGCTGTCAATGTGATCTTGTTTTGTTTAGGCTCACTTAATGCAAGTTCATCTTGCAGTGCTTTCCAGAACCTATTCAAAGTGACTTGAGGCTCATCTTTTCTAATTGCCCTTGCGATGGTTTTGCATTGTTGTTTGGTTAATATCATGAGAGCATCACATCTCGAATGATTTGGTTGCCATCGAAACCTTCCAGCAATTCTGCGTCGTATTCGATCCTTAACTGCTGCTTTTCATCGTTATCTAAGCCACTTAATGTATTCAATAACGCCAATAGCCAATGATCATAAGGTGTTTGAATTTTCAGCTCACGATAAGCATCTGCTGCGGTAATGGAAGAGCCACTTTTCGCCACAGCAATGACGGCGAGTGATTTTTCATACAGCTCACTAATATCCATGTTGGCTGGTGGAGTTTCAGTTGAGTCATTAATATCAATGACTTTTTGTTGTTGCGCTTCAGAGTCGATGGCCATTTTTCGCTTAACGGCGGCAATGGCATGTTGAATGAAGGGGATATGCGTATCGTTGGTAATGTCAGGAAACCCAATAGATTGCGCTTTATCCGCTTGCATTAATATATCAGGAACTTTATTTGCAAGAGAAGCTTGGGTAGGTTGAAAGCTGGGGTTTCTGTCAAAGTGGCGTTTAAATGCAAAAATTTGTTTAGCTAATTTGCCATCCGCTTGAAGCTTGGCAATTTGCGAA